>MNKP01000117.1:0-16420 GCA_001920875.1 Acidobacteria bacterium 13_1_20CM_2_55_15
TGCGTAGTTTCAGTTTCGTTTTATTAGTGCTTGCCGTCACGATGGTCGCATTCGCCCCCGCACCGGTTGCTGCTGCCACCTGCGAGAGCTTGAAATCGCTTTCGCTGGAGAACGCAACCATCACGTCAGCCCAGGCCGTCGCGGCGGGACAGTTTTCACTGCCTGAAGCTGGACGAGGCGCGGCACAAGAGAACGCGGTTTACAAGCAACTCCCTACGTTCTGCCGTGTCGCCGCAACCTTGAGGCCCTCGAGTGACTCCGATATCAAGATCCAAGTGTGGCTGCCCATGGGAAACTGGAACGGCAAATACCAGGCGGTCGGGAACGGCGGCTGGGCGGGTGTGATCAGCTATTCGGCAATGGCCGAAGCGCTTGCCCGCGGGTACGCCACAAGCTCCACCGATACCGGACACGTTGGAGGCAGCGGCAGCTTCGCGCTTGGCCATCAGGAGAAGCTCGTCGATTTCGGCTATCGATCGGAACATGAGATGACCGTCAAATCGAAGCTCCTCATCAAGGCGTTTTACGGAAATCCTCCGCAATTTTCTTATTGGAACGGGTGCTCCACCGGCGGCCGGCAAGGACTAAAGGAAGCTCAGATGTTCCCGAATGACTACGATGGCATCATCGCCGGAGCGCCCGCTAACCGCACGGCGATGCCTTTGTGGATCGCATCGGCCGCTCTGAAGGATAAGGACAGTTACATCCCAACCAGCAAATATCCAGCCATCCATGAAGCCGCACTCAAGTCGTGTGATGCGCTCGACGGAGTCAAGGATGGTCTTATCGAAGATCCGCGGCAGTGTAAGTTCGATCCGAAGGTCCTGCTTTGTAAAGCTGAGGACAACGCTTCGTGTCTGACTGCTCCTCAAGTGGAAGCCGCCAGAAAGATTTACTCGCCCGGCAAGAATCCGCGGACCGGTAAGGAACTCTTTCCTTCTTTGGTTCCTGGTACGGAACTCGGTTGGGGCATACAAGCTGCCGGCCCGGATCCATCCGCCAACATTTTTGATCACTACAAGTATGTCGTTTACAAGGATCCGCACTGGGATTGGCGCACGTTCGACTTTGATAAGGGCATCGAGCGTGCCGAAAAGCCGGAAAATAACGTGATGAACGCGACGGACCCCGATCTTAAGGAGTTCTTCGCGCACAATGGAAAACTGCTGCTATATCACGGCTGGTCGGATCCGCAAGTGGCGACGCTGAATACCATCAAATACTACGAGAGCGTCGTCGGTACGATGGGTGGTGCCTCGAAAACTTCAAACAATATTCGGCTATTCCTGGAGCCTGGAATGGGTCACTGCCGCGGCGGCGAGGGCCCGAACGTGTTCGATAAAGTGGGCACGCTCGAACAATGGGTGGAAAAAGGAACGGTCCCCGATCAAATCATTGCGTCCCACTCCACAAACGGCGAGGTGGATCGCACGAGGCCGCTCTGCGCGTACCCGAAGATTGCGCAGTACAAGGGATCGGGAAGTATCGATGACGCGGCGAACTTTGTGTGCAAGTAGGAAGCAGTAAAAAATAGCCGCAAAAAGGCACAAAAATCACAGAAAGCATTTCAGTCTTTTGTGCCTTTTTGTGGCCATAGATACCCTCCGTTTTTTGGTATAGTTACGCCATCTTGAGACAGACAGCCGTCCTGGACGTACGCCAATTCATCGATGAGCGGCCATTCACCAGGTATCAACTGCTGGTCGCCTCGATGTGCGCCATGGTCGTCTTCATCGATGGTTTCGATGCTCAGGTGATGGGCTTCGTTGCGCCGGCGCTCAGCGCGCAGCTTCACATTGCGCGGGTTGCTCTAGGTTCCGTGATTTCGAGCGGAACGTTCGGGATGATGATTGGAGCTCTGATTTTTGGTCCTCTCGCGGATCGCTTTGGACGCAAACCTGTACTGGTTACGTGCGCGCTTGCATTCGGCGTAGGATCATTGCTCACGGCCACGGCAACTTCGGTTGCGCAGCTTACGGCTTTCCGGGTGTTTACCGGATTCGGCATGGGTGGCGCCATGCCGAATGCAATCGCCCTGACCTCGGAATACATGCCGAAGCGAACGCGAAATGCCGCCGTCATGACGATGTTTTGCGGTTTTTCCTTCGGCTCGGCCGTTGCCGGCTGGGTTGCGGCCGCCGTTATCCGCCAGTTCGGCTGGCAGTCGGTATTTCTCGTCGGCGGCACGATACCGGTCGTTGTCGCTATTCTTCTGATCGCCCTTCTGCCGGAGTCGATTCGCTTCCTCGTCCTTAAAGGAGGCAATCAGAGAAAGGTTTCGGAATATCTGTCCCGCATTATGCCGGGCATGGCCGTGCCTGATGACTTTATCGTCGGAGCCGATGAACATCAGTCCGGCTCGTTTTCTGTTGGGCAGCTTTTCACCGATGGGCGCGCTGCCGTTACGTTGATGTTGTGGACGATGTTCTTCATGAACCTTCTCAATCTGTGGTTCCTGAATAACTGGCTTCCGACCATCATGAACGACGCGGGTATGGAAGTGGAGACGGCGAGTCTGGTCACGTCTTTATTTCAGATCGGTGGATTGGTTGGCGCTCTTTTGTTGGCCGGCACGCTAGGCCGGCGCTTGTCGTTCGGCACGTTGGCAATGACGTATTTTGCCGCGGCCATTTTCATCCTGTTGATCGGTGAGGCCGGAGCGTCGGTTCCTTTGCTGGCGATGACGGTATTCGCGTCGGGCATGGGGGTGATCGGCGGCCAGACTGTGTCCAATGCCTTGAGCGCGGATTTTTATCCCACGCCGATTCGTTCGACGGGTGTGGGCTGGTCGTTGGGGATCGGGAGAGTCGGTTCGATTCTCGGGCCGATTCTTGGCGGCATTTTATTATCCTACGGAGGCAGCGCTCGGCGCGTGTTTTGGGCCGCTGCCGTGCCGGCTTTAATTGCAACACTGGCTGCGGCGGCAGTTCGTTTTTTAAAGCCCGATAAGGAAACATCATGAAAATCGATATTTTCAATCATCTCTTTCCGAAGAAGTTTTTCGACAGGTACATCAACGCAGGCTCGGGCGGCAAAGACATCGGAAAACGGGTCGCGAACATTCAGACCATCGTCGATGTGGATTCCCGCTTCCGAATCCTGGACGAGTTTGGTGACTATGTCCAGGTGCTGACGCTTCCTCTCCCGCCATTGGAAATCCTCGCCGGACCCGAGAAGTCACCGCAACTGGCACGTGAAGGCAATGATGGCCTCGCGGAACTCGTCCAAAAATACGATCGATTTTTGGGATTTGCGGCGTCTCTGCCGATGAATAATCCGGATGCCGCGCTCAAAGAAATGGAACGCGCGCTGGATCAACTTGGAGCCTCTGGCGTTCAGATATACTCCAACGCGGCCGGCAAGCCGCTCGACGCTCCGGAATTCCTGCCTCTATTTCAGGAGGCCGTCCGCCGGGATATCCCGATCTGGATGCATCCCGCGCGCGGCGCCGATTTTCCGGATTACCAGACGGAAACGAAGTCATTGTATGAAATCTGGTGGACGTTCGGATGGCCCTACGAGACGAGCGTGGCTATGGCTCGGCTCGTCTTTGCAGGTTACTTCGACAAGCTCCCAAACTTGAAAATCATCACACACCACATGGGCGGTATGATCCCGTACTTCGAAGGCCGTGTCGGATACGGATGGGATCAGCTCGGCAAGAGGACTTCAGATGTGGACTACGTTTCGTTGCTGAAGTCCATGAAGAAGCGTCCCGTCGATTACTTCAAGAATTTTTACGCCGATACGGCGCTGTTTGGCGCGGGTCCGGCAACAAAGTGCGGCTTCGAATTCTTCGGCCTGGAAAATGTCGTCTTCGCCTCTGATATGCCGTTTGAGCCGGCGCCGGGGCTCTATGCGCGCGAGACCATCAAATGTGTGGAAGCGCTCGATCTGACCAAAGAACAGAAGGACAAGATCTACAGAGGCAACGCGGAAAAGCTGCTCAAGCTGAAGTCAGTCGCCGCCCGAAGGTAAGGTCCAACTGTAGCGGCGGTCTATTACTTAAGGCTGCGCGCTATCGCGCTTGCGCTTCGCGGACCGCCGCTACAGTGCTACTTCTCTTCAATCATTCCCGCCGCAACCGTATCGTTGTTCTCATCGATGAGGACGAAGCCGCCGGTCTGGCGGTTCACGCTGTAGGGGTCGCATACCACCGGCTGAAGTGTCTTGATTCTCACCTGACCGATGTCGTTAGTCTGAAGTTCCGATATGGGCGATTCACACTCAAGCGTGTTCACGTTCAGCCGGTGATTGATCTCACCGATGATGGCGCGAACCGTTTTCGTTGTGTGGCGCAGGGTATACCGCTGATTCAAATGCAGCTTCTGTTCACTTATCCAACACAACGTCGCTTTGAATTCCGTCCGGACCTGTGGTGGGTTTGGCTCGCAGGAGATCATATCTCCGCGCCCAACGTCGAGATCGTCGGCCAGCGTCAACGTAACGGATTGACGGGCGAATGCCTCTTGAAGAAGACCATCGTGCGTCACGATTCCTGTGACCGTGGTTCGCGCGCGAGAAGGCAACACCACGACATGGTCGCCAACACGAATCGATCCGGATACCACGCGTCCCATGTAACCTCGAAAATCGGGGAAGCCGGGAGACGCAGGCGGGCGGCTCACCAATTGAACCGGAAAGCGGAAGTGAAGCTTGTGTTGCTGATCGTCGACTTCGATGGATTCGAGCAGTTCGAGAAGCGTCGGCCCCGTATACCACGGCATGCGCGTGCTGGATTCGGTGACGAGATCGCCTTTGAGGGCGGATATCGGAACACAATAGATTGCCGCTCCGCCCAAACGATCGATGAAAGTCGTAAAATCCTTCCGGATTTCTTCGTAGTGCTCTCGCCGGTAGTCGACAAGATCCATTTTGTTGATCGCGACAATGAAATGGCGAATTCCTAGCAAGTGCGCGATGAAGGCATGGCGCCGCGACTGAGTCAGCATCCCATGACGCGCATCGATGAGGATGAGGGCCACATCGCTGGTGCTCGCGCTGGTCACAAGGTTGCGCGTATATTGCTCGTGCCCGGGCGCATCCGCGATGATGAACTTTCTTTTAGGAGTTGCAAAATAGCGGTAAGCAACATCAATCGTAATGCCTTGCTCCCGTTCCGCGCGCAGGCCGTCGGTCAGCAGAGAGAAATCGATGCCTTTGCCGCCGCGCCTTTCGTTTTCGCGCTTCGCGCCTTCGATCTGGTCTTCAAATGCGCCCTGAGTTTCAACCAATAAGCGGCCGATCAGAGTGGATTTGCCATCGTCGACGTTGCCGGCCGTAGTGAACCGAAGAACGTTACCGCTCAAAAGTATCCTTCCCGCTTTTTGTCTTCCATGGTGTTCGTGCCATGATCGATGATTCTCGTGGAGCGCTCGCTGATTTTGGCTGCTCCCGTCTCCGCTGCAATTTCTTCGAGAGTCGTCGCGCGGGACTCGATGGCCCCGGTACAGGGCGCGCAACCCAGTGTGCGGTAACGCACCCACATCCTCTCCGGAACTTCACCATCCTTGAGGTGGATGCTGTCGTCGGCCGCAATCAGCGTGCCGTTGCGGCGCACGACCAACCGTTCTTGCGCGTAGTAGAGCGGGACGACGGGAATCTTTTCCTGAACGATGTATTGCCAGATATCCCGCTCGGTCCAATTCGAGAGCGGGAATACCCGCATCGTCTCGCCCTCGTGAATCGCTCCGCTGTAAAGGGACCACAATTCCGCACGCTGCCGGCGTGGGTCCCATTGGCCGAATGTATCGCGCAGCGAAAAGACCCGCTCTTTGGCCCGGGAGCGCTCTTCTTCACGGCGCGCGCCGCCGATTGCCGCATCAAATTGGTTTTTGTCGAGCGCGTGAAGAAGCGCCGCCGTCTTCAATTGGCCGCAGCATCGCGCGACGCCCAGTTTGAGCGGGTGAGCGCCGGCCGCGATGGCATCATCGTTACGATGCACGATGAGCCGTGCTCCGATCTCCGTCGTAAAGCGCTCTCGGAATTCGAGCATCTCTTTGAATTTGTAACCCGTGTCGACATGAAGCAGAGGAAACGGAAGCGGTCCGGGGTGAAACGCCTTGCGAGCCACATGAACCAACACGCTCGAATCCTTGCCCACCGAGTACAGCAACACCGGATTCCGGAATTGCGCAACCGTTTCCCGCAAAATATGAATCGATTCGCTTTCAAGCTCGCGAAGATGAGTCCAGTTGTGCGTCATAGGTCCTGTTAACTCCCCTCCTAACTCAGGAGGGGATCCACCACATGCAGCCCGCATTCTCTGGAACTCGATTCCCACCACCATCGTCCAGCGCGGCTGTCTTCACCGGGATCGACCGCTCGAGTACAGGGCGCGCAGCCGATACTTGGATACCCGCGGTCATGCAGCGCGTTGTAAGGAACGCCGTACGTCTTGATGTAAACCCAAACATCATCGCTCGTCCATTCCACGAGGGGATTGATTTTGATCAGGCCGTTCGCCTCATCCCAAGCTTCAAACTCCAGCGTCTGCCTGCCCGCCGATTGCTCCCGCCGGAGCCCCGTAATCCAGCTCTTCTTTCCAGTCAATGCCCGCTTTAGCGCCTCGACCTTTCGAATATGGCAACACTGGCGGCGCTGAGCGATGCTCTTGAAAAAGCCATTTGGGCCATTCTGTTCAACCCATGTCTGAACGGCAACGGCGTCGGGAAAATATGTCGGAATCGTTATCGAGTATGTATTTCGCGCCGTCTCCATGAGGGCGTGTGTTTCCTCGGGAAGCCGCCCCGTATCCAACGTGAAGACCTGGATTGCTCGTGCGTTCTTAGCAATCGCGTCGAGAATGACCATGTCTTCGGCGCCAAAGCTGCACGCAAATGCAGTCGGAGATTGGTTTCGTTCGATTCGTTCGAGATTTGAGATCAGTTCGCGCGTCTTACGGCCGAGGTCCATTACAACTCTAACCTCCAACGACGCAGGCGATGCCGATCACCAGAAGGACACAAGCGAGAATACGGCGCATTATCACCTCGGGCAACCTGCTGCTGACCGTGCTTCCAATGTAGATACCCGGGACTGAACCCAGCAGCAAACCCAGCAAGAGATGATAATCGATATGTCCGAGTTGCAGATGCCCAAGGCCCGCTATCGTCACGAGCGGGATCGCATGCGCTAGGTCCGATCCGACCACCTCCGCTCCCCGCAGTTTCGGATAAAGAAGCATGAGGGCTGCGACGCCAATGGCCCCAGCGCCAACCGAAGTCAGCGTTACCGTGACTCCCAGAACGATCCCGACAAGGACGGCAAGAAGGTTCGATACTTGTTCGCTCAAGCCGAACAGCTTTCCGCCAGCCCGGATAATGCGCTTGCGCAAAAGGACCGCGCCCGCCGTAACTACCAGCGAAATTCCTAGTAACGGAAGGACAATTCCATCCAGCGGCTTGCCGTGGGCCTTCAGTTGGCTCATCAGAAAAATCGTCGCAATCGATGCCGGCAGACTCCCGGCACCAAGCCGCATCACGATGCCCCAATGGACATTCCCGCGGGCGCTATGAGCGGTGACACCGGCAATTTTGGTCAGTGAGGCGAAGAGCAAATCCGTACCGACGGCAATATCCACAGGAATTTTGAAAAGGAAAACCAAAGCCGGCGTCATGAGCGATCCACCGCCCACACCGGTAAGCCCCACGATCAGGCCGACAATCAATCCGACGACGGGGTATAGCGAATCCGACGGCAACTGCCCTCCTTGAAGAGGAGTTATAGACTAACTTGATGGATTAAGTCAAGTATGCATTCTCGCTTGTGCCATTATGGAGAAGCGGCAACCGATGCAGCGGTCGCGGCCATTGCCAGCCGCTGTAGGGAATTGTTGACGAACGGTATAGAATCGGACCAGATCAGCTCATGGCTCTGACCATCAAACAGCGCACTGTTTCCGATGTTGCAGTCCTGGACCTCACGGGCCGCCTTTGGATCCTTGACCTGCCACTGCGCGATCTGATGAATGACCTTTTGGGCGATGGCCAGAAGCGTTTCGTTTTGAATCTCGCCGGCGTGGACTACATCGACAGTTCCGGCTTAGGACAACTCGTCTCGATCTGGACATCGATCCGGAACAAGAAGGGTCACCTGACACTGTTGAATCCGAGCAAACGCGTCGAGAGGCTCTTCGACATTACCCGCCTCCACACCGTATTTGAAATTTTCGCCGAGGAACCCGTCGCCGTCGAAAAGGCACGCAAACTGACAGTGTAATCAGGTTTCCGGGCGCAGGTCGATTATTGCGCCATCGGCGGCACGGATCGTCGAAGGATCATTTCCGCCACGTACCGTGCAATCCCCATGCTTGCCGAAAGGCCGGGCGAATCGATGCCGATGAGGTTGATGAAGGGAGGCGTCTGACGTTCCAAGCGGATCGTGAAATCCGATTTTCCGTTTTCGGCCACGCGCGTTGAACGCACGCCGGCGTAGGACCACTCGAGATCGTCATCGGAAATTTGCGGAAGAAACCGCCGGGCAGCTTCAAGAAAGACAGGCTTCGGAGCGGGTTCGGATAGCGGAGTCGCGCTTGGGCCAATGTACAACCGTCCATCTGTACGAGGGCCGAAGTGGATGCCTTTTGAACGCGACCGCGGCGGCATTGCGGGATAGACAAGCGTGCGGATGCCCCATCTTTCGATTCCACCCTTCATCTCATAATAGTCGCCGCGAACGAATTCGATGTCGTACTTGGGACCGCCGGCCATCTGCGAAATCTCCTTCGCGGCAAGTCCCGCGGAATTGATCAGAGTGCGCGCTTCGATGGCGCCGCGAATCGTATGTATCACGTGATGCGACGCCTGGACATCGATTCCAATAACCTCGCTGCCAAAAAAAAACTGCGCTCCGGCTGTTTTCGCGTCGTTGAGGAGGAGCTGCATAAGCGTTTCAAGGTCGATAACACAAACAGACGGAATGAAGATGCCGCTCATCGCTTGAATCGGCGCGATACGCTGGACGCCACCGGCCGTCAGCACTACCCGAAAGGGAATCTTTTGTTGCCTGCCCTGCGCCCACATCTTCCACAGAGCGCCGGCTTCACGCCACAATCCCGCGCGAATACTACCGTGCGGAACGGCGATAAGCATGCCCGTTCGGAGTAGCTTGACCCCGCGCTCCTCCGCGTAGCGAATGATCAACCGGCTGCCTTCACGGGCCAGTTCGGCTTTGAGCGTACCGGGAATTTCGTGGAATCCCGAGTGGATGACACGGCTGTTGAGAGCTGAGGTTTCCTGACACGCTGTTGGATGCTTCTCGATCGCTGCAACAGAAAGGCCGTGGCCGGCAAGCTCGCGCGCTATAGCGCAGCCGACGATGCCTCCCCCGCCTACGATACCAGCGTCGAACATCTCTCTGGAAAGTCGGTAAAGATCCCGTCCACGCCGAGGCTCCGAAATCTTGAAATCTCGGCAGGGTCGTTGACGGTCCAGACGTGGATTTGCAGCTTCGCGTCGCGGCCGGCCTCGATGAGACTTGGAGTGACAATGTCTTTGTGAGGATGAATGGCCCTCGCGTGCAGCTGACGCGCGGCTGAGATGAGATCCGCCAGTTTCGAGCTCAATAGCCCTAGCGGAATTTCGGGGAACGCGCCCTTAAGCTCTTGCCATTGAAACGAAGAGAGAATGACGTGCCGTTCAAGCCGGCGTTGGAGGACGAGTTTTTTGACGTCGTCGGCAATTCCGGTTTCTTTCAGTTCGATATTCAGCAGGCATCGGGTTCCGAATTCGTCCAGCACATCGGCCAGCCGCGGGATCGGGCTGCCGAATCCCGCATCGAACTTGGAGAGTTCGTCGTAAGTTAAATCCGCCACGCGGCCTCTCCCGTTCGTCGTGCGGTCAATCGTCTCGTCATGAATGACCACCAGCTGCCCATCCGCGCACCGGCGGACATCGAACTCCAGCCCCGTCGCGCTCCACTCCAAAGCTTTTCTGAACGAAACCGCGGTGTTTTCCCCGAACCGCGGATAACCTGGCGCGCCCCGGTGTCCGAATATGATCATCCCTCCAGTTTACCCAATTTCAATTCATTCACATCTTTCTGATATAACGTTCAGGCAGGAGAGAGTAATGGCTAATACCGTTTCGGATCTTGAACGCCAGATGGATTCGTTCCAGTCGGAATTCCGCCGGGTGCATCAGGAAATTTCGAAGGTCATTGTCGGATATTCCGATGTGATCGATGACATTTTGATGGCCATCCTTGGAAAAGGCCACGTGCTGCTGGAAGGAGTGCCTGGCCTGGGAAAGACCAAGCTGGTTCAGACCTTGAGCGATGGGCTGCACCTGCGATCTTCGCGAATCCAGTTCACTCCGGACCTGATGCCGGCCGATATCGTCGGGACCAACGTCGTTCAGGAAAACGAGCACGGCGATAAGTTCCTCGACTTCCAGCCGGGTCCGGTCTTCGCCAACATCATTCTTGCCGATGAGATCAATCGCGCGACTCCCAAGACCCAATCGGCGCTGCTGGAAGCAATGCAAGAGAAGACCGTCACCGTCGGCAAGCAGACCTATAAACTTGAATTGCCATTTGTCGTACTGGCAACACTGAATCCGCTGGAGCTGGAAGCAACTTATCCGCTGCCGGAAGCGCAACTGGATCGCTTCTTCATCAAGCTCCGTATGAATTTTCCCGGTGTGGAGGATATTCACACGATTCTCGACCGCACAACCTGCCTCGACGAACCCAGTGTCGAGCGCGTGTGGGATGCGGAAAAGATTCTTCAGCTCCGCGAAGTCGCGCTGGCCGTGCCGATTTCCGAGACCGTCCAGGATTATGCCATCCGTATTGTTATGGCCACGCAGCCGACGACTTCTCTTGCCCACGAACAGACAAAGAAATATTTACGGTATGGCGCCAGCCCTCGCGGCGCGCAGGCTCTGATCATCGGAGGCAAAGTGAGAGCGCTGCTCAGCGGCCGGTCCGAAGTCGCTTGCGAAGATATACGGCATGTGGTCTTGCCTGCGCTGCGCCATCGGGTGATTTTGAATTTCGAAGGCGAGGCTGAACGCATCGATCCGGATGCGATTCTTGAAGCGATCATCGAATGGGTGACCGAGAAGCGGTAGAATAGTGCCCTCTCCCTCTGGGAGAGGGTGGATCCGTATGGATTTCAAGGTAACCACAAGACGCGCAGACTCTGTGCTTATCATCGATCTCGCGGGTAAGTTCACCGCAGGCGAGGCGCTCACGAGTCTGCGCGAGACGATTCGTGACGAAATTGCCAAAGGACACAACAAGATTTTGCTCAATCTGAAAGATCTTTCCTATGTGGACAGTAGCGGGCTTGGTGAGCTGATCATGGCATTGGGCACCGTTGAGCAGATGATCTGTGCGGCGTGCGGCGCGACAGTCTTCAAAGACGACGAAGGCAACTGGGACGCCTGTCCGCAGTGTGAAGGCAAAGAGCGGAAGCCTTGGGGCCAACTGAAGCTCAGCAATCCCGGGCGTCAGGTCACCGATCTGCTTCAGTTCGCAAAATTGTATACCGTATTTGACGTCCACGAGTCTGAGCAACAGGCGCTGGCACGTTTCAGATCCAGATAGTCCCTCCGGATGAGCACGGTTCCGAACAAAGTCATTTACTCCATGGTTGGAGTAAGCAGGTACTTCGATAAGAAGGCCGTTCTAAAGGACATCTATCTCTCTTATTTTTATGGAGCGAAGATCGGCGTTATCGGTCTGAACGGATCCGGAAAGAGCACGCTGTTGAGGATTCTGGCCGGCGTCGATCAAGACTTCCAGGGCAAGACGGCCGTGTCGCCGGGGTTCACGATCGGCTTTCTCGAACAGGAACCGCAACTCGACCCCGCAAAGACCGTCCGCGAGATCGTCGAAGAAGGTGTCCAGCCGATCGTGGCTCTGTTGCGTGAGTTCGATGAGATCAACGCCAAATTCGCGGATCCCATGTCTGACGAAGAGATGTCTGATCTTTTGGAGAAGCAAGGAAAGGTTCAGGAAAGGTTAGATGCCGCTCAAGCCTGGGATCTCGACTCCCGCCTTGAAATGGCCATGGACGCGCTGCGATGTCCGCCGCCGGAAACAAGTGTCTCGATTTTGTCCGGCGGCGAGAAGCGGCGTGTTGCCCTTTGCCGTTTGTTGCTTCAGAAGCCGGACATTCTGCTTTTGGATGAACCGACGAATCACCTCGATGCGGAGTCTGTGGCGTGGCTCGAACATCACATCCAGCAATATGAAGGTACGGTTATTGCCGTGACGCACGATCGATACTTCCTCGACAATGTCGCAGGATGGATTTTGGAATTAGATCGCGGCCATGGAATCCCATGGGAAGGCAATTACTCTTCGTGGCTCGAGCAAAAGCGAATCCGGCTTCAGCAGGAAGAGAAAACCGAAACGCAGCGCCAGAAAACGCTGGAGCGCGAATTGGAATGGATTCGCATGTCGCCCAAAGGACGCCACGCCAAAGGGAAGGCGCGCATCAATTCTTATGAAGCATTGCTCAGTCAGGAGAACGAACGCCGGGCGCAAGATCTGGAAATTTACATTCCGCCTGGGCCTCGGCTTGGTCAGGTTGTCATCGAGGCTCTAGGTTTGAAGAAAACATACGGCGACCGATTACTTTTTGAAGACCTGAACTTCGGTTTGCCTCCGGGCGGAATCGTTGGAGTCATTGGCCCCAATGGCGCTGGTAAGACGACGTTGTTTCGTCTGATCAGCGGACAGGAGAAACCGGATGCCGGATCCATTCGCCTAGGCGACACCGTGAAGCTTGCGTACGTGGATCAAAGCCGAGACCTGCTCGACCCGGAAAAGACGGCATGGCAGGAAATCTCGGATGGATTCGATACTGTTAAACTCGGTTCCCGCGAAGTGAACTCGCGCGCCTATGTTGCGCGTTTCAACTTTTCAGGTAGCGATCAGCAAAAGAAAGTCGGAAACCTATCGGGCGGTGAGAGGAATCGAGTGCATTTGGCGAAGACGCTGAAGCAAGGGGCCAATGTGCTGCTTCTTGACGAGCCGACGAATGATCTCGATGTAAACACACTGCGGGCTCTTGAAGAAGCACTGGAGAATTTCGCCGGATGCGCGGTCATCATCAGCCACGACCGGTGGTTTCTCGATCGCGTCGCGACGCACATTCTCGCGTTTGAGGGCGACAGCCAAGTCGTGTGGTTCGAAGGGAATTACTCCGACTACGAAGCCGACCGTCGCTCTCGTTTAGGTACAGCCGCCGGCCAACCGCATCGGATCAAGTACAGGCATTTGACGAGGTGAACCCTTTCCCTCTGGGAGAGGGCAGCGCGACAGCCAGCGGGCTGAGGCGCCGGGTGAGGGTTTCAAGTCTTATATCGAATCTTCAGAAGGAGAGGGTTTTCTCCTGTTCTCAGGAAATTTCTACCCGATACACGGTGCTTCCGTCTAAGGAGTCGTTGATTTATCAGCACTACGGCAAGCGGAAGCTGAATTGCTCACTAACAAAAATCTCAAGGAGGTATCGAGCCGTGCGAAAGGGTAGTTCGCCCCAATTCGTCTACAGCAGGCCAACGATGTGCCTGCACTGTCATTTGATTGTGGAGATGGTTCACGAGCGCGATGCCGATCCTCAGAAGGGATCATGGCAGTGCCCTGAGTGTGGTCACATGTACCCATTCCAACATTGGAAGATTCGAAAGCAGTCTGCGAAGAAGGCTGAAGCCGCGTAGTTCTGAAATATCAGCCGGCCGATTGGCGTGGCGTAAAGAGGCAAGCAAGATGTCCAAGTTGTTCCTCGTCAATATTCCCTACAACTGCTCAGAGCGTGAGCTTCAAAAATGGGTGGAGTCCCGCGGTTTCCAAACGCGATCTATCCGCATTGTACGCGATCTCGCGGCAGGACTATCGCCTGCGTTCGGATACGTCGAGCTTCAAGACGACACCCAAACCCATGAAGCAATCGATATCCTCAACGGCAAGAGGATGCGCAACCAAACTATTCGGGTCAAGGAGGCTCAGGTTCAAACAACCGGCGCCACACGCGGCGGGCTGGAGCGAAGGACGGCATAATTTACCGAAGCCGCGGCGCGCTATATCCGGAAAGAACCCAGAGCATTCACAATCGAGAACATGATGGCTATTGCTGTCAGCGCCAGACATGCGAGCGCGGCCACAAGATGGTCCAGACGTTCTGGCTGCAGCGGATCCAAAAATTTCGCCGCCGCGTAACCGCCAGCGAAACCGCCGAGGTGCGCCCAATTGTCGACCCCACGGAAAATGAACCCAAAAATGAATAGGGCCACGGCCCAGGATTTGGCCTGATCTCCCACTATGCTGCTGCCGGTCCGGCGGCCGTAAAAAACCAAAGCTCCAAGCAAGCCGAAGATCGGCGCAGAGGCCCCAACCGTGAAACCGGCGCCCCCCAGGAAAGGTATGAATGCGCCCGATAACGTGCTCGCAGCAAATCCTGTGACACCTGCAATTGTGTAGATGATGACCATGCGGCTCGGGCCGTACATTTCCGACGCGGCCGGCGCGAGCTGCCGGATCCACATCATATTGAAGAGAATGTGTAAAACTCCGGCATGGAGCCACCCCGCGGTTAAAAACGTCCACCATCGTCCGGCGCGAAAGACCGGAATCACACCGCTGGCCCCAAAAACGAAAAGACTCCGGCCGCTGGGGGCGAGGAAGTTGAAGCCGCCCGTACTCACGCCTTGGACGTCGAAGGCCAGCGTCAACAAGTAGAGAATGATGCAACTCCACATCACAAATTGCGTGAATCCGAGATCACGTCCCAAACGGCTCAGCAGCGGCGCAAATCCCCATAATCCCGGATTCCACCGTCCGCACGTAAAGCATCGCTCGTCATTGACGCCCACGAGATTGCGGCATGAGGGACAAACGACGGATCCCCATTTCTGTCTCAACATGAAATAAGCTTATGACAAAATCGCGAAATTACCCTCTCCCAGAGGGAGAGGGACGAGTTCGTGATATATAACTATCCATGCAACAGCATATCGTCAGGCTTTTTCTCATCACCATTTTGGCTACGCCTGCGTTTGCACAAGATCCAGTGAAGCTTCTTGTGGACCGTTTGGAGCTCGAAAAATACAAAGCCACCATCAAAGGGCTCACCCAGTTCGGGGACAGGCGCGAGGGAACGGAGCGCAACCGCCGAGCCATCGATTGGATCGAGCAGCAACTGAAGAGTTATGGATGTATCAATACCGAACGGCTGACCTACAATTACCGGCCGGAGGCACGCTCCCGAGCGAATCTGCCGCCGAACACCGCTGCGGGAGGAGGTCGGCCGCGGGGAGTACGGGTGCCTACGGGCGTGAACACAGACCCGGTGAAACAGCGAAATGCAAAATTGCGCGAGCTCAACCGTGAGCCCTCGGTGCCGGGTCCGCGCGAAGAGGTCTACTGTACGAAGATCGGTGTCACGCATCCCGAGGAAATGTATATCCTTGGCGCGCACATGGATGGCCATGGTTGGGGTGAAGCGGCAAACGACGACGGCTCCGGCACAGCGCTCGTGATGGAAGTCGCCCGCGTGTTGAGCAGCCCCGATGTCGAGACCGATCGATCGATCCGCTTCATCCTCTGGAACAACGAAGAATCCGGTCTCAATGGCGCGCGTTCTTACGTGGATCAGCGAAGGAATCTTCAAGGCAAGGAAGATCCGCCGGGATCTGAAAGATATCCGGAGCCGAGGTGGCTTGGCATGGTCCAGCACGACATGATGCTGTTTGATCATGGGATGCCGCGGCCGGACGGCACCCTCAGCAAAGAGCAGCGTCCTGAAGCCGATGTCAACATCGAGTTTCAGATCAACTCGAAAATGGCGGCCGAATCACAGTCGCTCGCCTGGGTCTTCGAGAAGGCCAACGAGAAATACGCGACGGATTATCCGGCTTCGGTCGGCAGCCATATGACCAATACCGATTCGACTCCATTTCAGGACCTCGTCCCTTCGATCAGCCTCCGCGAGAACGAACGCGGAACACAGATCGGCAACGGGTGGGATCCGCAGTGGCATCAACCATCGGACCTGTATGCCACCTACAGCGACAAAGACTTCCGGCTTGGCTTGAATGCCGCACAGACGACGCTGGCTGCCATCGCCCAACTGGCGGGCGCACGACTTGCTTCCGGGCGTGGGCAAACGTCTGCCACCGCACCATAATTCCACGCCGGCAAGTCGAAATTTCCCGCGTCCATTTGCTGCAGGCTTTTGTACGGTGTTTAACCTATTGATTGGGAAGCATGCTCAGGCTGGCATTTAGCATGCAATTAACAGGGTGGGTTCTACAAATGGCACAGAACGGTGAGACTAATAAAGAGTTTGGGGTTTACAAGAGCCTGTGCTGCGGCTTCGAAATTGTGCTCGTTGAAGGAGCGATATTTCCCGATTGCCCAAACCATCCCAGACTCACAACAGAGTGGAAGTCCCCCAGCGAAGAACGGTTTC
>MNKP01000117.1:16483-23110 GCA_001920875.1 Acidobacteria bacterium 13_1_20CM_2_55_15
CGACCTGCCACGGTTATGCTACCCTTCGCGCGGCATGGACGAGCGGCAAGTTTATACCACTTTTGCGATCCTGATACTGGCGCTGTTGCTGCTGACGCGGCTTCCGGCGATGGCGGAGTATTTCACGATCGATAACGTTAACCTGGCGTTTTCCCTCGAGAAGTTTGATCCACGGATTCATCAGCCGCAGCCTCCGGGCTATCCCTTCTTCGTGTTCTTTGCCCGGATCGTGAACGTCATCTTCGGAAACGCGGAGCGGACATTCGTCGTGGTTTCGTTAGCAGTGAGCGCGGCGGCATGTTACGTCGCGTTTGCTCTGGCCGGACGGATGTTCTCGCGATGGGCGGGAGCGGCAGCAGCGTTTCTTCTGCTCGTAAACCCGGTCTTCTGGCATGCCAGTCTGGATGGACCGCTGCGCCCCCATCTTGCCCTGTTTTCCCTATTGACGGCGTCTTGCTGCTGGCGGTGCTGGAACGGTGAAGGGCGATTTGCATATTGGGGAGCCGTCGCGCTTGGTGTGGGTAGCGGCTTCCGCCCGGATCTTATTGCGTTCCTATCGCCGCTTTGGTTCGTTTCGACGTGGGCTGGGACGAAGTCGTGGAGGATTGTATTCGGGGCATGCGTCTTACTCGTTGTGATCGTTGGTGTGTGGTTAGGAACGCTCATTATCGCGATGGGTGGAATCCGGACTTTCGCCGGCGTGATGCTGGGGTACGCCGTCGAGCAGTCCGGTCAGGGATCGGCGGTTTTCGGATCCTCGATGGTTGCGTGGTTGAGACAGATCAACAGGTTGGTGATCTGGAACGCGCTGGCGGTAGTGGGATGGATTTGGGCTCTCCCGTCTGCGCTTGGAACCCGGACTTCAATTGAGGCTTCGCCCGATCGGGCTCGCGCTTCGCGCCACCCCTCCTCTGCGAGGAGGGGAATGATAGTCGCATTCTTCTTCATTTGGATTATTCCGGGACTCATTGTTCAAGCCATGGTGCATGTGGATGCTCCGGGCCATACGCTGTACTCTGTGGCTGCACTGTGTGTGTTGGGAGGATACGTGTTGTCGCGGTTGCACGCGCGCGAGTTCGCTCTTGGCGCATCGCTGCTGGTGAATGCGATATTTTTTCTGGATTTTTTCCCGCTGCCGGCCGCAGTTAATGACCCGAACCGGACCCCTTCGATAAAAAACGCAATTCTGTTTGGATCTTTCGAAGCGTCGATCGGGCAGGTGCGATACCTGGACGAAACGACCCGTTCAACCCTGAGGGAGATTCAGAATTTTGCTCCGAAAGATCGCCCATCCCTCATCATTACCACTGACGCGTACGTCGATCAGTGGTTCATGAATTGGCGAATCGGCCGCTACTATCTGCCAGAACAGGATTTTTGGATTCTGCAAAATAACACCAAGCCCAACCGTGTGGATCGTGTCCGCCGCGACCTGGTGCTGGAGTCGCGAGAAACGCCGCTCGAAATTCCAATCTTTCGTGAGGGACGCATTCTGTGGTTGATCGAACCCGGCAGTGCTTTTCACAAGCATATTGCGGCGGTGCAAAATTTGATGGGTGGAAAATATGTCTTCTACTCCGATATCACTCCTGATTCCCCTCCATTTACGATTGATGGCGTTCAAATCATACCGAAGTTGTGAGCCATGGATTTCAATGACGTTCGATTGAGATACGAATCGCTTCGCGATGAGATCGACAATGCTATTGGTAGCGTGCTCTCCGGCGGCCGCTACATTCTCGGTCCATTGGTTGAGACGTTCGAGGACGAATTCGCGCGATATTGCGGAGCGGCCAGAGGAATCGGTGTGGGTTCGGGGACGGACGCACTCAAAATCGGTCTGCGGGCCATCGGCGTCCGGCCGGGCGACGCCGTTCTGGTACCCGCCGTGAGCGCCGCCGCGACGGGGATGTCGGTCGCCGCCATGGGTGCAAGACCGGTGTTTGTTGATATCTCTTTGGATGACTTCAACATCCTTCCTGAGCAGTGTCTGGAGAGAAAAACTTCGCGGACGAAGGCTGTCATTCCCGTGCATTTGTACGGAATGCCTGCGCGCCTGAAGGAGATTGGGAAAGCCGGCCTTCCCATTCTCGAAGATGCGGCCCAGGCACATGGCAGCGATGCGAGTTGGGGCCGCTGCGGTTCGTTTGGCGTGGCCGCCGCGTTCAGTTTTTATCCCACGAAAAACCTTGCAACTTACGGCGATGGAGGAATTCTTGTGACCTCGGACGCCACCATAGCTGAAGCGTCGAGGCTGCTGCGCAATTACGGACAACGTGAGAATTACTCATCGAAGATCCTTGGCGAAAACAGCCGCCTCGATGAGCTGCATGCAGCAATTCTCCGCCTCAACCTCCGAAGACTTGATGAATGGAACGGCAGGCGGCGCGCCATTGCGGAAAAATACCGAGAAGCCTTTCGTGAATTGCCGATCGGGCTGCAGGCCCAGACCGGCAAGAGCAACGCTCACCTGTTTGTCGTCACAACTGCGCACCGCGACAGACTTCGCAGTCACCTTGATGAATGCGGCGTACCAACATTCACCCATTATCCCGTGCCCCTGCATCGCCAAAAAGCTTTCGCGGAGTTCAGGCCGGCTCGCTGCCCAAATGCAGATCTGCTCTGCTCTCGCGTGCTGAGCCTGCCGATGCACGCTTTCCTGTCGGATGCCGACGTGGATCGGGTGATCGAAACGGTCCATGAATTCTTTAAGCGCAAGGTGTGAGGTGTCGAGGACATTCCCCTCCTCGCAGAGCTCGCAGAGGAGGGGTGGCCGCGACACCAATAAGATTTCGCGAAGCCACCTTAATTGGAGCGGACGGGGTGGTCAGCTCGGCGAAACGCGGCCGTTCCGGTCTTCAATTGAGGCTTCGCCCTGTCGGGCTCGCGCTTCGCGCCACCCCGTCTGCGCCGCTAACGAAAGAAGATATCCGTGACCAGCTCAGGAGATCTGAACTTTGGAGGGAATCCGGCCACTACAGTCTCTCTACGATTTTCGTGCGTAGCAGATCAGCGACAGGCCGAATAGTAACCGCCTGCCCGATTTGAACCACAGGGCCTCGCGAGACAGAATCGCTTTGAATACTCCATCCAGCCATCCAAGACCTTTCGGCAGCGGCTTCACATCGCTTCCGCCCCCGATGCCCGCGCGTTTGAGCAATCTCCGGGCAAGAATCACGGGAAATAAGAACCCGTTCGCGTAGCTGGTCCATTCGACCGTGAATCCGCACTGCTCCAATTTCTTCCTGAGCTCATGTAGTCGATAGCGGTAGCAGACCTGCAGCTCTTCATCATGTGACGACCACAGCCACATAAACGCGGGTACCCGGATAAAAAAGTGGCCGCCAGGTTTCAGTACGCGAATCATTTCGCGAAACGCGGCGTCGTGTGCATCGTACGGAGTTTGTGTGACGACCTCGAATGAGAAAACAACATCGAACGTGTCGGACTTGAACGGAATAGCCGTTATGGAAGCTTGAATCACTTTCTCAAGGCCTCGCTTGCGTACATGCTCGAGCGCGGCATTGGCAATATCGAGACCATAGACGTCGTGGGAATTTAGATCTGTGTAATAGCTTAAATTGAAGCCGGTGCCGCAGCCCGCATCGAGAATTTTCCGCTTCGGTTCGGCCAGCTCGGACGCCGCGATGGTATCGGTGATTTGGCGCATGGCGGCAAACCACCAATGCTTTTCTTCGAGCCGGTACAGCAACTCGAAATCTTCCGCGCGCATGCGTAGGAGATTACCAGTAATGTTTGCGGAAGCGGCGGTAATAGTCCACGGTCCGCGTCAATCCTTCTTCTAAGGTGGTGCGGGGTTTCCAGCCCGTCGCCGCATTGAATTTTTCGGCCGACGTATAGACACTGCCGATGTCGATAGCCTTCTTATCTGCAGGAAAAGGTACGATGCGGTAAGAGCCGCGCCCGGTAACACGCAGTAGCAGTTGAACGAAGGCTTCCAGCGTGACCGGCCGCTCTCCGCCAAGATTGAAATAATCGCCGCGAAGCCGGCTGTGGGTGGCCGCGATCAGAAGAGCATCGACGACGTCGTCGACGTAGTTGAATCCGCGCAATTGCTGGCCGTCTCCGAAGAGCTGGATTTCTTCGCCATCGATCGCCTGTTTGATAAACCAGCCGACGAAGCCCTGGCGCGCGTGCTTCACGAGCTGACGCGGCCCATACGTGTTGACCAAGCGGAGGGACACCGCCGAAATCCCGTGCGCCCGGTCATACACCATGTGGAGCCATTCACCGGCCATTTTGCTGACACCGTTCACGTCGATGGGCTTCAAGAGCTGCGTTTCAACCAGCGGCAGGCTTTCCGGCCGGCCATACGACTGTCTGGTCCCCGCATAAATGACACGCGCCCCGCGGTTCTCATGCCTGCACGCTTCGAGCACGGAAAGCGGCGCGAGCGCGTTCATGTGCAGATCGGAAAATGGATCTTCCATCGATTCGATGTGACTGACGTGGCCCGCGAGATTGAAGACGTATGTCTTACCGCGAACAAGCCGTCGCATCAGCGTCAGATTGGCGGCGTCGCCCTCGACGATTTCGATGTCGTTACGGATGGTTTCAATATTGAAGTCATTGGCTCCGCAGGTTGGAAAGAGAGAGTCAACGATCGTGACGGAGGCTCCGGCTTCGATAAGACGGATGGCTAGATTGCTGCCAATGAAGCCGAGCCCGCCGGTGATTAGGATTTTTTCGCCACGAAACTCATCCATAGGTGCAATCTGCGCGAAATTACCAGCGTCCACCAGACCTTCAGCAGACCGCGAAAGGTATATACGAGGTGTCGCAATCGGAAGAATTCGCTCCGGCCGTATATCCGAGGATAGTGGCTGACCGGAATTTCAACCATTCGAAATCCTGCGAGCTCGAATTTTTTGGCCATTTCAACGCAGATGACACCGCTTCTGGACTCCAGTGAAATCCTATCGAAGACATAGCGGCGGAACAGGCGAAAATCGCAATCGACATCGCGGATCGAGAGGCGGAAAACCCACCGCATGGCGCGCCGGTAGGCTGTGCCGATCCAAATCCGGTACCAAGCATCGGCGCGCTTGACTTTGTAGCCGTTCACCAGATCGATGTTGGGCCGGAGTTCGGCCAGCAGATTGTGCATCTCACGCACATCGTATTGGCCGTCGCCATCCGTATAGAAAATGAGATCCTTCTTCGCGTTCTTGAAACCCGAAATCAAAGCGGCGCCATAACCGAGATTGCGCTCATGATGAATCACACGCAGATAAGGCAGCTCCACGGCAAGCCGATCCAGGATGGCCCCGGTCTCGTCCTTGCTGCCGTCGTCGACCACCAACACCTCGAAGTCGTCAGTCACCTTGCGCATCTCGTCGGCGGCAGTGCGCACGATGGGTTCGATCGTGTGTTGATCGTTGTATGCCGGAAAGAAGGCGGTCAGTGAAATCGGTTCCACGACTGGCGAATATAGCCACAAAAAGGCACAAAAAACACAAAATGTTTTCGGTTTTACCCGTCTTGTCTCCTTTGTGCCTTTTTGTGGCTAAAATCTACGTCCTAAATTTTGGCAAAAACTTTAAAGCGTTCTGATCGATGAGCTGAAGATCCTTGACGCTGAACACGCCGCACTCTTTCAGTCCCTTGACATGCTCCGCCGCCGTCCGAAACGGATAGTCGGTGCCAAACACGATCTGCGAGACCGGAATCACTTTAGTGAGCGCCGACATTGCCGCGGGGTTCGCCACCTGCGCCGTGTCGTAATAAAACTTCGAGGCCGCTGCAGGGTACCCCTCTGGAAATTTCGAGGCGTATTGCTGCGATCTCGCCATACCGACAAACCGTTCGACCAGGAACGGCATGGTGCCGCCACCATGCGAGAAGATCATGCGGACATTCGGATACCGCGCGGCGGCGCCGCCAAAAATCATCTGCGCAATTGCGCGCGTGGTGTCGGTACCCCATTCGATGGCGCCGTCGCCGAGATTGGGAATCAGGTTTCGACAGCAGTTCGCCGTGTTTGGGTGAGTATAGACAACCGCATTGCGTCTGTTCAGCTCCTCGAAAACCGGATTAAATGATGGGTCTCCGAGCCATTTACTGCCGTAGCTCGTGAACAAACCCACGCCGTCCGCCTTGAGTGTCCCGA
The DNA here is from genome assembly GCA_001920875.1 of Acidobacteria bacterium 13_1_20CM_2_55_15. GTDB lineage: Bacteria > Acidobacteriota > Terriglobia > 20CM-2-55-15 > 20CM-2-55-15 > 20CM-2-55-15. Next base: position 22,614 of record MNKP01000117.1, read on the forward strand.
AGGCGTATTCGATTTCCCGCAGGCTCGCTTCGATATTCGGCAGAGGCAGCGAGGCGAACACACCGAATCGGCGGGGATGGTCCGCGGCCAGCCGCGCGGCATAATCATTGCACTCGCGGCAGAGCCGGACGGCAGTCGAGGGATCGTTAAACGGATCTCCCGCCGGGGCGATCGAACTCATACCAGCCGATACGCCGCCCTGTTCGAGCTCCTCCAGGGCCTTCGACGGAGTCCAGTTTGCCGAAGCCGCACCCATGCGTTGAGCACCCCATGCCTGAATCAACGCCGGCGGCACAATATGATGATGAACATCAATGCGGACGCTTGTGCTACTTTGCGCAGCCGTATGCGCCGGAATGACTGCTCCCGCTCCCACCGCCGCAACCGACCTCAGAAACTCTCGTCGCGAAACGTTTTTCATAGCGCCTCCAAATTTTGCGGAATCGACGGCGTTGAGCGTATTTCCATCTGCTGTGTACTGTCAACATCCGATCAGT
>MNKP01000117.1:23201-24031 GCA_001920875.1 Acidobacteria bacterium 13_1_20CM_2_55_15
GAAGAGTTTCATCGGATACTCTTGAATCCGATTTGCAGATCGCCCCTCGCCGGGAAAGATTGAAATTCACCGTACACCACAGCGGTCCGATATTGCTCGCCGGCGGCTTCGCAATCCTGGTGTTGCTGATTTTCATCACTGGCCTGGGAGTTGTGAGTCGCGCGACTCTGCTGTTCAGTGAGGTTTCCACAACTAATACAGAGTTTCGGCAGCTCAGTCTGGATCTGGAGCGCCTTCGCTCCGATGTGTCTCTGGCAGGAAGCTATGCCCGAGACCAGTTGTTCGATGCGGATTCCGACTCGATCGAGGACAGGCGAAACCGATTCCTGAAAGCTCGCTCGACGGTGGAAACCAGGCTCATCGCGGTTTCACCGCACGTCGCTCCGGAGCAACAAACCGAGTTCGACCAACTGAGAATGGAAATTGAGTCATACTGGAAACTAGCCGAAGCGGTTTTCAATCAAGTGGACGGCGAAACTCGCAGCGTGCGCTTGCTGCAGCGGGAATTGACTTTGAGACGCAACTCCGTCCTGGCCATTTTGGCCACTATTGGATCGATCAACGAAAGCGCGGCCGAGCAGAGGCAGCATGAGATTGAAACCGCACAAAACGACCTTATTCAGTACACGCGGCGGATGATTCTGGTCTCATCGTTGTTGGGCCTGCTCGTCGCTATCGCGGCGGGTTACGGCAATCATCTGCTCCAGAGTCAGGCGGATCAGCAGCGGGGCCGGACAGAACGCGCGGAACAGGAACTCCGAAGTCTTTCTTCCCAATTGGTTCATGCGCAGGAACAAGAACGGCGCGTGATCTCCAGGGAATTGCACGAT
>MNKP01000036.1 GCA_001920875.1 Acidobacteria bacterium 13_1_20CM_2_55_15
TGATTGCCGCTTCGCCGTTACTGACCTCCACAATTTCAAAACTTCCCTCAGCGAAGGTCTGTGTGACAAGCCGGCGAATCGTCGGACTGTCGTCAGCTATCAGAATTTTTGGTTTCATACCGCTCGAATTTTTGCAAAGGCCGCGTTATCAAAAAAGGGCGGATGGGGTCCGCCCTTTTAGCTGGAGTCCCATTCCCCTCCTCGCAGAGGAGGGGAACACCTCAGCGGAGTTTCTTTGCCGGCGGCTTGCCCGGCTGCACTACTTTGGAGTCGATATTGAATTCACCCGTCGTATCTCCACTGCCGGCTGTGCCCCCTCTGACGCTGGTTGGTGCGGTGTTCTCCTCTGCCTCAGCGGCAGAAGAGGCGGCTCCCGTTTCAGTCGAAACCGGAGGCCGATGCCGGACCAGACCGAACATTTTGCCGATAATGCTTCTTTCCTCACGCGGGGCAGCCTGCGCGCGAGCCAGAGCAACTGGATTTGCCTCCGGAATGGGCATGTTCATAGCAGTCAGGCGGTGTTTTGCTTCTTCAACGCGGTCCGAAAGCGGATGATCCGTAACAATGCGGGCATAGTAGATAGCAGCCTCTGGTTCGTTGTTGCTGTGGCGCAACGACTCCGCCAGATAGTAAAGAGAATCCGGCATTTTCGAATAGTCCGGATACTTGGTCATGATTTCCTTATAACGGGCAATCGCAGCAGGATAAGATTTCCTGAGGTAGTAAAAATCCGCGACCCTGTCCACACCTTGGGCAAGCACTTCTTGGACTGCCCTCAATTTCTCCTTCGCCTCGTCAAGCAAGGGGCTGTCGGGATAGTTCTCGATCATCGCCTTCAATTCCGATTCGGCTAATTGGGCCTGCGTCCGGTCCCGGTCCGGCTTCTCCATGCGGCGCACATGGGTGAGCGCAATTTTCAGCTGAGCATCATCCGCCAAATCGCTCACCGGAAAAAACGTGATGTAATCCTTGAACTCGGCTTCTGCCTGGTTCATGGAGGAATTCCCGCTTTCCCGGTAAAAGGATTCCGCCAGCGCATACTTCGCTTGTGGCAGGAACTCACTGTCCGGGTAGGTATTAATCAGCGTCTGCAGACTCAAACGGGAGACGATGAATTTGTTTCTCTCCAGATCGTGCATCGCTCTTTCAAAAAGGACTCGATCCGGCTCTTCCAAGTTGCTGGCCGGTGCGTTGGTCACAACTTTTTTTCCGCAACTGAGCAGAAGTAGAAATAATGGCAAAACTAAGAAAAACTTCCTCATTCCATACCTCAGGGGGGGTCGTTACACGTACCCATGATGATAGCCGACCGATGCGGCTATTTCCAGCATTTCCCTAACCTTCCGGGCCGGTTCGGGGCTATGAAAGATCGCCGAACCCGCAACCAGAACTTCGGCGCCGGCCCGCACGACGTCGGGAACCGTATCGGTATCGATGCCGCCATCAACTTCGATGACACAGCGATAATTACGATTTTCAATAAGTTGCCGGGCTTGACGAATCTTTTCCACAGTGTAGGGAATGAAGGTTTGCCCGCCGAAGCCCGGATTCACTGTCATGATGAGCAACATATCGGCCAAAGCCACGGCGTGCTCCACGTTTCGAACCGGTGTCGCCGGGTTAATTGAGACTCCGGCGCCGATGTTTTGTGAGCGGATGAAATTCAGTGTACGGTCCAGATGAATCGTGGCTTCGGCGTGTACGGTCAGCATGTCCGCGCCTGCATCCACAAACGCCGGAATGTATTTGTCGGGGTCGGAGATCATCAGATGCACATCCAGAGGAAGCTTCGTGGTTTTCCGAATGGATTTAACAACGGGTGGACCTATAGTGATGTTCGGAACGAAGTGGCCGTCCATGACGTCAACGTGAATCAGATGCGCTCCGGCTTCCTCTACTTTGCGTATTTCTTCTCCCAGCGCGGCGAAATCCGCCGACAAGATCGAGGGCGCGATCCGGATGCTCACTGACTCACGTCCAGAAGCACGACATCCGACTTGGTCAGACGGTACCCCGCCTGTGGCTTTTGTTGAATGACGACGCCGGGCTCAACGCCTGGATATTTTCGATAGTTGACCTTACCGATGCGAAAGCCTTCATTTCGAGCGCGAGAAGCGACGAGGTCTGCCGGTTTCCCAATCAGATCGGGCATGATGAAATACTGGGCTGGTGGCCCGAGCGAAATAAGAATGTTGACCGACGGATCGCTACCCTCTTGTGTTCCGGGCTTCGGCGCCTGATAAACAACCGTGGAGGGTTCGCCTTCGGAAGTGTGAGCGTACAGCGCCTTCCCAAGAGCAAGCTTGCGCTGCGATAGCGTGAGCTGGGCAGCCCGCAGACTCGTCCCGACGAGATTCGGCACGGGGAAGCGGCGCTCTCCGAGTGAAAGAAGCACCTTTACCGTGCGATTAATTTTGAGCCGGCTTCCGGAAGGCGGAATCTGATCCAGAATATGTCCTTCCGGCACTTTCGAACTGAAGCGTGAAGTTGACACCTTCAACAACAAACCACTGTGACTGAGAATTTCCTTCGCTTCGTCTGCGGTCTTTCCGGCCAGCGGCGGTATTGCGACTTCGCGGCCGCGAATCGCAAAACGCATCGCTGTCAGCGCACTCACGATTCCGGCCACGGCCAGGATCGCTGCCATCAGAATGATGCTGGACCACAGCGAGAACCGGCTTACCTGTTTCCGATCGGATTCGACAGGATCAAAGCGTGCTTCGCGCATGGATCAATTATCCATGAGGGATTCGAATTTTTCACCGGGCTCGATTCGCGCCCCATTTGCGAAATCCGCGCCGGAAATCGCTTTTCGGTTTTCAGGCTGTAGCCGCATAATCTCGAGTAAACCTCCATCGCCACACATGACCGCTAAGAAGTTTTTGGAAGTGACGATTGAACTTGGCTTGAATTGCCGATTGGATAACTCACCCTCTCCCTCTGGGCTCCCGGGTGGAGAGGGACCGCCGCCCAATTCGTTCAGGCCTTCACAGGCCACACCCACAGATGTCTTCAGAATCTTGCAAACCACGCCCCTGAACTTCGCTGCCGTCCCCGGCCATGGATTGAACGCGCGCACGCGATTGTGAATTTCAACCGCGGCCATGCGCCAGTCAATAAATCCGTGTTCCTTTTTGAGCATCGGCGCAAATGTCGCTTTGGAATTGTCCTGAGGTTTTGGCTCGAGCGAGTCTTTCAGCACACCTTCGAGCGTCTCGATCAACAGGTCCGCGCCTATGCCCCCCAGGCGGTCATAGACTTCAGCCACGGTTTCGTTCGGACCGATAGCCGTCTCCCGGCATAGATAAACAGGCCCCGTGTCGAGACCTTCATCGAGCAGCATCGTACACACACCCGTCGTTGTCTCGCCGTTCGCGATTGCCCAATGCACGGGCGCGGCACCGCGGTATTTCGGCAAAATCGAACCATGTACATTGATACACCCGTGGGGGGGAAAGTGGAGCAACCAAGGTGGAAGAATCTTTCCGTACGCGACAACGACGACCAGGTCAGGGCCAAGCGCTTGAATGAGAGTCCGCGTCTCCTCTGTCTTTAATGATGCCGGCTGATAGATCGGCAGGTGCAAGTCGACAGCGCGCCGCTTGACCGGCGGAGACTGTAAAATCTGGCCACGGCCGCTCGGCTTATCCGGCTGTGTGATGACGCCTGTGATTTCATAGCCGCGTTCGAATAGCCGATCGAGCGAAGGCAGCGCGAATGTCGCGCTTCCCATAAAGGCGAGGTTTATTCCCACTTCCCCTGGCGAATAAGTTTCCTGATCCGCCGTTTGATGATGTCGCGTTTGATGAAACTCAAATGGTCCAGGAAAAACTTGCCGTCGAGGTGATCGATCTCATGGGAGAAGGCTCGTGCCAGCAGGTCGGAGCCTTCGAAAATGATTTCTTTTCCATTGAGATCAAGGCCACGCAAAACGATTTTTTTCGGCCGGGCGACGACGGCTGAGAAGCCGGGTATGCTCAAACAGCCTTCTTCTTCGAATTGTTCTCCCTCGGCGGCGACCATTTCCGGATTCAATATGGTCAACAAATGATTCTTCTTTTCACCGCCGGTCGCGTCGGTGACCATGATCCGCTTGGAAACACCGACCTGAGGGGCAGCCAAACCGACGCCTGGCGCTTTGTACATAGTTTCAATCATGTCCTGGACAAGCTTGATTTCGGCATCCGTGATATTGCTCACGGGCTCCGACGGCTTCTCCAGCACTTCGGCTCCCCAAAGAACGATCGGTCGAATCATAAAGCAATTCAGTCTGGCAGTAAGTGTCGACTATAGAGTTTAACACTTAATACGCTCGCAATTGGTCCAGGTACGCATTGTAGTTCCGGGTTGTCTCCTCGACAGAGTCCCCGCCGAACTTCTCGAGAAATGCTGTGGCCAGAACAAGGGCGACCATGGATTCGCCAATGACACCGGCTGCGGGAACAGTGCACGTATCCGATCTTTCATACTGCGCAAGAAAGGGTTCTTTCGTGACCATGTCGACAGATCTCAATGCTTTCTTCAAAGTCGAAATGGGTTTGAGATAGCCCACAACCCGCACTTCCTCTCCGTTCGTGATTCCTCCCTCAACACCCCCGGCCCGGTTTGTCAGGTGATAGAAGCGGCGCTGTTGGTTATCGTAGGCAATTTCGTCGTGCGCTTGAGAACCCTGCGTATACGCGATCCGCACGCCTTTACCAATCTCAACGGCTTTGACGGCGTTGACGCACATGACAGCTTGAGCCAACCGTCCGTCCAGACGCGTATCCCAGCCGGTGTGCGAACCAAGCCCAACAGGTACTCCCCTGGCAACGACTTCAAAGGTGCCGCCAACCGTGTCGCCATCCTTTTGAGCGGTTTCGATCTCTTTAACCATTTCTCGAGCAATATCGGGCAGTGCACACCGCACGACCTCGTCGTCGCGAATCGTTTCAAGCTGTTGCCATGACACTATGAGGTCTTCAGGAACTCGCGCCTTGCCGATGGCTGTTGTATGGCTAAGTACCTCGATTCCAAACACCTTCAAGAATACTTTCGCAAGACCGCCGGCGGCGACCCGTGCAGCCGTTTCGCGGGCGCTGGAGCGCTCGAGAATGTTTCTGGCATCAGTATGGTCATATTTCAAAGAGCCTGCCAGATCTGTGTGGCCCGGGCGGGGACGCGTCACACGCCGTTTTGTTGCTGCCTCCGCGCTAATCTCGCGAACGGACATGATTTCTTCCCAGTTCGCCCAGTCCCGGTTCTCGACCATCATGGCGATCGGACTCCCAATGGTCTTTCCATGCCGCACTCCGGACAGAAAACGAACCTGGTCTCGCTCGATTTTCATACGGCCGCCGCGGCCATAACCACTTTGCCGCCGCTTCAGTTCGTGATCGATAAAATCGAAATCGATGGAAAGGTGAGCCGGAATGCCTTCTACGAGAGCAATCAGCGCCTGGCCATGGGACTCGCCGGCCGTTCGGAAGCTCAACATGGATGGAGTATATCCTAGATTCTATGGAATCTTTTCGTTACGATGACCAAGATGCCCGTTTCGCCGAAAGCTGCCGTAAAGGAGGTGCAGGATGTATCTTCCTTAGCGGCAAAGGCTTTCGCGTCGATGTTCCGCCGGCCGTTTTACGTTCGCGACATCCTGACCCAAATGGATATCGTTGGTGTCGGATCGCTGACGGTGGTCATGCTTACCGGATTCTTTACAGGCGCCGTACTAACCCTGCAATCATCCAAAACTCTAACCACGTTTGGAGCGGTCGCCTTCACGGGACAGCTCGTGGCGGTTTCCCTGGTGCGGGAGCTGGGCCCGGTGCTGACTTCATTGATGATCGCAGGCCGCGTGGGGTCCGGCATCGCATCGGAGTTGGGATCGATGCTCGTGACCGAGCAAATCAACGCGATGCGCGCCTTAGGAACGGATCCTATTAAGAAACTCGTTGTACCTCGACTATTAGCGACGACGTCGATGCTGCCGGTCGCAACAGTAATGGCCGATGCCATGGGTATCATCGGCGGCCTGTTCACATCGGTCTTTGTCTTGAGAATCAGCGCAAATCTTTACCTGGCCCGCGCCTGGAATGGCCTCAGCTATATGGATCTTTTCGGCGGCCTGCTCAAGCCGATTGTTTTTGGCGCTACAGTTGCCATAGTGAGTTGTCACTGCGGCCTGCGAACCTACGGAGGCACGCAGGGAGTAGGGCGGTCGACGACCCAGGCCGTGGTCGTATCATCAATTCTGATCATCATCTTCAACCTGTTTCTCACTCGTCTGATTCTGGTTTACACACGATGACCGAACCGATTCTGGAAATGAAAAATGTCGTCAAATACTACGGCGATACGGCTGTTCTCAATGGGATCTCATTCTCGGTATTCCGCGGAGAGACGAAAATCATTATTGGGGCCAGCGGTTCGGGTAAATCGACGATCCTGAAGCTCATCATGGGGCTCGATAAACCGGATGCGGGACGCATTTTCGTCGAAGGCGAAGACATCACCAAATTCAACGAGCGGCAGCTCGTCAGTGTGCGCCAGAAAATCGGAATGGTCTTTCAGGAATCGGCGCTCTTCGACTCTTTGCCCGTGCGAGAGAACGTCGCATACAGGCTTTACGAATTAGGTGTCGATGAAGATGAGATCGATGCCAAAGTCCGGCAGAGCTTAGGTTTTGTAGGGCTGGAAGAGGCGATCGATAAGATGCCGGCGGAACTGTCCGGCGGAATGAAACGGCGCGTCGCCTTAGCCCGCGCTCTGATCGGCGAACCTGAGATCATGCTCTATGATGAGCCTACTGCAGGGCTGGATCCGGTCACTTCAAAAAAGATCAATGAACTCATTATCACGCTTCGTGATATCAAGAGTGTTACCGGAGTTTTCGTGACGCACCGGATGCGTGATGCCTTCACATTAGCTACGGAATATGCCACCAACGGCGGCCGGCAAATCAGCTTCCATACGGAAGATAATTTCCTCTGCATCGCCAATACACGCTTTCTCATGCTTCGTGACGGCGCAATTATTTTTGAAGGACCGGACGAAGTTCTTCGCCGGTCCAAGGACGAGTACATCAAACGCTTCTTGGCCTAATGCCACACCAAAAAAAGACGCGAACCTGTAAGATCTGAGAGGAGGAATGTATGGTGCAACGTCGATCACTTGCATGGACGGAACTACGAGTCGGCATTGTCGTCATCGTCAGTTTCCTGCTATTAGCATTGGCAGTTTTCTTTATCGGCGGTCAAACCGGGTTCTTCGGTCCGAAATACTCGATCGTCGCATACTTTCAAAATGCCAATAACCTCAGGACCGGGGCGGAAGTTCATCTGGAAGGTGTGACGATCGGGAACGTCAACGCCGTGCGCATTTCGAAAATGGCGGATCCCCAAAAAGCGGTTGAAGCCGAACTGCGCTTGGACCAGACATATCAAAATATCATTCGCACGGATTCTAGGGTCACGATTAGAACCATCGGTCTTCTTGGCGACTCGGCGGTCGACATCACGCGAGGCACCGAAGCGGGCCAGGTTCTCGAAGATGGCGGCCCAATACAGGGCTCGGAAGAGGGCGACATTCGAAAAATTGTGCAGGGCACAAACGACTTCGTCGCCAACCTGCAGGTACTCAGTGATGATGTAAAGAAAATGGCGGAACGTGTGGAGCGCGGCGAAGGAACCTTGGGGAAACTTTTGAGCGACACCTCCATCTATGACAACGCGAATGCGACGATGGACGAAGCGCACGCCTTCGTGGGGGAAGCGCATGACTTCGTTCGTGACTTGCGAAGCGGAAACGGAACCGTCGGCAAATTGGTCTCTGACGACGAACTATACAATCGCGTTAATCACATGATGGATCGCGTCGATGCGTTGATTGACGTGGTTGAGCACGGGCACGGTACCGCAGCCAGGTTCCTGAACGATCCCGCGATCTACGACAAAACCGACCGGATACTTGCACGCGTCGAATCCGTCACCGACCGCATCGATCGAGGTGAGGGGACTCTCGGAAGACTCAGCAAGGATGAAACCATCTATAACGAATTTCGCGATTCGGTAAACAAGTTCTCCATGCTGGTTTCTTCCATCCAAAACGGCGAAGGTACAGCCGGTAAGTTCATTAAAGACCCAACGCTTTACAACAGCCTGAACCAGAGCTCTTCGGAGATTCAAAAACTGTTGTACGATTTCAGACAGAATCCCAAAAAATTCTTGACGATATCTTTTAAGCTCTTTTGAGGCATTAAGGTGAGTTCAGACATCAAAAGAAAATTAGAAGAAGAAGTCCAGTCTTTGGAAAAGGAGTTGCGCGAGGAACTGCCAAAGGCCCTGAAAATCGCCGCGTCTTTGGGCGACCTCAGCGAGAATGCCGATTACCAGGCTGCGCGGGAGCGCCAGGATTTCGTGCGTGTCCGCTTGGGTCAGCTCAAGCAACGGCTGGCGGATTTGTCATTGATCAACTTTGATAAGATTCCTCGGGACCGGATATCGCTCGGTTCGAAAGTCGTCCTGCTCGACCTTGACAAGAACGAGGAGGTGACTTACAAGCTGGTGACGAGTGAAGACGCCAATGTTGCGGCAGGTCTCATCTCGACGACATCGCCCATAGGCCGTAGCCTTTTGAATAAACGGGAAGGCGCCACAGTCGAAGTGAAAATTCCATCGGGAACGCGCAGATTCGAGATCATCAGCTTCACCACAATGTACGATCAGCAAAGCGATGCATGAGCCCAAATCCATCACCGGTCGGATCGGAGCCGGCGGCAAACGCGTCGTGGATTCCATAGTGAAAGGTCTGGCGAGCCTTCACATTCATCCGAACATCCTGACCTTGATCGGAATGGTGATCAACATTTTCGCGATGGTCCTGTTTGCCAAAGGCATCTTCAGCTGGGCCGGCCTGGTCATACTGTTCGCCGGTATTTTCGATATCGTGGACGGCGAGGTAGCTCGCCGTACAAAACGCGAGACGAAGTTTGGCGCGTTTTTTGATTCCGTGATCGATCGCTACTCCGATTTGCTGCTTCTGCTCGGCCTGATTATCTGGTACGCGAAAATCAATCGCATCTTTTACGTCGGACTCACCGGTCTGGTCCTGATCGGTTCGGTTCTTACCAGTTACACGCGCGCGCGCGCCGAGTCGCTGATACCTGCCTGCAAAGTGGGGTTTCTCGAACGGCCGGAGCGGATAGTTCTGCTGATTATCGGGTCGTTATGGGATCGTATGGCCGCTGCGCTATGGGTGATGGCGATCCTTTCCAACTGGACCGTATCTCAGCGGATTTGGTATACGTGGCGGGAGCTTTCCGCGGTCGAACGCCACCAGCGCGTCACATCTTGATGACACGGACGTCCTTCGGCATTTTCAGGTCGAAGATTGAATCCGGAATGTTCACATTGAGTTTGATGTTGGAAAACCTCAGGACCATGTAGTCGCCGCTGTTTTCCGTCGTCTTGATCTGCACCGCAACCCACCGTTGCTGATCCATCCACATCTGGACGGACTTGAACATCGCAGAATTCTTCGGCCTTAGTTCGAGAACCGACGTCTTTTTGCCGTTAAGAGCCTCTTCACCGGCCAAGCGAACATCGAAATTATCTTTCAAATCCTGACTCGATTGCCCAAAACCAAGCGCCATGAACATATCGACCTTATCCTGATGGCCGCTAATGGATGCTTCCTGAACCTGTTTCAGATTAGGCGTGTACAATTGCAGCTTACCCTTATCGATTAGAAGATACTGAGGAGCGGGCTTTGAAAGTTCGAGCTTGACACGGGGTTGCTTGCCGCGGCGCGCGTAGTAGAACTTTCCCGAACTGACATCCTTATCATTCACAAGAACCGTCACGTGCGTACGTTCGATATCGGCTGCAGCCGAACGAAAACGTTTTTGGACTTCGTCCATCTTGGCGAAGACCTGGTCAAGCGTGTAGCCGTCGGGCTGTGCCTGCGAAGGAGGAGTCAGCCACAAAGAGGCACAAAAGACACAAAAAATTATTTTGTGAGTTTTGTGCCTTTTTGTGGCTGATCTTCTTGGTTTCATTTCTCAGGATTACCTTTCAATCCAAATCGAGTACGCAACTAATGCTCCCGTCGCGTCGTAAACGGGCTCGGTCCGTGAAATCGTAACGGGCTCACCCAGCATGGCTTTCACACGATCCACAGCGGCTTGCTCCGTATTTACTTTGACGGTGAAAACGATGTGACCGTCATCATCGCTTGTTTGGCGAATCGCTTGACCATCGGGAATTCGCATGAACTCTGGACGATCATTGAAGATAGCGGGCGGTGTGATGAAGATGAAGCCGACAATGACGACGCAGATCACATCGTATTGAACGGACCCTCGCTCAAACGACCATAATAGTAAACGCTTCATACACTGCGAGAAAACGCGTCACACGCTCGGCGCAGGCTGTGCCAGTTCGCTCTCAGTGTCCCAGGAAACAGAATCGTTGTCGCCCACGATGACGCCGTCGCGCATCTCGATGAGCCTGTCGGTGAAAGCAGCCAGTTCGGGATTATGCGTGACCAAAATAACGGTCTGTCTGAATTTGCGATTCAATTCCCGGAACATGTTCAAGACGACTTCGGAATTTTTCGAATCCAAGCTCCCCGTAGGCTCGTCCGCAAGCAGGATGGCGGGTTGGTTTGCCACAGCTCGCGCAATTGCGAAGCGCTGCTGCTCGCCGCCGGAAAGCTCGGAAGGCTTTCGTCCCATCTTATTCTCGATCATCAGCAACTGAAGGATCTCGCGTAAATGCTGGTCGTGACCGTTCGAACGGACGCCGTTTCCGTGTATATAACGGGCGATGTCAATATTGGCACGAGCCGTTAAGGTCGGAAGCAGGTTGAATTTCTGGAACACGAAGCCGATTTTATCCCTTCGAATTCTAGTGAGTTCGTTGTCACCCATTCCCGAGATTTCTTGACCATCTATGACGACCTTGCCTGCGGTGGGCTTCGTCATGGCGCCGAGAACGTGCATCAAAGTGGATTTGCCGCACCCGGATGGGCCCATGATCGCAACCAGCTCACCTTCACGAATTCGGAGGTCAACTCCTCGAAGCGCCTCGATTTGAATTTTGCCGGCCGTGTAGACCTTACGAAGACCGGCTGTTTCCAGCAAAGTTTTCATTGATTAAGTCCAAAACTTACAATTTTTATCACAAACGCTACTCGTAGGCGAGAGCTTCGACCGGGTCCTGCTGTGCCGCCTTCAATGAAGGATACAGCGATCCGATGATGCCGCTAAGGACAGCGAATATCACTGCCCTTGTTATCCAATCCGGTGTAATCAAGATCGTCAGTGTCGGAAACACCGCCATTATGATTCTGGCAATCAGGAAACTGGATCCGATTCCGATCAGGGCGCCGGCCAAGCAAACAGCAGCCGATTCCTCGAAAATCAAAGTAACGATGAACGTCTTGGAAGCGCCTAAGGATCGCAGAATACCGATTTCGCGGGTACGCTCGGTGATTGTCGTGTACATCGAAAGGAAAATCACCAGGACTCCGATGCACAATGCAATAAACACCACGCTCGAAATAAATGCGTCCAACGCCGGCATGCTGTTCGACATCATCAACCTCGCGTATTCCCGAAGAGGAATCACGCCATACCCCTCGAGAAGCCGTTTGATTTCCGCAATGGCGGTTTCGACGCGATCCGGATCGGTCAATTTAATGAAAAATAACGAAGCCTTCCCGGTCTGTCCCGTCATCTCTTGCGCCATCTTCAACGAAATGAACAACCTGGCGCCTTTTCCGTGTTCGACAATGCCGCATACCTTGAACTTATGGTTCACAAGCTCGACGGTATCTCCCACGGTGACGCCTTTGGCCTTGGCATAGATATCGTCCACCACCACCTCATCCGGCGCGTTGAAGAGCCGTCCCTTGTGCCAAATAAAGCCATTGCTGACCGCATCGAATGTGTCGGGCTCGATTCCGTAAATAATCTCCAGGCCCGCTGATGAATTGACCAGAGTCTGTACGGGAGTAATAGCTTTGATGCCCGGCAACTCGCGCAACCTTTCGCGGAGCACGATCGGCATTGTCGTGTTGCTCAATGCAAGGAACAACGATGAATTCGGCGGCTGCAAAAGAATATCGGCGCCAACCCCTTCCGTGCGTCTCCCGGTTTCATCGGAAATACCGGACGTCAACCCCACCACCACAAGGATCAGGACCACTTCAAGTGCAACCGCGAGAAGACTGACTGTAGTCCGAACGGGCCGCGCTTTAAGACCCGCGATGATCATTTGCTTGTTCATATCGAATAAATTATTCAGGGCGTAAGCCGTACAAGCTCAGAGCCGTCCGGACGCTCCAGGTTGAAAGTGTCATCGGCCAATTTCTGGTTAAACGCCGCCTTCAGAAACGTCATTTTCACCGTGTACTCTTCAAGCGGCCGTTGAATGACGACGGTTTGAGGAAAGGATTCGGCACCTTCGGATTGGTAGTCCAAGTACTCCACGTCGGTTTCGAGTCTTCCCTCTTTGGCGAATACCTGTTTCCGCGATACTTGCATATCGGTCCGGTCGATCCACAATTTCTCCATCAACTGTGCTTCGGAACCGCCAATGTTGATAAAACTGAACACATAATAGCTGCGGCGCCCCTGAACGGCCTCCTCCAGGACCGACTTCACCTGCGCTTTATTTAAGTATGGCCGCACATCTATAAAGAGTCCGTCCAACAGATGCTGCGGGCGCAAGTTTACCAGGGCGGTCTTGGAATTTGCCGGCGCATTCACGTCACCGACGAAAAACTGGTTCTTAACGGGAATAGAAACCCGATACTGTCCCCCGTCGGATACCATATCTACTATTGTAGACAATACAATTGGCGCCACGACTTTGAAACGGATCTGCTTCGGCCGGTCGACCACTACATAGCCGGTCGTCTGATGGTATTCCGTCAACACGCCGGACTTTGCACCGCCTCCGGAAAGATCTAGAGACACCGTCCCCTGAAGTGTTTGAATGGAATTGCTCTTGGCCTCCAGATCTTGAACCAACTCGGCGCGAGTCGCCGTCTTGGCTGGAAGCAAACGCTGCTCTTCGGGAAGAACACGCTTTCTAGAGATGCAGCTCGCTGGAAACAGCAAAAGTAATATGAGCACAATCTCGGCTTTTAAAGTTATTCCTGTTCTCACGCTTCACTACTGCGGACTCGACGCCTTGTAAGAAAAAATATAATTGCAGCCGCGACAATCAGGAGCGCCAGCCCAATTCCCATCATTCCGTAGTTATCCTGCACAAAACGAATCGCCGCGGGCCCATACACAACTGCGAGGAGCCCTTCTGAAAAATATCGAATGCCCCGTCCGATCACGACAGCGGTCAGAAATTTGGGCCACGAAATACCAAATGTTCCCGCTGAAAGGACGAATATTTTGAACGGCGTGGGCGGCGGAAGCAGCGAGGGGATGATCACCGCCAAGACTCCATGCCGCTGATACCAGCGTCGCACTCTCGCGAGCCTCTCGTGGGCGATACTCCGACGCAGGAACGCCTCGCCGCCCTTTCGGCCGACAGCGTACAAAAGTGCACAGCCAATGACGGACCCCAGCGTCGTCAATAATGCGAACTTCACCATAGCGTCGGGCTCATTGATGGAGAACGTCATCAGCAAAACGTCGTTAACTTCAGGCAACGAAAGAAAAGACGAATCGCACATCGCCAAGGCCATAAGACCAAACCCACCGTAAGGAAGCAGAGCATTTCTGAGCCAAGCTGATATCGCTTCAAAGTTCATCAATCTATATTTTGGGGGGATCCAAATGGCCTAAGTCTGAGGCAATACACCGAGACGGATCCGTAATCGGGCGATCAACAGTGCGAGTGTAACACGTCGTCGGCCCTAGTGGACCGTTAAATTTGCCCTTAAAGCCTATGCGATCCCTTAACTAAAATATACGCCGCATGAGACAAAATGCATGAGCAGCGCCATGGTCGATGAAGGCGTGAAGGAATTGAAATTGACCCTACCCTCTCCCAGAGTGAGAGGGAGCCGCCAACCCCCAAAACTGCGCGCCACTTTCCCATAGACACCGCAGAAATTTCTGAGTTATAAAGCATAAATCTCGGCACAACGGAGTGCTGGTGGAGCGACTACGAAGTCTTCGATCCCAGTAAGGGCGGTCGAAGACTTTTTTTATTCCGTCGATTTCGAATGTAGAAGATGGCAAAATGCAGCGTTTGTCTTCATTGAATTCTTTGTCACGGACTCGAATAACAACAGAATAAATCCGGGTTTCTGCAAGAAAGGGAGGTTTCCACGCATGACACCGAAACAGGTTGTCGAATTTGCCCGCGAAAAGGGCGTAAAGATCGTTGATCTTCGCTTCATTGATCTTCCGGGCATATGGCAGCACTTTTCAATTACAACGGGCGAATTGACGGAGGACGTCTTCGATGAGGGCTTGGGCTTCGACGGTTCCAGCATCCGCGGCTTTCAAAAGATCCAAGAGAGCGACATGCTCCTGATCCCCGATCCGAATGCCACCTTCTTGGATCCTTTCACCGAGGTGCAGACGCTGAACATCATCTGCAATGTCAAAGATCCTATCACCGGCCAGGCTTATTCGCGTGATCCGCGTTACGTTGCGCAGAAGGCTGAGAAATATCTCCAGACCACAGGCATCGGCGACACCATCTACTTCGGTCCAGAGCCTGAGTTTTTCATTTTCGACGACGTCCGATTCGACCAAAGCGTCAACTACGGCTTTTACTACATCGATTCCAAGGCCGGCGCTTGGAATTCCGGAAAAGAGGAGAATCCAAACCTCGGTTACAAGCCCCGCTACAAAGAAGGGTATTTCCCCGTACCGCCGATGGATCATTTCCAGGACATCCGCTCTGAGATCGTCCTTACACTCGAGAGCATCGGCGTACAGATCGAGGTGCACCATCACGAAGTCGCCACCGCCGGCCAGGCCGAAATCGACATGCGTTTCGACAAGCTGACGCGAATGGCAGACAAGCTTCAAATGTACAAATACGTGACGAAGATGGTCGCGCGCCGCCGCGGCAAGACCGCCTGTTTTATGCCCAAGCCCCTCTTCCAGGACAATGGCTCGGGCATGCACTGCCATCAGAGCATCTGGAAGAACGAAAAGAATCAGTTCTACGAGGCGGGCGGCTACGCCGGCATCAGCCAGACCTGTAAGTATTACATCGGCGGTCTGCTGAAACACGCTCCATCGATTTTGGCGTTCGCCGCGCCAACGACGAATTCCTATCGTCGTCTGGTTCCGGGCTACGAAGCACCGATCAATCTGATTTACTCGCAACGCAACCGCAGCGCCTGCGTCCGGATCCCAATGTATTCGAAGAGCGAGAAGGCAAAGCGCCTCGAGTTCCGGTGCCCCGATAACTCATGCAACGCGTACCTTGCGTTTTCGGCAATGCTGATGGCGGGTCTCGACGGCATTCAGAACAAGATCGTACCGCCGGATCCCATCGACAAGGACTTGTACGATCTCGAGCCTCATGAGAAGGAAAAGATTCAATCCACACCGGGCAGCCTTGAAGAGGTCTTAAACGCGCTCGAGGCCGACTACGCCTACCTCATGAGGGGCGATGTCTTCACGAAGGACGTGATTGAAACCTGGCTGGAATACAAGCGTTTGAAGGAAGTGGACGCCGTCCGGCTGCGGCCGCATCCCTACGAGTTCGCACTGTATTTCGATATTTAAGAACTGCCGGCCACAAAAAGGCACAAAATCCGCTTGTGCCTTTTTGTGGTTATGAATTCTCCTCAAAGCGTTTTCGCACGGCTCCGGTTATGCGGTGGTAGTTCTCGAGAAAATCCCGCAAGTGCAGCATCTGGCCGAGAGCCGCCAGGTCCTTCCGCTCAAATCGTGTGCTCGCGACAGCCGACCACAAACGCAACATGCATTCTGTATCCCGCAGGAACTCATATTCCTGCGCTAAATCCATGCGAAGCGCCTTCATTGCCGCGATTGTATTGGGTATGCGGACGTTCTCCTGAATCTGCCGGTATTCAACCATGAACTCGATATCCACCAGACCACCCCAGCCAAGCTTGAGGTCCCAAGCATCACTGGTTTCTTTGGCTAACTCGTTTTCCATTCGGCGGCGAATCGCATTCATTTCTGCAATCCGCTCCTTTCCAAATGGCCGGCCGTAGACGAACTCGGTGATCAGAGGCTCTATCGTCGAAGCCAATGCCCGATTGCCGGCGACGAAACGCGCTTTAGTCATCGCCATGCGTTCCCACGTCTCACCGCGATCTTGCAGGTATTCGCGATAACGGGCAGGATTCCACACCAGCGAACCCTTCTTCCCTTCGGGCCGCAAACGCAAATCCGATTTGAATTGCGGTGCCATTTGGTTCACGAGGCTTTCGACAGTACCAGCCGCGGTATCATAATCGCCTTCATAGAACGCAATCACATCCAGATCCGATCGAAAACCGAGCTCGCGTTCACCGAATTTACCTGCCGCGAAAACGGCGACGGCGGAATCACCCGAAATGTGTCTCTTCAGTTCTCGCTCGGCGAACCGGCTGAGAATACGGCTGGCATGACGACGGGAAATGCTGCCCAAAAAGTACTGCGCGCCGGCGTAGAACTCTTGGAGTTTCCGATCCACAGCCGCAAATGGATTGCGCGACTTTTGTTCGAATCTCGATTCATCGATCAGAAAATCGATGGCTTCAGGCGATTCCAAAAGAATGTCGGAAAGGTGCTCGGATAGCGCTAATACCCGCGACAGCCGATAGATCGATTTCGGGTTCTCCAGCAGTGATCTGTAAAAAGCTTCCCGGGCGCCCACGCCACGCACAATTGTTTCGAACCGGTTCAGGACGGCATCGGGCCGAACCAACCCGCCAATGCTTTCAAGAAGCAATGTAAGGACATTCGAAAGCAGATTCTTCATGCGTGCCGGCGAATGGCTGAACGCTGGTGCATCCCGCAATAATTCGAGGTTGTGAAGGGACTGGGCGGGATCTTGGAAATCCAACGATGCTAACCATTCGATGGCCGCATCTCGATCCATCTGTTCGTTCACCAATCGGTGGACGGATCCTGGGATCCCGCCGTCCATTGCCGCCCTCGCACCAAACAAGTCACGAAAGATTCGCTGGACAGCCGAGCGGTGTTTTTCCAATGCTGTCTGGAATTCTTCCAGCGGCATATGCATCCGGCGCGCACATTTCTCGACTTCCAAGGGATCTGCCGGTATCTCATGCGTCTGAAGGTGGTGCACGATTTGTAGTTTGTGCTCGAGATTGCGCAGAAAGACGTAGGCTTCACTTAGTTGGCCGGCAACTTCGCGATTGATAATGCCGGTGCTCTCCAACCGTTCTAACGCGTCAAGCGTCGATCGCGTACGAATCGCGCGTTGCTCGCCGCCATATAACACCTGCAACGCCTGTACGAAGAATTCGATCTCGCGAATTCCGCCGCGGCCCAATTTCAGATGGCGTTCGAGTCCGACAGATCTCTGCACTTGTTCATCGATCCGGACCTTGACATCGCGAACTTCGTCGATCGCGGCAAAATCGAGATACTTTCGATAGACGAAGGGCGTAATCAATTCAATGAAGCGTTCACCCAGCTCCGGATTCCCCGCCACAACGCGAGCCTTTGTAAGGGCGAGGCGCTCGAATGTTTCGCCCCACGAATCGTAATAAGTCTGAAGCGTGCGCAACGGTGATGCGATCTCGCCGCGGCTGCCTTCGGGTCTCAAACGCAAATCGACCCGGTAAAATGTGCTTTCACTGGTAGGCTCTGTCAGGATTTCTGTAATTCGCCGCGCGAGCCGGCTTGAACGATTGCTCGAGGCTTCGTCGGCAAAGATGTAGATGATGTCGACGTCCGAACTAAAGTTCAGCTCCTCGCCTCCGAGCTTGCCAACTCCGATGACGGCAAACTGGTCTTCGCTGGATCCG
>MNKP01000045.1 GCA_001920875.1 Acidobacteria bacterium 13_1_20CM_2_55_15
GACGTTTGTTGGCCGGACCGACGATGTGTTCAAGTCGGCCGATTACCGGCTCAGCCCCTTCGAATTGGAAAGCGTGTTGATCGAGTACCCTGCCATTGCCGAGGCCGCAGTCGTCCCGAGCCCGCATCCGATTCGCCACACCGTACCAAAAGCATTCGTTGTATTAGCGGCGGGATACTTACCTTCACCTGAAGTCGCTCGAGACATTTTCAGCCATTCGCGAAAAACTCTCGCTCCGTACAAACGGATCCGCCGTCTGGAATTTGCGGAATTGCCGAAAACCATTTCAGGAAAAATCCGCCGTATCGAATTGCGGACACGGGAACAGCAGCTTCGGGCAAGCGGATCCCGCTCGCCGCTGGAATTTTTCGAGGAAGATTTCGGGGAGGCACCATGAGCTCGGAAGAACCCAAAATTCAGCCGAGCTACGCTTCCGGCACAGGATCAACTCCTCTGCTCGGCTGCACAATAGGCGATGCGCTCGACACGACGGCCCGGGCTTATTCAAATTCGCCTGCGCTGGTTTCGCGTCATCAGAATCAGAGGCTCACCTTTGCGGAACTGAGCGCGGCGGTCGAGCGATTCGCGCTTGGCCTGATGCATCTCGCTGTGCAGAAAGGTGATCGCGTCGGCATTTGGGCCACTAATTGTTCCGAGTGGGTCATCGTACAATTCGCCGCGGCGAAAATCGGGGCCATTCTGGTGAACGTCAATCCGGCATACCGGGCGTACGAATTGAAATTCGCCCTCGAGCAATCTGGATGTCAGACGCTCATCATGGTTCCGAATTTCAAGAACGCCGATTTCGTTTCGATATTCTTCGAGACCTGTCCGGAAGCGAAAGCCGCCAAAGCGGGAACGCTGTCGGCGGCGGATTTGCCATTCCTGAAAAATCTCATTCTGATTGATAAAACCCATCCGGATAGTTTCTTCGGCTGGAATCAGATCCTCGCGATGGGGGATCACGTGGCCTTCGCGGAGTTGAGGCAGAGAGAAGCCGGTCTCGCCTTCGATGAACCGATCAACATCCAATACACGTCGGGAACGACAGGCCATCCGAAGGGAGCCGTCCTGAGCCATCACAACATTGTCAACAACGCGCTGCTCGTGGCCGAGTGCATGAGGATCGCGCCGGGCGATCGCATTTGCGTGCCGGTACCGTTCTACCATTGCTTCGGAATGGTGATGGGCAACATGGCGGCGGTCTTGAAAGCCTCCACCATCGTCATACCTGCGCCGCATTTTGACGCCTTAAGAACTCTCGAAGCAGTGGCGGAGGAAAGGTGTACCGCTCTTTACGGGGTCCCCACGATGTTCCGCGCCGAATTGGAGCACCCGGAATTCGACCGCTTCGATCTCAGGTCGCTGCGCACAGGAATCATGGCCGGCTCACCTTGCCCGATCCAGCTGATGAAGCGAGTCGTGGCCGAAATGCACTGTCCGGAAATCACAATTGCTTACGGACAGACCGAGTCTTCACCGGTCATTACACAGACAACGACAGACGATCCGATCGAATTAAGAGTCACGACAGTGGGAAGGGCTCTTCCTCACACCGAAATCAAAATCATTGATCCGGCCACCGGAAAGATTGTGCCGCGAGGAACACAAGGCGAGCTTTGCACGCGCGGCTATTGCGTCATGAAGGGATATTACAATAACGAGCAAGCCACGCGTGCTGCCGTGGATCCCGATGGCTGGCTGCACACGGGAGATATCGCTGTCATGCGCGAGGACGGCTACTGCCGGATCGCCGGCCGCGTCAAAGACATGATCATTCGCGGCGGGGAAAACATTTATCCGCGTGAGATCGAGGAGTTTCTCTATACCTGTCCCGGAATCAGCGAAGTGCAAATCGTCGGAATCCCCAGCGCAAAGTACGGCGAGGAGGTTGCCGCGTGGGTCAAGTTGCAACCCGGCGCCGCGCTTTCCGCTGAAGAGATTCGGGCGTTTTCCAGTGGAAAAATCGCTTCATTCAAGATCCCTCGCTACGTCAAGATGGTTAACGAATTTCCCATGACGGTTACCGGTAAGATCCAGAAATTTCGAATGAGAGAAATCATGATTCACGAACTCGGCCTCGACGAGACAGACCGAATCGAAACCGCCTGACGTTCTCCGTTGACAACCGCCATCAGACGGCAATAATCAAGGCACTGGAATTCAATTAACTCAATTAAAACGAATGACGAGGTTCACATGAACAAATTTCTATTGGGACTCACCATTGCTGCGGGTTTCGCTGTCCTCGTGATGGCGCAGGGGAAGATCAATCCGACCGACCCGCAACCAACCTGCAACATGTGCCCGGGAACCTATATTCCGCTATCCGAGTTGGAGGCGTACACAAAGAAAGCGATCGCCGAAAAATTAATCGATCAGCAAGTGAGAGATATCGAGATTGGAAAGGCTCACGTCGGCATCGGCATGGTCCATCGCGGAAAATTGGACAAACCCGCACCTAATTCCGTCGCGGAGCACGACCTGGTCAGCGAGGTTTACCACATCGTCTCCGGTACGGCCACCCTCGTTCTCGGTCCCGATATTACCAACAGGCAGAGACGCCCCGGCACCCTGCGGACCGTGATCGAATTCAACGGTCCGGGCAACAATGGCTCGGAAATTCGGAACGGCAAGGCATACGACCTTAAGCCAGGCGACGTCGTTGTGATTCCGGCAGGGACCGGGCATTGGTTCACGAAGATCGACGATCACATCGATTATTTGATGGTTCGCATCGATCCGGACAAGGCAACACCGCTCAGGAGCGAAGCGCAGTCGAAGGAATATCTTTCGAAACCGGCTCCCCGCGAGCAGTGAGAACTCGCAGGCCGTGAGGAGATCGACTGTAGCGGCGGTCTATGACCGCCGCTACAGTAAGCTTCGCGCGCCGGTCTCATCGAGCGGCGACTCCTTGCGTCAATGCGGCAAGAATCTCGTCCAGTGTCGGCGGCGTTCGTGAATCTTTAAACTGCGCCAGCCGCTTATAGATGTTTGCGGCAGCGGCGTGGAATTCGCCCGGGGATCCGGCTTCACTGAAGGTCCTCGATATCTCTTCCATTTCCCCGACAAATCGCCAGGCTTTGGAGGTATTGGATTGAATCCGCTTTTGAACTTGTTCGGGTAATGCCGGGTCATCGTGCTTCCATTGCGCGAACAGCTCTTCGCGCACGCCGAGAGTTTCAGCGGTCGCTAATATGGCGGCGAGCAGTGCGACAGTTCCCTTTGTATTCGCCGCATAGCACATCTTCAGCGCGGATGCTTTACCGATTGCGGTTCCCATGATTTTGGCATCGAGCGGACCTGCAGAAAAACAATGCGCGACGGCGGCTGCGCGCTCTCCGGACAGATAGAGACAAGTTGTCCCGGGCTTCCAGGCAGGGAACCCGATGATGCCTCCATCGACGAAGCTCACACCGGCTGCCGACATCGTTTGACCGATCTTGATCGTGCGCTGCGGTGCGATCGCGTTCGCGTCCACATAAACTCCGGTAAAGCCGGCGGCAAGCACATCATTCGCCAGCGATTCAGCAGCGTGTGGAGGGCATACACTGATGACGATCGGGCACTCGGCACAGAGCGACGCCAAAGTTCGCGAATTCCGCAGACCGAATTGCTCCGCCCGTTCGCGTGTCTGCTGCCGGCGTCCTTCGGAAGCCCAATAGACCTCGCAGCCGCTATTTTGCGCAGACGCCGCGATAGAGATTCCCATTTCTCCCGGGTGCAAAATTCCGATACGTTGCTTCACATCCCCTCCTATTGGATTAGCCGCAAAAAGACACAAAAATCACAAAGATGTCATCTACTGGCCGATATATTTTTTCATCCAGCCGAATACGGTTTCATGCCAGCGTTTGCTGTCGAGAGCTCCAAGAACCCAATGGCCCTCATCGGGAAAGACGAGAGTTTCAGATGGCACACCATTGCGGCGGAGCGCAGTGAACAATTGAAGGCCCTGATCGACCGGCACGCGAAAATCTTGCTCGTTCGTGATGACCAGCGTCGGCGTTTTGATTTTATCTGCAGACAAATGCGGCGAGCATCTCGCAAAATGCTTTCTCGCGGCCGTACTCCAGGGAGGACCGCCGGATTCCCAGTCGGTAAACCAAAGTTCTTCGCTTTCGTACGACATCGTTTCCAGGTTGAAAACGCCGTCGTGCGAGACGGCGGCCTTGAAGCGATCCGTGTGCCCGATGAGCCAATCGACGGCATACCCTCCGTAGCTTGCGCCCGCAATACCCATTCGTTGTGGGTCGACAAACGAAAACTTTGCGACGGCATCGAAGACGGCGTTGAGGTCGACCATGACCTTGCCGCACCAATCCTGCGAGATCTCATCTACGAACCGCTGGCCGAAACCCGTTGAGCCGCGAGGATTCGGCGCTGCGACGATCCAACCTTGCGCGGCCCACAGCGCTGGATTCCAGCGAGAGGACCACGAGTCCCCCCAATCGCCCTGTGGACCACCATGAATGAGGAAGACGGCTGGATATTTTCTTGAAGGATCGAAGTTCGGCGGCTTCAGCAGCCAATATTGGATCGCGGTACCTGCGGCGCCTGTAACCGTTAGACTCTCGGTCTGAGGCATGGCCGTTCGACTAAGCCAGGGCGAGTTTTCATTCGTTAGCTGCTTTGTTGAGATCCCATCGAGCGAAACCCGGAACAATTCCGGTGGAGCTGTCAGCGTTGATTTTGAAAAAAGAAGGAAATCCGGACCAGCCTGGAGTTGACTGATGCTGCCGCCCTTGGTCACCAGTTTGGGAGCGCCGCCGGACACTGGTATGACGTATAAATTCAGCGTTCCCATCTGGCTCGCCGTGAAGAAAATAGAACGCCCGTTCGAAGAGAACGTCAACTCCTCAACCGAAATATCCGGCGACTCGAACAAAGTGCGCTTTGAACCGGTTGCCAGATTGTACAGGTCGATGTACCAGCGATCGGATTCGAAACCCGGACGCCGCTGTGCGGAAACAGCAAGAAGTGTTCCATCCGGCGAAAACACCGGCTGATTATCTGCGGCGGGATTTGCCGTGATTTTTTTGGGTTCGCCTCCCATTACTGGGACCAACCACACATCACGGTTCGTGCTCATCATTTCGCGATCCCGGCCGTCACGATTGGAAACGAACGCGATGGTACGGCTATCGGGAGCGAAGGCTATGCCGCCGTCTTCATAAAAGTGCGGCGGGGAATCGTAATCTCCCGGCGTGACATCGCGCGCTTCTCCGGTGTCGAGATCGGCGACGAAAACATGATGACGAATATTCGTACGCCATTCGTCCCAATGCCGGAACGGCAGACCGGTCAATAGGCGAACCTTGACCGGATCCTTCTCCAGCGCTTCACGCGTGTGTCTGTTGCATTCTTCATCCTTGCATTGCGGGTAAACATCCGAGACGAACGCCACCCGTTTTCCGTCGGGAGACATAACCAGAGGAGGCTGTACGCCTCCCGAGACTTTCGTAACCTGCTTCACGCCTCCGCCGCCGGCATCGGCCAGGTACACTTGCGCTGCGCCGTCCCGGTTGGAGATGAATGCAATATGTCTGCCGTCCGGCGTAAACCGTGGCGAGTTTTCGGTCTTGTCTCCGCCAATTAATTCGTTTGACGGTGCGGATCCATCGGCTGGTACGGACCAGATGTCGGCATTTCTGCGGCCCCTGTCCAACGCCGTTGTCGTGCGCGTGAACATAACCTGTCTACCGTCCGGCGAAATCCGCGGCTCGGAGACACGAATCGCGGTAATCAAATCGTCGATCGTCATTGGCCGTTTTGTTTGTGCGAATGAAGAAAACGGCAAGACGATCGTGAGAGTTAGAACCAGCATGCTCCGCATACAGCGGCCCTCCGTGCTTCAGCAGGAGTTTACACGACAAATGCCTGCGCCCGAAGTGCAACAACAAAGGAGGACTCTCGCATGAAAACGACGGCGTCTGACGTGTTGATCGACTCCATTCACGATTGGGGCGAGGTACGCAGCTTAGCCGTGACTCTGCTCCGTCCGGCAGCCCGTCCTCCTATTTGGCGATCAAGTGTGGTAGATCCTTTTCGCCTTCGATGCAGATGAATTCGAGAATATCGGTGCCCAGCAGCAGATGAAATTTCTGCGTGGTGCTGGTCCAAGGTTTGGTATACGCCTTTGGATCGTCGATGGTAGCCTGCATTTCCAGATGCCCAAAATCAGGGCGTCGAAAGCGCTCTGTGACGTGGAGGGCGTCGCTTGCAGGATGTCCTTGTTGCGTGTCGAGCCAGGTCTTGTCGTTAAAACCCGCCGTCTCTACGACCAGAGTATCGCCATCCCACCGGGCCGTCGAGTAGCCCAACCAGGCCGCAGGTGCGTCATTTCCCAGTTTCCGGCCGTCCATAAAAATTTGCCGAAAGAGATACAACTGCTCATAGAGGATCACGACGAGGCTAGGCGTCTGAATGATTTTGAAAGGAAAAAGGCCGTTGGTGTTGACTCGGGGAACGCCGTGCGGGAGGCAGCGCGCCAGCGGATCATCGACGTGATCGCGAGTCACGCGTAGCTGCTGCAGTTCCTTCGCCCAAGCTTGCATGGGGACGTCTTCGGGCTTCAGACCCGCCGCGAGGTTCTGAAAGAATTTCTGATCGTCAGGCTGCCAGACTCCAGAGAAATCGGGCCTGCCGTCTTGCGTTTTTGGCGCCGGTCCCCCGAGATTGGGCTTGCCGTCCGGCGTGCGCGGAACTCCGGCAGTCGGATAGTCCACCCATTGAGCGCCGGCCGGAAACGACGTCACAAATAAAAACAGACCCATCGCGGCGCCAGTAAGAATCAGGCAACGAAAATAACGAAAATAATGTCTGGTAGGCATCGCGATTCTCGTCAGAATTTCTTTCTGTTCCCCGTCGTTCGGCGCCATTATACATGAGACTGGAGCACACACTATGAAGCACGTTCTAATTGCGCTCGCTCTCGCAGCGACGTTGAGTGTGGCGGTAGATGCGAAAGATCCGGCGCTCGCGCCACTATCGATCGCGCGCCAAGGCTACTTCTTTGTGGGCGGAAAATATTCGACTGTCAAAGACCAACAGGTGATGAGCGGCCAGCTCTACGTCGAGTTTCAAATTCCGAGCAAACAAACCCACGATTGGCCCATCGTGATGATTCACGGGGGAGGCCAGTCGGGAACCAACTTCACGGGCACGCCCGACGGACGTGAAGGCTGGGCGCAGTATTTTTTGCGGCAGGGTTACGCCGTCTATGTTGTGGATCAACCCGGCCGCGGCCGAGCAGCATACCTGGCCGACCTGTATGGTGGAGTGACACCGCCGTCGCTCGATAATGTGCAACGGCGATTCGTCGCTCCTGAGCGCTACAGGCTCTGGCCTCAGGCACGCCTTCACACACAATGGCCGGGAACGGGCGCGGCCGGTGATGCGGTCTTTGATCAGTTTTATGCCTCACAACTGCCGTCGATCCAGGATTTCACGTTACAACAGGTTTTGAATCGCGATGCGATTGTGGCGCTCCTGGACCGAATCGGTCCGGCGATCGTCCTGACGCATTCTCAATCGGGAGCATTCGGCTGGCCGGTAGCGGATAGGAGGCCCGATCTCGTCAAGGCCATCGTGGCGGTTGAACCAAACGGTCCGCCGTTCTTCGACATCATCAATGTTCCAGCGCCGGAATGGTTCCGCGACTCGGCAACGCAAACCCGGCCGTGGGGAGTCACCGCCGTTCCGCTCTCGTATGCACCGCCCGCAAACAATACATCGGACCTGGCAATCCTTCGGCAGGAAAAACCCGATGCGCCCGACCTCACGAAGTGTTGGTTGCAGAAATCGCCGGCTCGGCAACTGCCCAATCTGCAAAAGATACCGATTTTAATTATGACGGCGGAAGCTTCTTACCATGCTCCTTACGATCATTGCACGGTGAAATACCTCGAGCAGGCAGGTGTTCATTCCACATGGATCAAGCTGGCGGATATTGGTATTCACGGTAACGGCCACATGATGATGCTGGAAAAGAACAATCTCGACATCGCTGCCGTTATTTCCACGTGGCTCTCGAAGTCCTTACCAACGGCATCCAAAACAACACGGAAATGAACGTAAGTACCTTTTAGAAACATCACGATGGGAGGGATAGTTTTATGACATCGAAAATGCATCGCCGAAATTTCGTGAAGGGTTCGTTAGCGATGCTTGCCGCCGGCCAGGAGGCAAGCCTGGCCGCGGCTTCCGCGCAACAGAAAAATCAGGCAGCGCGGCCCCAGCAAACTCGCAACGGAACAGCCGGGGCGAATTTCTTTCCCGGCTTCAAGTCGATGCGCATTAACACCAGCGGGGCGGCCATCAACGCGGTCGTGGGCGGAAGCGGGCCGCCGGTGCTGCTGTTGCACGGTTATCCGCAGACTCATGTCATGTGGCACAAAGTGGCGCCGGGGTTGGCCGAGCGGTTTACCGTCGTGGCCGCCGATCTGCGGGGCTACGGAGACAGCAGCAAGCCCGCAGACGGAACGAATCATTCCAATTATTCCAAACGTGCCATGGCTAAGGACCAGGTCGAAGTCATGACGCACCTCGGTTTTGAAAAGTTCGCTGTAGTCGGCCACGACAAGGGGTCGGGAGTGGCGAGTCGCATGTCGCTCGACTATCCGGACAAGATCACGAAACTGGCGGTCTTCGATACGCTGCCCTCTCCCCTCCTCACGTACCGCAATCTCACCAAAGAATGGGCCACCGGGGTATATCACTGGTTCTTCCTGGTCCAGCCGAGCCCGCTGCCGGAAACGATGATTGCAAACAGTGTCGAGTTCTATTTGCGCAGCCGGTTTGAGAGGTCCCCGGGAGCCATCACGCCGGAAGCTTTTGCGGAATACTTGCGCTGCTTCCGCGATCCAGCCACCATTCACGCCACCTGCGAGGATTACCGCGCCAGCGCCAGCATCGATCTGGAAATCGACGAGGCCGATTGGAACAAGAAAATTGCGTGTCCGGTTCTGTCCTTGTGGGCCGAACGAGGGAATCGTCCTCCGGCTTTTCGCAATGCCGTTGACTTCTGGAAACAGAAAGCTGTACAGGCGAAAGGCAGGGCTCTCGGCAGCGGCCACTTTATCGCAGAAGAGGTGCCGGAAGAAACGCTGGCCGAACTGAGGTCGTTCTTGACCACGTCCTGACGATGAGGTTGAAAACGTATGAGAGGAGCGCATCCACGGTGGTCAGACCGGCGCAACGTTTCGCCGAACTGACCACTAATTGAGGCTTCGCCCTATCGGGCTCGCGCTTCGCGCCCGGCGCGCCAGCTTCTATTAAGCTGTCGCGCCTCCCCTCCTCTGCGAGGAGGGGAATGCGGCACGGCAGATACGAATTGCGTTGAATTATGGGTTTTAGTACATTCCCTGCAATCGGCTCGAAAGAGGAGATCATGCACAAGAAAACACGTAGAGTTGTTGTGGTTTGCGTAGCGCTCGTCACAACTGTCTTCTTTCTGTCCCTGCTCGAACGGCCCGCCGTTCCTCAGCCGGCAGGTTATCCACAATTGGTTTCCGTTCAGGATTTCCCGACGAGTCCGGATTGGTGTCCACCACCGGCATCAGTCATGCCGGAAGACACGAACTTGTTTGCTGCTGCGTTTGGGAATGGGTCCGTTTATGCGGGATCGCCGCAATCTGGGGAAACCGGCGTCATCACTCGGCCGCCGATCCGTACGATTCGCGATAAGGATCCAATTTATAGCGCTGTCGCGGTCGACACCCGTTATGACGAAGTGATCCTCATGGATAACAACAATTGGGGGCTTCGCGTTTTCAACCGGCTCGATAACACGCCGGGCGATGCGCCGTTTACCGAACCCAAACGAATCATTTCTGGGCCTGAGACGGAGATACAGTTCAACAATGGCCTCTACATCGATCCGCAAAATGGAGATATCTATTCAGTCGAGACCGACACCGGCGACAAGGTGGTCGTATTTCCACGCGACGCGAAAGGAAACCTTAAGCCGGCGCGTATTCTCCGTACTCCTCATCGAGGATTTGCGCTTGCCGTCGACGAGGAAAAGCAGGAACTTTTCGTTGGAGTGCAGTACCCGCCCGAGGTAGCCGTCTACCACAAGGGAGCGTCGGGGAATGATAAGCCGTTGCGCAGCCTGCAAGGTGAGAGTACTCGCTTATCGGACGTGCATGGAATTGCGCTCGATCCCAAGAACAAGCTGCTCTTTACCACCAATTGGGGTCATGTC
>MNKP01000011.1 GCA_001920875.1 Acidobacteria bacterium 13_1_20CM_2_55_15
AACAAATTCTATGCCGGCGGGTGGTTGAAATCGCTCTCTACCAGGAATGACTCCCCGCTGGATCGTGTACGCCAAGATTTCTCCATTCCGGCATAAGACGCTACAGCTGAGGTCATAACACTGGATGAATTCCTGAATTATGAAATCTGCGGAGTCTTCCTGGTTCCTTAAGAACTGCTCCAGCTCAGCTTGATTCGTGAAGAAAACTATGCCGGCCCCGCAAACCTGTCCCTGGGTTTCACCAAGACTGGATAAGATAAACCTGCAAGGTGGTCCCCGTGTTTGAATTGAACAGGCCGAAGGAGAACTGTTGCGGGATGAGGGATATTCTCTTTCCTGAGAATCTCGGTTAGGAACCATTTATCTCCTGCCCTGTCAATCACATTGGGTGTGGCAATTGGGGGTAATGGCGCCACTGCTTCGAATTCATCGTGTTCTTCCGTGTTCTTCTGAAGCTGCATGAAGTGACCTGATCCGGACTGGTAGTGTCAGTCTGCCTTCGAGGAAGGCCAGGGAGGACAGATTGATGGAAACCGGACAGGCAGAGGCGATTCCCACCGAGATGGAAGAAGTTCGCCAACAATTTGAGAGTTGGCGAAGCACACACGCACATCGATCGCGAATACCAGAGACACTGTGGACATCAGCGGTGAAGCTCGCGCGACAACACGGTCTGCATCGCTGCATCGAACAGCGAAAGCTTTACATCTGGATTACACAAAACTGAAGAGGCTTGTTGACGGCAATTCCGCAGGAAAGCGGAAACAAGCGACGCCGGCATTTATTGAGTTGGTGACCGCTACGGATCGGTTGCCGGAATGCATCGTGGAGTTCGAGAATGCGCGTGGCAAGAAGATGCGAATTCATCTGCGCGGTGTCACGGCACCGCACGTGACGTCGTTGAGTCGGATTTTTTGGAGTTCGCGATCGTGATCCAGATTGCGCCGCAGATGCGTATTCTGGTCGCGGTTGAAGCCATCGATCTGCGCCGCGGCATCGATGGCTTGGCCCAGGTCTGCAAGGATAGGCTGAGAGCCGATCCGTTTTCCGGCGCTTTATTTGTTTTCCGCAACCGTAAAGCGACGACAATCAAGATCCTCGTCTACGACGGGCAAGGATTTTGGCTGTGCCAGAAGCGTTTGTCGAAAGGGCGATTCCGATGGTGGCCTGCGGATAAAGGACAAACGACAAGTTGAACGATGACGATATCGCTTTCATTCAAGCGCTGATTGCGGGGAACCCTGCCGCGAGCCGGCGCGGGCTTTCCCAAAAACTCTGTCAAGCCTGGAACTGGATGCAGTCCAACGGGGCGTTGTGCGAGATGATCTGCCGGGGTTTGATGCTTGAACTGGAACGCGCCGGCCACATCGTGCTACCACCCGTGCGATGGAAGAATCCTAATCCGCTGGCGCGGCGCCGAAAGCCAGATCCTCCACAGATTGATACGACACCATTGAGGGCGAATCTGAGCGCGATCCGGCCGCTCGAGTTTCGTCTGGTGCGGCGCACGGCGGAAGAGCCCTTGTTCAATGGTCTTCTCGAACACTATCACTTCCTGGGGTACACACAGCCGGTAGGTGAGCATCTGAAGTATCTCGTGTATGGAGACGGATGCGTGGTGGCGTCTCTGGCCTGGTCTTCAGCGCCGCGCCATCTGGGGCCACGCGATCGTTTCATCCGATGGACGGCGGAAGCTCGCCGCCGCAATATTCGTTTCATTGCCTACAACACACGTTTCTTGATCCTGCCATGGATTCATGTTCCGCACCTGGCATCGCATATTCTGGGTCGGATGCCGCTGGTGTTGTCGCGCGATTGGGCGCGGATCTACGGGCATCCGATCTACTTTCTCGAAACGTTTATTGATCCGGCACGATCGCGTGGGACCTGCTATCGCGCAGCCAACTGGATTCCACTGGGCTTGACGACAGGTCGCGGCAAGGACTCGCAGAGTAAGAAACCGAACCGTTCGATTAAAGAAGTGCTCGGCTATCCGGTGTGTTATAAGATGGGCGGAAACTAATTCCAACGGATTCAGCTAGAAGTCGATTTTGCGAAGACCCCCTGAATTGGAGCCCGGCGATGCTGCGAACATCTTCGTGTTCGCAGCACCGTAGACCGAGTCCTGCGAGTCCAAAAGATGGCGACTGCATAGTTGGATTAAAGAGATTCAAAATCGGCTAGAGTAACGAACCAGTCCTTGACGGAGAGCGACTTCAAATCTTCTCGATGCACAAAGAAGGCAAACCGAAATGGACGGGGACTAAATACAGACCCGAGATTTCTACAGCCCAACAGGCGTAAAACTCGATACTCCGCAGATCCGGGCACCATCAGCGCCGCTATTAACGACATCTTTTGACTTCGAAAAAAAGCTTCGGCGTGGGCTGTCAGGCACACTCCGGCTTCTTCTCCCTGATTGCTATCAAGTAAGAGCAGGTCCAGGATCAATCCCGTTGGGATACCTCGAACATTGGCGCAACGGATAACCGAATAACCCAACATCTTGTCAGGCGAGCGTGCGACGAGGATATGGTAGCGGCGGGCGGATACTGGAGTGAAACGCCATTTCAAAAAAGCCTGGTCTCGAATAACTATTGCCCGGTACTTGTCCTGAACGCGGTTCCAAAAGTCGTCAAAGCTCTCGTCAAACTGATCCAGCATCTGGACGGAAACGTCCGTGTCGCCCGGCAGCGACGGACGCCTGAAAAAAAGCGGCTCGAGGATCCACCGCGCTTTATTCGCTAAGAACCGCTGCCACTCGGTTTTTAGATGACATTTGACCAAGGTTCCGTACTCGAGCGGCTTCAGCAACAAAGGAACCGTAAATGTCCTATTAGAATTCTCCGCTCGGAGGCGCTTATAGTTTTCTTCTGAGACGAAGCTGAAGTGCAAGACTGCCCCGGTGTCCTTCAAGGCGTCGGTAAAGTTGCGCATTAATTTCGTGTAGCCAAATGTGCGGCGGCCTTCGGGTGCGATCACCAGATTAGCGCCCGTTGCGGCCACGTAATTCTTTTCCTGCGCTCGAATTCTCATGGGTATTAGCCAAAAGAAACCGACTACATCACCGAAATGATTGCGAATAACAGGAATGATCGCCTGTCCTGCCGGATTCTGATCGCGGCGCCAAGTAAAGCTGGCTCGCGTCGAAACGACATCGGTTGAAGGATTAGGAGATGCCCGACCGTACTCCGACTCATTGAGAATGAGTATTCGGTCTATATCGCGATCGTCGTGAGCGAAATCGGCTATCAACCCGTCAGAGGACATCAATATTTCTCTGTCGACTGGATAGACGAGCTCGGATCCCAAACGATGTCATCCTGGCCTATGGTGGCAAGCTGAGGCAACACCTTCGCCCACTTTTCTCTGAATGTCATCCCATTGCGCACCGTTAGTCGGGCAAAGGGGTACTCTTTCAGATTCCGTGTAGTTACGTTTTCGATGTGTTTAATTTGGACGCTGCGATCACAAAGTGTTTTCCAACCAGTCAAGTGAAGTCTGACACACAGGTCCACATCTTCATATTGCACGGGATGAAACATCTCGAGAAACAAGCCTACCTGCTCTTGAGCTTCCTTGCGCATCAACCAACACGCAGTGGGAGTCGCGATGACTTCGATTACATCCTGGCGTACGCTTTTTGTCGATCGCCCGCGGTTGATGTAACCGACTCTCCCACGATCGGTGAGACCGATCCCCGTTGCCTGCACAATGTCCGGTCGGTCGGCAAAAACAAGCATGGGGGCAACGATGCTTGCTCGAGGATTGGAATCCAATGTCTGCCACAACGTTTGCAACCAGGCAGAATCCTGCGGCAGGACGACGTCGTTGTCCAGAATGAGCAGACGGTCTTTTGATGCCAATTTGAAGGCGAGATTGCGGCCCCCCGTGCAACCCAAATTTCTCGAAGAAGCGATAAACAGCAACTCCTCGAAGCGGCCCTTATTGGCGAAATTCCAGTCCTGCAACAGACGCAATTGACCGGGCTGAGAGCCATTGTCGACCAGGATTAATTGAAGCTGCCAGCCCTCGGACGAAAGGGCAGCCAATTTGTCGAGCACCTCGATCGTCATAGCCGCTTCGTCGATGTTCAGCAGGCTAACGGTAATTTGTTTGTTCATTCTTGTATCGCCTACACCGGCTTCTCTGGCGGCGCTATTCGCAGCCTCCAGCACAGATACGTAACAATAGTCTGGGGCGATCTGAAAATATCACGATCCAGATCTTCGTCGGGAATACTCAGGGCAAAAGTGCTCTCCAGTCGCAGCACCAATTCGAGCATCGCAAACGAGTCGAATGTCTCCAAACTGGAAAACAACATGGTTTCCGGACCAATCCTTGCTGGCTTGTCACCAGCAGCTTTGGCTACGAGATCAATGACTGTTGCCATCATGGTTTGATCGGTCAGTTCGTCCTTCTTGGATTTTGAAGAACTCATCGATGGTCCGAATTTCTAAAAGTAGACGATATGAATCCAGTCAGGCAGCGGAGTGGCGGCCAGACGCTCGGTCCTGAGGACTAGTTCGTCCGTTCCGGGGTCCGGTTGGAAACCAGCCGCCATCAGGACCATCCTCAACGGCCGATTTGAGCCATTTGAAATATATCGGCACCGCAATTGTTGAAATTTAACTGCCGGATGACGGAGCAGCCCTACCAACATAGATAACGAAAGACCTCGCGCCCTGGTCCGGCAGGAAATTGCTAGGCCCTCTACGATTGCGGCGTCTGGGCGCGAGCTCAGATGCAGAACCCCACACCGGCCCATATCACCATAGTTATCTTTCATCTCAGCAATCATGACGCAATCGCCGCCGGCTCGTCCCAAGCGGTGAAACGCTTCGTCCAGAGACAGCACTCCCAGATTCATCCGGTGCGTGCGCACCAACAATTCCTGGGCGCGACCTGCATCTTCGGGAGCATAGGGCCGGATTGTAATGTAAATGTTGCAGCGACGCAAAAAGGTCACATAGTCGGCGGCGGCTTCTTTGTCTCTTAGGCGGGCCTGCTCCTCGATATACATTTCGTGGCGGCGACTACCCTCGGGAGTGACCACGTCCTTGTTGTTGTCCAGATAAGTCTCGAGTCTCTCAATCGACCAAGCTGAAATTCCGCGCAATTGGACGGCGATGGAATCTCTTTCAAACGCATCTTCGTCAACGAATGCGGTATCTAAAGGACTGATCGACAGTGTGTCTAATATGCGTCGCACCATCGCGACCTTCGGGATTAGGCCCGCTTCAGTTTGCACAAACAAACCGGACCAGCCATATTTCTTTAGTACGGTCTCAACAACTTCCGACGGATTGTGCGTGGCCAATGCTTGGAGCGTTCCTCGTGCCTGCAATCGAGCCATGACGCGAGTGGCCGCAGAGTTCAGCTCTTCGTCTCCCTCTTCAAAAATGCCCGACAATATCGTTTGGTCCAGATCCCAGATAACGAGCTTCAGGATTCTCATTCTTGTTCAAGCGTTTCGTGTTCGGGCCACGGAATCCGCTCGCATTTCTTTCATGCGAAGGGTCCGATACATCCCGATGCCGAACGCTACCTTGAGCCACAAATGGAACAGCACTTGCCAATACCCGCCGCCGGCCGTGCTCAAATTGAATGAAGACGTTCCCATGTCCGATGTCCTGTTGACCCAGGATATAGGAACGGATTCGATGTTGTAGCCCATCACCAGGGGCTGCAATCCCGTTTCCGCGTTGACCGCGAAACCCGGCTGCTTGAGTTGAAGGTCTTCCACGACTTCCCGGCGCATTAACTTAAGGTTGTTGGTCACATCGCGGAACCGGTGCAAAACAACGAACTGAGCCAACAAATGAAAACCGCGGTTGGCGAGGATTTTCTGGAACGGATAATTCAAAAGGACGCTGTGCCGTGAAAAACGACTTCCAATCACGACGTCATATCCTTCCGCGGCCGCATCGAAGAGCTCGCGTACCTCTGGCAGCAGGTGCTGGAAGTCACAGTCCATGGATAGCACATAGCGACCGGTAGCAACACGATACCCATCGGAAATCGCGCGTCCCACGCCGCCAGGCGGCTGGCGGAAGACAGGCTTGATTCTCGAGTCTTCTTTAGCCAAGCTTCGTATCACCTCCGCCGTGTGATCCGTGCTGTTGTCCTCGACGGGAATCAATTCGTGAATGTATTCATCGAACAACGTACGAAGCCGGTTCAATAAGGGACCGATATTCGTTTCCTCGTTGTGGCACGGAATCACGATAGAAACACTTCGGCGCAGTTGCTCATGAGCAAAAAGAGATACCGTCGGTAGTTCCACAGTTCCAGGTTTTTGCCCGTGGATAAGTATCGAGCCGGCGAGCGTCTGAACTCCCGGCGTATTCTCGAAAATGATTGAAAGGTTCCGCAGAAGCCATATCAGCCGTCGCGTGAGTGGTGCATAAACAAAATCGTTGTAAACCGAGAATACACGAATGAAACCGACCTCCGACATCAGTTCGTACAGCTGTGTCCGGCTGAGGAGTGATCGCGGATCTTGTCTTTTGCGGCAATTGGAGAGCAGCCGTCGAAGCTTTAACACGACATTCCAGGGATTACTCTGGTAAAACACAACCTGGCCGCCCGGCTTTAATATTCTGTAAACAGTTTGTAAGAAGGATGTGCAGTTACGCCGGTCAAGGAGGTCCATAGCGACCACGAAATCATAATGCCGGTCCCTTAAGGACTCGGAGATAGACGACGCATGGAGAAACTCAATATTCGTGGGCAACTGCGCTGGCCTGCTGGTTCCGTCGGCAAATGTTACAGCTGTGATTGGATTCTCTCCTCGGCAGACAGAAGCAAGCCGCCTGGTGAAGACTCCGCTACCACAGCCCAGCTCGAGAACGGTTTGTCCAGGAAGAAGGTGCACCAGATGACGGAACGTCTGCGCGCGCCACAACATCCGATCTTCGGAAATTGGATCTCGATTTTTAAGATACCACTCGCGGTAGCGCTCAAAACCAGCGAGAAGCTCATCCGGATTAGCCATTTTTTTTCAGACGCTTGAATACGCGGTCAGTCGCATATTCCAAGCGTCAACTGTTTCTCTTATGATCGTAGGCAACGATTTGGTTATTTCCCATTCAGAGTAGTGGCTCTTCAAGCGCGCCAGATTCGTGATGTAACAGATATGGTCGCCCTCACGATTTTTATCCACGTACTCAAAGTTCATCTTCTTGCCTGTCATCTCCTCCACGAGAGCAAAGGCTTCGAGTATAGAACATGAATTTGCGCGCCCCCCGCCGAGGTTATACATCTCGCCCGAGCGGGGGTTCCGGTAAATTAGCTCGATAATGCGCGCTACATCGTAACTATGGATTTGATCACGAACCTGCTTTCCCTGATATCCGTAAATACGATATGTCCTTCCGAGGAGCTGCATTTTCACAACATAGGAAAGAAATCCGTGAAGTTCGACGGCCGAATGATAGGGTCCTGTCAAACAGCTGCAGCGAAGACAGTGGGTCTTGATTCCGAAATATCGTCCATACTCCTGAGTCATCACATCGGCGGCGACTTTGCTGGCGCCAAAGATGGAATGCTTTGATCGGTCAATTCGCATTAGTTCCGTAATGCCGTCGTAGTCCTCCGGATTCGCATACTCCCACCGCAACGCCAACTCCTTCAGTGGAAGATCGTTCGGTGCGTCACCATACACTTTGTTGGTCGACATGAAAACAAAAACAGCGTCGGGGCTATGCCGGCGAGTACTCTCGAGTAGATTCAAAGTGCCCATGGCGTTGACGTCAAAGTCGTCGAATGGCCGGCTTGCCGCCAAGTCGTGACTGGGTTGAGCAGCGCAGTGGATTATGAGGTCGAAAGGCCCCTTTGACAAAAAAAGCGTTTCAACGCCGGCCCGATCCCGGATATCCAACTCCTGATGTTGGAAGTGCCGTGTGCTGCGCCGCAATCGCTCGAGGTTCCACCGGGTGTCACCGTCGGGTCCGAAAAATTGCGCACGCATGTTGTTGTCGATTCCAATTACGCTCTTCGCGCGAGAATCGAAGAAGTTCACCATTTCGGAGCCGATGAGGCCGCTGGAACCGGTTACGAGAACCTTCATGATCCACCCGCTTTCTCCGCGACGGACTTAGTGGATCTCGTTGTGTTGGCGTCACAATGATAGATGATCCACGAGGAAGACAGTACACGCGCGTGGGCGGAACGAATTCGCGATGCGTAGTTCAGTTTTGCGCCGGAGCGCTGCTCCGGATTGACGAAGCGATAAGCGAAGACCTGCCAGAATCGGACCGAGTCGGTCACATGATAGCCACGAAAAAGCGCAGGATTCTCATCGGCCCAGTCCGCAGAGTCATTGGTCGGAGCAGGTTTGCTGCCCTGCTCATCAAAAGCCCGCTGTGCCCATGCCGGTAATGGGTTCAGCGGTGGGTCTACTGCTTTCACTGATGTTGCAAGATGCTCTAACATTGGCCGCGTAGAAAGCTCCACCTGCCACTTCTGGATTTCATCGTTCCTCAAGTCTTCACCGGCCTCAAGCGCGTGATGTTTTAATACGTCCCTTGATATTGACATGAGCTGCGGGAGTGGCTCGACAAGCACGATGTCCCCTTTGTAATTGTCCAGAAATTCCTTACGAACAGGTGCGATGCTTTGGAAGGGCAGTCCTGTATAAAAGGTCAATCGAAGGTGGTCGTAGGGAAGCGCGTATAGACGCGTACCCGCATTAAAATTTTGATTTCGGAGATAGTCGACAAGGCGGAAAAATGGGTCGTCGCCGGACGATTTTCTCGGTATCCCCGACTTCCACGTCAGACCAAGACCTGCGAGGACAACAAGAGCGACAACAATCCCTGGATTCCGAGGCATAACAGCCCGTGCGTTCGCAGTGAGAAGCACGGAGGCGAGTAACACACCAGGCACCATCAAAATCAGCGTCAGCCGCCCCAAGAAGAAGGAAGCCGCAGGCATAAGAAACAGGAAGAGCAGATTGGAAAGGCATAGCATGGCGATCAGAAAAACCATCACAGTCTTCCCACTGCGAAAGGGCTTCACAACTGTTACAGGGAGCTTCTTGCCAAAAAGCAGAACCAAGCCCAATTGGATGAGCGTTCCCAGAATGAGCACCGCCAGTTCCGGGTGCCTGCGCGGGTAGAGCAAAAGGTCTTGCGGAAAGCTAAGCAATGGATAAGCCATTGGGATAACGTTCGCTGTGTCGAAAAACCCCGTTGCCGCTGCCCATGGGAAGATGCCAGCCGCGATGACTGACCCCAGTACGCCGATCTTCCATTTGCCCACCGGCAATTTGAGGAGACGTGGCAAAACTAAACCAACCGCAACGATCAAAACAGCGAAGCTCAAAA
Source organism: Acidobacteria bacterium 13_1_20CM_2_55_15 (assembly GCA_001920875.1). Classification (GTDB taxonomy): domain Bacteria; phylum Acidobacteriota; class Terriglobia; order 20CM-2-55-15; family 20CM-2-55-15; genus 20CM-2-55-15. Next base: position 9,330 of record MNKP01000011.1, read on the forward strand.
TATGCGTGTGGAAGAGCAGAACGAGCAGAAAGCTCGTAATCATAAAGTGTCGCCAGCGTCCCTCACGAATCAGCAGGCACAACGAAAACACGCAAAGGGTTCCGATCGCCAAAGTGGCGGAGTAATAGCGCGCCTCCCGGGACACCTGTATGAGATATGGAGTAAAGGTACCTAGTGCCAGGGCTACCATTCCCGCCTCCATGCCATAGAGGGCCTGTCCGACGGCAAATAAGGCGACAAGAAATATTCCCGCGAAAAAAACAGAAGGAGACCGAGCGGCCATGGCCCGGCGGCGCATGTCCGTATCGTCGTGGCGGACCCGAGGCGGATCCGTGGGGTTATCCGGACTGATGCCAAAAATCACGAACGATGCGGCCATCGCGTAGAGAGGCAGCCACCCATGATAGATTGCCAGTCCCCGGTTGGAATAGCTTGTATCCTTGAACTCATATTCGACGCTATCCGGCCATGGCTGAGTCAGTGTGTTCTCATACACAGGAAGGTCGAGATAACGATATGTGGGTACGCCATGCTCAAGGATTGTTAACGCATTTATGGCCGACTCGGCCTCATCGCGAAACAGAACTGGGCTTCCGAGGTTCCAGCCCCGCAACAGGATGCCTGCCGCTACTAAAAAAACAATAAAGAAATTGAGGCGCCGGACAAGGAGAACCCCAAATTCTTGAGGATGGAGCCGGAGGAATTTCAGGATCTTGTCGCTTGTCATCGTAGCTCACGACCGAAAAACAACACCTCAGCCTTCGCGCTACAGAGTTTCTTTCGGCTTTCAAGTGTTTCATTTTGCAAAAGCCAGTCTTCTGCGGGCGACGGCTCCTCCAGATCGTGGATCTTTACAACCGCCACTCGTTCATAAGACGATGCGAATCGCGGCATATCTTGAGCAGCTGAGTGCTGCTTGAGCTGAACGACCCAGGAAACGATGGGGGTATCTGTGCCCATGTATCTCGCCAGACCAAGGACCCCCGATGGAATGGAATGGGCAATGATCAGATCGCGGGGCTCAGCCCAGGTATCGAGAAGCGTGCTTACTTGAGGGAACGGCTCGAATATCCGTGACGGTTCAGCAAAAACTTTGCGGGTGGCAGGAAGCCAGATGAGCGGCAAGAAAATTAGTGACGCGACATATACGTTTCTGGACAAATTGCCTGCCCCGACCGCCATCAATAGAATCGCCGCAGGAAAGCCCGGCAGGGCATAGCGAACCGTCAAGGACCTGCTTCCATGTGTAACCAGATCGACAACCGCAGGTCCTACAACGGCGCCAAGCGCCCACAGCCACAAGAGGCGTGGCCGTTCGCTGAGGAAGCGTCTTACCCCCTGCCGCACGATAACCAACGCGATCACCGCATATAACGCGGCGGCAAGCATGTTCTCACGTCGCGATCCTCCCCAGACCCCCGCTACAGAAACATAGCTCCAGGCCAGGTGGCAGGGATTTAGGAACACCTCTTTCCATGTTAAGGGCTCGGCCGCCCACATACCGGTCACTCGCCACTGTTTCATGATTTCTGGAACCTGAATGTACCAGGGCAGAACAGTCAGCGCAGTCACAAGAACAAGCCCCGCCAAATGCAGACGCGATAGTTTCGTTGGATGCAGAAGCAGCCACGACAAGCAGGCCATAAGGACAAACGCAAAGAAATAGTGCGTCAGTAATCCGGACGCCGCGCTAAAAACCCACGCGAGCAGCAAGTACGAACGCGGACCGCGTCCCGCAAGCGCCAAGGTCGACCAGGCCAAGACTAAAGCAAGAAACCAGACGAGCGAATACATTCGTCCTTCGGCTGAGTAGTAGAGCGCGAGCGGGGAAAAAGCGAAAAAAACACACGCGGCCC
>MNKP01000201.1 GCA_001920875.1 Acidobacteria bacterium 13_1_20CM_2_55_15
GGGCGGACGCCTTGTCGCCGAGCTGAACGAACTGCTCGCGGATAAGGAGTTCTGGGAACCGAGCAGCATTCCCAGGGCAATGGCCCGATTCAACCCTCTTGTCGTGGACATCTTCTACCACGACATGGTTCCGGACATCTTTAACGCCTACAACATCCGGGACGCGGCGCTTGCGTTTCCGCTCTCATCGGATTCCGACTATCGGCAGGTTCTGCTGCTGGGCTCGACGGGTGGTGGCAAGACAACGCTGGTCCGGCAGCTGATCGGCTCGGATCCTGAAAGCGAGCGATTCCCATCGACTTCCACGGCACGGACCACTATGGCGGATATGGAAATTGTCCTCACTGCCAATGGTCCTTTCCGCACCGTTGTGACGTTCCTTCCGGGCAATGAAGTGCGCGACTATCTGGAGGAATCGATGTCGCTGGCGGCATTGGCTGCCTACGATGGCGAGTCCGAACGAGCCGTTCTCGACCGGTTGTTGCATCACGTGAGTCAGCGGTTCCGGCTCTGCTACGTTTTAGGCGCCGTCGATTTCGAGGATGCCGATAACGACGAACTTTCGGAAGGGTCCCCGGCTGAACGTGGGGACTATGATTTGACCGAAACGCGCCAACTGCTGCGATCCACGGTGAAGCGGCTTCGGCAGATCGCGCAGGACCATGCACCGGGATTGCGCAAAGAGCTGGACGAGGCCGAAAGCGACGAAATCGTCCGCGAGGAGTTGTTTGAGGACTCGTTCGATAGTCTGCTGCGTGGCGATGACCGGTTCCAGATTCTTGTCGAGGACCTCATGGATGAGATTCAACGCCGCTTCGACCTGCTTCCGGGCGGCGATCTCGCGAAGACGAAGCAAGGTTGGCCTCGATCATGGGCCTACGAGTCGGAAGACCGCGAGACGTTCCTGACAGTCATTTCACGATTTACCAGCAACTACGCCCGGCGTTTTGGAAGTTTGTTGACGCCTCTGGTGAGCGGCATTCGCATCGCGGGGCCTTTCTCGCCGAAGTGGACGGATCGGCAACCAAAGCTCGTGCTGGTCGATGGCGAAGGTCTCGGCCACACGCCCGATCCCGCGGCGAGTCTGCCGACGGCGGTCACCGCGCGGTTCGACCACATTGATGCAGTTCTGCTGGTCGATAATGCGACGCAGCCGATGCAGGCGGCGACTGTCGCCGCAATGCGCAATCTGGCCTCGAGCGGTCAGACCGATAAGCTTATCTTTTGCTTCACGCATTTCGATGCGGTTACCGGCGACAACATTCCGACGTTCAGGCTGAAACAACAGCACGTGCTGGCTTCTGCCGACAGCGCCCTGATCTCGATTGGCGAACAGCTCGGCTCGTTTGCCGAGCGCGGGCTGCGGCAGCGGCTCCGGTCCGCTTCGTTTTTCCTGGGAGATCTGCACCGGACTTTGATTCCGGCCACCACGAGCGAAAAGCGGACGATCGAGCAATTGCAGCAGTTGCTTCGTGCCGTCGAAAAAATTGTCGACAGACCGGGACTTGCCGAATCGCGGCCGGTCTACGACCGAATGAACCTGGTGCTCGCGGCAAGGCAGGCGGCAGAAGAATTTCATTCGGGCTGGCAGGCGAGGATGGGCTTGAAAGCGAAGTCGGGAGTCACCAGGGTGCATTGGAGGATCACCAGAGCATTGGCTCGGCGTCTGGGCGAAGGATGGGGCGACGAATACCTGGGATTGAATCCGCTGGCGGATCTGCACAAGGCCATGCAGGAAAGCATCTATCGGTTCATGCAGAACCCGTTGTCATGGACGCGCGGAGTACCTTCCGACGACGAAAAGCAACGGATCTTCTCGAAGTTTGCTGAGGACGTCAGTGTGAATTTGCTGTTGGTTGTGACCCGGCGGATGGCGGAGGAAGCGATCCAGCAATGGCGCCAGGCGTTCTACCTTTCGGGAAAGGGTTCGACCTTCCGCCGGGCGAAGATGATCGCAGGTCCGATTCTGGAGGGCGCGGCGCCGCTTGCCTACGCGCCGGATCCCGAGAGCAGCAAGTTTTTGAACGGAATCATCGACGTCGTCCGCAAGGCCGCCGAGCGGAACAAGATCGTGCTGCATTAACGCGAAGTTTCGAGGGGAGAAGGTCCGGATGCCCTTCTTGAGTTATCCCTGATTTTTTCACGCACCGGATAAACCGTTAACCGGGGTCCAAAGCTCCAATTTTAGGCGCCCCACAACCCAGAATGAGGTGTCCATGTCCACAACAACAAAACAAAAACGAATAAAAGCGATAACCAATTTCCGTCGTATGGGCCCGGAGATCGTTGTATCCACCTCCGAAGCTATTCAGGCTCATTTCGACAAAAATCCTAACGCCACGGCACCGCTTCCGGTCGATATGGCTACGGTCAAGTCCACTACGGACCTGCTATTGGCCAAGATCGCGGCGGCCAAAGACGGAGGGAAAACAGCCATCGCGGAAAAGAACCATCAGAAGGAAGTAGTCGCAGGTCTCCTGGAACAACTCGCGCATTACGCCGAGGCTAATTGCAACGGCGAGATGCCGACGTTCCTGTCTTTTGGTTTTTCGCCGAAGTCTTCGTCCAAAAAGAAAACGGCGCCGGTTTCCGGATCGATCCGCAAGATCGAACCCGGGGAGAAGAGTGGCGAGTTCAAGATGACTCTCATGCCGGTTCCGGACGCGGGTAGCTACGAAGTGCAATGGGCGCCATTGGGTGCTGGAGGTGTTCCCGGCTCGTGGACGAGCAAAGCTTTCACCACAGTCAAGGCACCAGTGGTCATCACCGGTTTGAATCCCGGTACGAGCTACGTTTTTCAGGCTCGTGCCGTGACGAAGACCGGTCACTCCGACTGGAGCGAGTCGGTTACGCGTATCGCCGTATAACGATTGCTCCATCTGCCCTCTCCCGCGCAAGCGGGAGGGGGCTTTTTTTGAGAAGGTTACATGGCGGAAGCAAAAAATGTGCGATACGGTAACGTCTCTGCGACGCTCACAGTTGCGCCCCTACGCGAAAAAGGCCTTTACACTTCGCGTTGTTCAGCGACGGCAATTCCTCTCCCGAGCGCGCTCTCCACGTAAGCGTCGGCATTCGTTGCGGCAGCCGCACTTATTCGGATCTGGCACTTCATTCATCCACGCGAGTTGCGTTGCGCACGGCGCCGAACTCCCGCGCGCGCTGAATCAGAGAAGCAAAGATAGTGTTGGTGAAAAGGCGAAGGACATCGGTGACCAGACTCGCGTCGTAGGCCAGACGGTAACGCAGAGAATGAGGAAACGACAGCACCCACTGCCGCACAGGAACTCGCGGGAAGACGCAATCCACCAGATGAGCTGCCGTATCGGCCATCTATTACCGGCTGCGCCCTACGGGTTCCGCCGGCGGGCGTCACCATCCATGAGCAAAGAAGGGCTGAACCGCAACTTTTTACACCGCGGCTCAAATAATTACTTCACAATGATCCGCTCATCGAGAACAGGTGATAAAACGCGTCGGGCCTTGATGTAGTCGACGAGAACGTCGCGGAGCAAGATGCCGGTGTCCCTAATATCGGTTCCTTTGGCGAATTCGGTGAAGCCATCGCCGCCGGCTAAAACGAAATCATTCGTCGTGATGGAATAAAGCTTGGAATCATCCACTGGAGTTCCATCAGTCAATAGCAGTGAAGCGACCTGATTGCCTGCCGGATTTTTCGTATCGAATTGCACGCGAATCCCGCTGATAGCAACCATTCCGATTGAAGATACCAATCCGCGCTCCAGCGTCTTTTTAAGCTGAGCTCCCGTCAGTTTCAAGGTAATAAGGGTATTTTGGAACGGCAGAACTTCGAAAGCGTTTCCCCAAGTGACAGAGCCTTTAATGATTCGCGCGCGTATACCTCCAATGTTCTGAAGGGCGATTTGAGTCTTTCCCTTTTCGCGAAAAGCATCGGCCACAAGATCTCCCAACGCTGACTCTCCGGTCCTTGAATACATCAGATCATCTGTGGCTTCGCCGATGATTTCGCCCATCTTCGCGCTCACTTTTTCTTGAAACGGTTGAAGGATCTTGACGACATCGAGCTCAGCCTGAACATCTTTGACTGGAATCAGTCGGGCATCCATCTGGACCAGTTTTTTATTCTGAAATTCCAGGTCAACCCGTCCGACGTTGCGCCCGGCAACTCCCGTTTTCGCGACCAGAGTTTGGCCCAACCGTATTGGGCCAAGCGCTTCATGGTTATGGCCGCCGATGATGAGCCGAATCTCCGGAAAAGCGCTCGCGAGCCGCTGTTCCTCCTCATCCTCGAGATGAACGGTTGCGATAATGACATCTGATCGCTTTCGAACTTCCGGCAGGAGTGTTTCGACACTCTTCACGATATCGAAGACTTTGACCCCTACGACGTCGTTTGGATGGCTCAGTGTTTTAACTCGTTCTGTGGTGAGGCCAATAATTCCGAATCGAATCCCTTGCGAAGAGATTATTGCGTATTTTTTAATTCCAGGAACAGGCGCTGCTATGTTTGCGGATAAGATAGGAAATCGGGCTTGGCGAATCAGCATGCGAAGCGCAGGTTGACCGTAATCGAATTCGTGATTGCCTATCGTGCCGGATGTGTATCGGATCTGGTTCATGGACGCGATCGTCGGGACACCCCGGAACTCGTCGGCAAGAAAAGTTCCGGTACTGAAATCGCCGGCATCCAGAACGAGGTCGGGCTTTGCGCGTCGAATGATTGCGGCGATTTCCCCCATTCCCCCGATTCCAGCCCGCGGCAGAAGCTGCCCATGAATGTCGTTCGTGTGCATGATCACGACATGTGTGGGCGCCTGCGCCGCAAGCCATAGGCCCGCCGCGGGCGCGAACAGCACAAGGAGAAATGCACCAAATTTTCGCATTGCGATAGAATTTTACGACATGAGAAAACTGATCGCGCTTCTTTGTGTATCTCTTTTAGCGTTGTCGACGGCCGCGCAGCAGAAGAACGGGAATCTCTTTCCGTATAACTACGCGATTGACGACCTGGACAACGGCCTTCGTCTTGTAACCATTCCGACGGATTTTCCGAACATGATCGCCCTGTACATCGTCGTGCAGGCCGGCTCACGGAATGAAATCGAGCCGGGCAAGAGCGGTTACGCGCATCTGTTCGAGCACATCATGTTTCGCGGTAGCGAAAATTATAGCCCCGAACAGCGTGACCGTATCCTAAAGAAGGCCGGGGCGGAATCGAACGCGACGACAAACGCGGATCGCACGACCTACTACGAGACATTCTCAAAGGAGGATCTCGAATCCGTCATGAAATTGGAAGCGGACCGTTTTCAACGGCTGAAATATCCTGAGTCCTCTTATAAGACCGAATCGCTGGCAGTTCTGGGCGAATACAACAAGAACAGCGCGGATCCCACCGAAAAGCTGGAGGAAGTTTTGCACGAGACTGCCTTCACAGCGCACACGTATCGGCACACCACGATGGGCTTCTTAAAAGACATTCAGGACATGCCAAACCAGTACGACTACAGCCTCCAGTTTTATAACCGGTTTTATCGGCCCGAACACACAACGATCACATTGGTGGGAGACGTCACGCATGACAATGCCCTTGCCCTCACAAAGAAATACTTTGGAGAGTGGAAGAGCGGAAATTACAGGCCGAACATCCCTTCGGAACCCGCCCAGACAGAGCCACGGCATGCGAGCGTGGCGTGGGCCGCGCCGACGCTGCCGTGGATAGCGGTTGCTTTCAAAGGTCCTGCATATTCGGATGAGAAGAAGGACAAAGCCGCACTGGACCTCCTCTCACCGATGGCATTTGGTTCCAATTCCGAGTTGTACCAGCGGCTGGTGCTGAAGGAACAAAAGGTCGACGAGTTGGATGTCGCCTTCGGCAATCATCCCGATCCCGAACTCTTTACCATTTGGGCTCGTATCAAAGATCCTAAAGATATCGATTACGTGCGCGATCAAATCCTTGCGACGTTCGAACGTTTCACGAAACAAACCGTTGATCCGGGAAGGCTCGAGGCGACACGGTCCCGAATCCGTTACAGCTTCGCTCTACGCATGAACAGTTCCTCGGCAATCGCGAATGCCGTCGCGCAGTACATTGCGCTGCGAAGGACGCCGGAAACCATCAACAAGTTGTTTACACTATATCGGGAGATCTCGCCCGAAGATATTCGCGCCGTCGCGCGGCAATATTTCACGGAGAACAACAGAACAATCGTGACGCTTAGCAGCAATAGAGGGGCAAACTGATGCTTTCGAATTACTCGAGGAGGAGAATAAAGTTCGGCCTCCTGTTCCTGCTTTGGATTACAACAACTCTAACAGCTTTCCCCTCCAAAATCCCCACCGTCCTGCTGCCCGGAACTTCTCCGCTGGTGACTTTTCGCATTCTGTTCATGACCGGTTCGGCATTCGATCCACCGGGCAAAGAAGGACTTGCCGCACTGACAGCGTCGATGCTTGCCGAAGGCGGTACGCGCTCGATGAGCTATGACCAAATCGTTCAAGCTCTTTATCCAATAGCATCTTCGGTCAATGCGCAAGTCGACAAAGAAATGACCGTATTTACCGGCACGACACACATTGAAAACCTCGACCATTACTATGCTTTGCTCCGGGATATGTTGCTCGATCCCGGCTTTCGTGCGGAAGACTTCAACCGCTTACGCGACGATGCGATCAACTTCCTGAAAGTCTCGCTGCGTGAGAGCAACGATGAAGAGCTTGGTAAAGAAGAGTTGTACAACATCATTTACGCCGGCCATCCATACGGCCACCACAACACGGGGAAGATCAGCAGTCTTGAAAAGTTGACGCTCGACGACGTACGGGGCTTTTATCGCGATTATTACAAAGGAACGAGTTTGACGATAGGTCTGGCCGGTGGTTATCGGAAAAACTTTTCCGACAAAGTACAGGCCGATTTTGCGAAACTTCCCCAGGGTTCTACCGACAAGAGGCGCTTTGAAAATCCGAAGCTGTCACCGGGAACGCGCATAGAAATCATCGCGCGTGACACGCGGTCTACAGCCATTTCTCTGGGTTTTCCAATCAGCGTCAACCGGGGATCGAAAGACTGGCCGGCGCTCGCGGTGGTTGCGTCGTACTTCGGCCAGCATCGCTCATCGAACAGTTACCTTTATCAACGGCTGCGCGAAGCGAGGGGACTCAATTACGGAGATTATGCGTACGTGGAATATTTTCCCCGCGGAATGTTTCAAATGACGCCGGATCCCAATCTCGCGCGGCAGCAACAGATTTTTCAGATCTGGATACGTCCGGTCGAAGCGCAAAACGGCCTCTTCGCCTTGCGCGCAGCCTTATACGAGTACGACAAACTCCTTCGCGACGGGCTTTCACAGGAAGCATTCGAAACGACGCGCGAATTCCTCACGAAATACGCAAATATCCTGACTCAGACGCAGAGCGCGCGGCTTGGCTACACGCTTGACAGCCGGTATTACGGGATTCCCGATTACAACTCCTACGTGAAGGAGCAACTGATGAAGCTCACAGTCGGGGACGTGAATGCCGCCATCCGTAGGCACCTGAAGTCTGAGCGGGTGCGAATTGTTTTGGTTACCAGGGACGCGGATAGAGTTCGGGACGCCATCGTGAAGAACACGCCTTCTCCGATTGCCTACAATTCGACGAAACCAGAAGAAATTCTGGATGAAGACAAGATCATCCAGTCTTACAAAATCAATGTGAAGTCCGAAGATGTTTCGCTGGCGCAGGTGAGCCGAGTATTTGAGTAATACCCAAGCACCACTCTAGCCCAACGCTTCCCACGTCTTTCCTTGTTTTACATCCACCGTCAGAGGCACGTTCAACTGGACGACGTCCTGCATCAGATTTCGAATAGCCTCCCCGATATAGAGTTCTTCCTCCGGCACTTCAAAGATCAATTCGTCGTGAACCTGAAGAACCATGCGAGTTCGAAGTTTCTGACGCCGGAGTTCCTCCGCAATCCGTATCATTGCGAGTTTGATGATGTCGGCGGCCGTACCTTGAATCGGAGAGTTGATCGCAGTGCGCTCGGCCATGCTGCGCCGCATGCCGTTACGCGAATTGATCTCGGGATGCTGCCGGATGCGTCCGAATAATGTTCGTGTCACTCCCAGGTCGCGTGCAAGACTGAGGCAGTTCTCGATGTAGCGCTGCACGCCTTGATACTGATCGAAATATCGGGAGATGAAATCCGCGGCTTCCTCCGGACTAATCCCGAGCTGTTGTGCGAGACCGAAGGGCGTTTGACCATAGACGATTCCGAAATTCACGGCTTTTGCACGCTCCCGCTGCTGCCGCGTTACGGCATCCATCGGCAGGCCCAGCACCGCTGCGGCCGTACGGCGATGGATGTCCTCACCGGCGGAGAAGGCTTCGGCAAGCCGCTCGTCTCCGGAAAGATGTGCGAGTATCCGGAGCTCGACCTGCGAATAGTCTGCGGAGACAAACCACCATCCCTCTTCCGGAATGAAGGCTCCGCGAATCTTGCGGCCGAGATCGGCGCGAACGGGAATGTTCTGCAAATTCGGATTGCTGCTGGACAGACGGCCGGTCGAAGCGGCAGCCTGATGGAATGACGTGTGCAGCCGTTGAGTTTTCGGATCGATGAGTTTTGGAATCACATCGACGTACGTCGATGTGAACTTCGAGAGCTGGCGGTATTCCAGCACCAACCGCGGCAGCTCGTGTTCTGCTGCAAGTTCTTCCAGGATCTCGACCGCCGTCGAATACTGGCCGGACTTCCGCAATTTGCGCGGCCGCGGCAGGTTCAGTTTGTCGAACAAAATTTCTCCGAGCTGTCGCGGGGAATTGATGTTGAAGTCACAATCGGCGATTTCGCAGATCTTGCGCGTTAGATCGTCCAACTGTGCGCCCATTTCGCGCGACATGCGCTCGAGGACATTCACGTCGATCCGAAGTCCGGCAAGTTCCATGTCCACGAGAACCGGCGAAAGAGGCAGTTCGATTTCCGTGTACGGCCTGGATACTTCCTGAGCGGTTCGAGGCGAAAATTCCTTGAAGAGACGTTCAATCCACGGCGTACGCTCATCGCCTTCCGTTACCGTCTGGCCTGTCAATTCGAAGACGACGTCGGGCAGCTCGTATTTCCCTCGATTGGGAAACAGCAAGTACGCCATCAGCAGCGGATCATCGTACGGCGGGAAGAGCTCGATTCCACGGCCACGCAACCGCAGTAGTGCTGTTTTGAGATCGTAGGTGACCTTACGAATGCGGGTGTTAGAGAACAACGCCTCTACGCGTCGATCGAGCGGCACGCTTGAAATCGAGCCACTGCCGCTCCACAACGAGACTCGATCTTCGTGAATGTCGAAAAAGACTCGATCGTCAACCGCGGGGACCAAGTCGGTTCGAACAACCTCCACGAACGGACCCGCATCGGGAGGAAGATACTGTTTGATCAGCCCGGTAAACTCGAGTTCCTTCAATAGCGGCATTAAAGCCGCACGATCCGGCGGTTGGACTTTGAAGGCGGTCCATTCGACGGGTATCTTCAGTTTCGTGTCGATAGTAACCAGTTGCTTGCTCAGCAGAATCTGTTCGCGATTACCCAGAAGCGATGTCCGATGCTTCGTGTTCGAAACTTCTTCCGCGCGATCAAGCAGCGCTTCAACCGAGCCAAACTTTTGAATCAGATCGCGCGCGCCCTTTTCACCAATTCCCGGCGCGCCGGGAATATTGTCCGAGCTGTCGCCCCAAAGCGCGAGGAGGTCCGGAATCTGTTCCGGAGTAACCCCGAAGAGCTCGCGCACCTTTTCGCGATCGACGATCAAGTCGTCCTTCGACGTGTTCAGGACCAGGATGGTATCGATCAACTGGTACAGATCCTTATCGAGAGTAACGACCACGGGATACAGTCCGGCGGCGAGGGCCTGCGTCGAAACGCTTGCGATGATGTCGTCGGCTTCGTGTCCGGGGATCTCGAGAACTGAAATTCGCATCGCCTCACAAAATCTGCGAATGTAGGGCAGCTGTTGTGAGAGATCCGGCGGCATCTTCTTTCGTGTGGCTTTGTAGAACTCATATTGCGCATGGCGCGCGGTGCGTTCCGAGCTATCCAGCGCGACCGCGATGTAATCCGGCGGATACTTTTCGAGCACGCGTTTGAGCATGATCGCGAAACCGTACACCGCATTCGTCGGCAAACCCTGGCTGCTCGCAAGACCTCGGATCGCAAAGTAGGCGCGATAGGCCTGAGACATGCCATCGATGATCAAGAATAAAGGGTGCTTCAACATGATTGTTTACCGACACACAGTGTGCACAAATGTGCACGGTTTTCTATCGTGACAGGTTTGTAAGTTATTCATTATTCAGCAGCAGGATTGGGAGCGGCAATTGCTAGCGCGTTGCCGATGCACCAACAGACGCTCCGGACTCCCGTCGAATTTAGCGGAATCGGCCTCCACACGGGTGAGCATGCGACCGTGCGGATTCTTCCAGCTCCCGCCGACAAAGGCATCGTTTTTCGCCGTGTCGATCTGGACAATTTCGAGCTTCTGGCCGACGTCGCCTCGGTGGCCCGGGTTGCCTATGCCACGACATTGATGAGCCGGGGTGTTTGGATTTCGACAGTCGAACATCTTCTTTCGGCGCTGTACGGTATCGGAATCGACAATGCCTATATCGAATTGGACAACTTTGAAGTCCCGATTCTCGACGGAAGTGCGCTCCCCTATGCGGAAGCGATCGCTCGTGCTGGCGTACTCACGCAACGGGCCCTGCGGCGATATATCCGGATTACGAAGCCTTTCGTGCTCAGGGAGGGAGAGAAAACGCTGGGCATCTACCCCTCCGATACCTTTAGCATTAAGTATGACATCGATTTTCCACACCCTCTCATCGGAAAGCAGAGTATCGAAGTTCAACTGACCGGAACGAATTACGCTAAAACCATTGCGCCGGCGCGCACATTCGGTTTTTATCATGACGTGGAACAGCTTCAAGCCGGTGGTTTGATCCGGGGCGGATCGCTCGAGAACGCGATTGTGCTTACGGAAACCGGTATGCTGAACGATACCTCGCTTCGTTTCGCCGACGAGTTTGTTCGGCACAAGACCCTCGACCTGCTCGGGGATTTCGCCTTGATCGGCCAGCCGGTGCTGGGCGGCCTGATTGCCAATCGCGCGGGACACGCGCTGCACACGCGCTTCGTCGCAGAGCTTCTGGAGAGCACATCTCATTGGGTTCTCGCTACAGCGGCCGAGGCAGTTTCTGCCGCGCGATAAGAAGGAACACGAGCCACCGTGAGCACCTCCACCCGGTCGGCTCCGGCGCACTTCAGAGTGCGGGCAATTTCATTCAGTGTGGAACCCGTGGTATACACATCGTCAACCACAATTATCGTGCCGCTTACCCGACCCCGCACTTCAAAAGCGCCCGCGAGATTCCGCTTTCTCTCGTTCCGGGTGAGGCCGGTCTGGCTCGGTGTATCTTTCTTCCGGCGCAGCAGCCGCGTCGCCATTGGAAGGCCGAGCCGCGCCGCAATCAGTTCGGCTTGATTAAAACCCCGCTGCCGTTGGCGCGATCGGTGAAGAGGAACCGGAATGACGAGGTTGCCGGTAAAGGGCTCGCGCCGGCGGCATTCGCTCAAAATATCTCCAAGCTGATTTGCGAGCGATACACGGTCCGCATATTTCAGATGGTGAATGATGTCGCGAAGCGTGTGCGTGAACAGCAGAGCCGATCTAGCAAAGTCGAAATTGTGCTCACCGCGACGACAGAATCCGCAGAGTCCTTCAATTGCAGGTGCCGGTTCGCCGCACTTTGGACAAAAGGGCGGTTCCAGTGCCAAGAGGCTAGCCCAACATTCCGGGCATGCCCCTCCCCATCTGCGCTCCCGGACTGGAGCGTGACATACGATGCACGTGACTGGGAACAGGAGATTGAGTACGAAATCGAGCAAAGCGCGTTCGGGGAAACGCAAAGGGTAAATTTAGTATACACAACGCTATTCATTTCGCGTAGGGAAAGTTATGGATGATGGAAAGTGCGCGGTAGATCTGCTCGAGAAGCAGTACCCGCGACAGTTCGTGAGTAAACGTCAGGGGCGAGAGCGACCATTCCAGATCGGCCCGCTTTTTAAGTACCGCAGGAAGGCCGGCGTAATCCCCAATAATAAATGTCAGCCTGCGCGGGTCGGCCGTCATGTGCTGGCCGACGAATTTCGCAAATTGTTCCGACGTCCACGTGTGTCCTTTCGGGTCCAGGACGATGACGCGGTCCGATGTATCCAACATGGGTAGGATCTTCTGCTCTTTGACTTCGGCGATCTCCAGCGGCAGGAAATGTTTGATCCGCGCTGCATAATCCTCGCAGAGCTTTGCCGTGTGCGGGTTCCTGGTCTTTCCGACCCAAACCACACGGACTTTCATTGAAGACCGTACTTTTTCCGTTTTTCAAGCAGAGTCTTCCGGCTGATGCCGAGAATTTTCGCGGCTTTGACTTTCTTCCCGTGTGTCTGCCGCAGCACCTCGGTAATGTAGTCCCGTTCGACCTGTTCCAATGAAGGCATCTTCGCGTTTTTAGCAGGACGGGACGTGTGCCACGAACTGGGCAGCGCCTCCGGCGTGATTTCCGCTCCTGACATGATTACTATTGCTCGCTCCAGCCCGTTACGAAGCTCTCGAATATTGCCCGGGAAGTCGTACTGTTCGAAAACGCCGCGACAATCCGGATGGAGTTTGGATCTGATCTTGTATTTCCTTTCAAGCTGTTCCAGCAGAAACTCCGCCATCGGAAAGATCTCACTCACCCGTTCACAAAGGGGAGGAATGCGGATGGTGATGAGATTCAGCCGGAAAAAAAGATCTTGCCTGAAGATCTGCCGTTCGACCGCCTGAGCAAGCGGGACGCTGGAGAGGGCAACGATCCGGGCATCCAGTTCAACCGGCTTCGTGCCGCCGAGGCGGTAGTACTCTTTCGCTTCGACGACGTTGAGCAGCTTGGCCTGGACTGAAAGATCGACGCTGGCGATTTCGTCGAGCACCGCGGTCCCACCCTGCGCCAGATCCAGTTTGCCGAGTTTCGCAGAAACGGCGCCAGTGAACGCGCCGCGCTCGAACCCAAACAATTCCGATTCGACAAGTTCCTCGGGCAATGATGAAAAATCGATTTTAATGTACGGTCCGTCTTTTCGCGAGCCATTGAAATGCAGCCATTGACTGAGGGCGTCTTTGCCGGTCCCGCTTTCACCCTCGACGAGAACGGTCGTTGGATTATCGAGGACCTTTTCGAACGTCCGATATACGGCCAACATCGGCGAGTCGGGAGCGAAAACAAATGGATACCGCGAATCGTAGCTGGTGGAGGTTACCGGGCGCAAGTTTTTACAGGGCGCGTTGTGCGATCAGTTCATGCGCATGGTGACGCTTGCCTGCTCGCCAAAGGCGTTCCAAATCGTAAAACTCACGCGCCCGTGCAGAGAAGATGTGCACGACGAAGTCGACGTAATCCAGAAGGATCCAATCGCCTTCAGGGTACCCTTCGATGTGCAACGGCCGCACACCTTCTTTCTTAAGGGTTTCTTCGATGTGGTCTGCAATGGTTTGATTGTGACGCGTTGAGGTTCCGGTACAAATGAGAAAGTAATCGGTGAAGGAGCAAATCTCGACAAGCTCCAGCACCACCGCATCCTGAGCTTTCTTGTCGAGTGCTGCTTCGATGGCTTCAGATAGTTGAGTTTCTTTGTCCATCAATTGTTCTTCGTTTTCTCCTTTTATGAATAGAGTTTATTTTTTTCGATGTAACTCCACACCAACGGCGGCAGCCATCGGCTAACGTTGACTCCGCGCCTGCGCTCATCGCGGATTTCCGTGGACGAAATCGGCTGCTCGATGAACGGCAGATAAAAAACCCGGGGGGTTGCCGGCAGGGTTACAACGGTCTTTTCTTTGATGAGCTGAAACGGCGCGACGTCGTCGCGAAACGGGAACCCTGGCCGATTCACAATCACCAGGTGGGCTAATTCGAACAAGCGCCGATAATCTCTCCAGTTCTCAATTTCCTGGTACATATCGGTCCCTATGATGAACAAGAGGTCGGCGCCGGGAAACGATTTCTTCATCGCTTCAAGAGTTTCTACCGTATAACGTTTTTCGAGAGCATCTACTTCTATAGTAGACGTTCGGAATCGGTCAATGGAAATGGTTGCCAGTGCCACCATCGCAAACCGGTGAAACGGCGATGTCATTCCGCGAGACGTTTTGTGTGGAGGAGTGAACGCGGGCACGAAGTGGAATTCATCAACTTGGAAGGTTTCAGCGACTGACTGAGCTGCAGCCAGATGTCCGTTATGGATGGGGTCAAAGCTCCCGCCCAATATCGCGATCCTCATGTTCCGGGGCTGATTCTAACATGAATGTCTAGTGGGAACTCCCGCGCTTTCGTGTACGGCGTTTGGGAGCCTGCTCGGTAAACCAAAGCGGGTCTTGTTTCGCAGGATCGCCGTTGTAATTGATGGTGATTTCTTCATCCGGCTCGATATCTCGAATCGCGACCACCTCCATCATCAACTCGTCCAAGAGTTCTTCGAGCTGGGCATTCGGCGAATACGAATGGTTGTAGATCGATACGTATCCCAAGGCGATCGCCGCCTGTTCGTCGTGCTCACCCCAGTCGAATGCATAATCCGACAATATGGTTTTTTGAGCGAACGGCCACTGCTTTTCGTTCAGCGCTATGACCGGCGCGCGCTCGATCAGCTCGCCCTTCAGAAATTTTCGTCGCGCAAACATTCCGCGGCCGCGCCGTTCGACCGCTCCCATCCGCACGCCATTGATATTCGGATCGCCCGGCACCGGAACCACATACCGGTTGATGCGTCCGATACATTTCGGCGTACCACAAAAACAATCGAAGCTGCGCCGCTCATCCCAATCGGGCAAAATGGAGCCGCTCTTCATGTATTTCTCCAGCGGCATTTCGTTGTACATGACGGTCAGCTCCTCGCCTTTGTGAACCTTGCGCGACGTTAGAACGTCCAGATTCTCCGCAATGTAACAGTTGGGGTCGCATGAATGATTGATGTACCGCGCATTGGAGCGCGCGATGACCCATCGACCGGTGTCCGTCTCGAATGCATATCGAATTTCGTTATCCGGAATCTTCCCGTACGGGACGACCGGCCCTTCAAGCTTCTCCACAACGGTTTCTTCGTCAACAGTCTCCTCGGCAACCAGGCCTTGTCCTATAGGAGTAGCACCTACACGCGACGGATATGCTGTGGTTTTCATATTAAACTTTCAGGATATCACTGGATAGTTTCTCGAAAACCGCGCGTTTCAGGTCTTCGAGGCCCTCGCCTGTGACAGAGGAGATCTTCAGCATTTCGAGACCACTCTTCTTGCACCATCGTGCGAGTTTTTGAACTTTCTTGGGATCGGCGATATCCATCTTCGTTGCGACAATGATCTTTGGCTTTTTCGGCAAATCAGGATTGTGTTCAGCGAGCTCGCAGTTGATGGCGTGAAATTCATCGATTGGATCGCGCTCGTTCGTCCCCGACACATCCACCAGATGAAGCAGCAGGCGAGTGCGTTCGATGTGCCTTAGGAACTGAATTCCAAGACCATGACCGAGATGGGCGCCTTTAATAAGACCGGGAATATCAGCAAGAATGAAGGATTTATCCGTATCCAAAGAGACAACACCGAGCTGGGGTTCCAGGGTCGTAAATGGATACTCGGCTATTTTTGGGCGCGCCGCGGAAATGCGCGATATCAGCGTGGACTTACCCGCATTCGGATAACCCACTAAACCGGCATCGGCAAGCAGCTTCAATTCAAGACGCAGATTTTTCTCTTCGCCGGCCGCTCCGTCCTCTGCCCTTCGCGGCGCGCGATTCGAAGAGGACGCAAAATGAGCGTTGCCATGCCCGCCGCGGCCGCCCTTGGCCATAAGGACGTACTCGTTAGGCTCCGTAAAATCGTGGAGCAACTCCCCCGTATCATCGTCGTACACGACGGTGCCAATTGGAATCCGGATCTCGAGATCGCCTCCGCTACGGCCTTGGCGATTGCTACCTTCACCGTGCCGGCCGCGTTCGGCGCGAAATATGTGGTTGAAGCGGAATTTTAGAAGTGTGTTTTCGTGCGTGTCCGCGACGAGATAAATACTGCCCCCAGCGCCTCCGTCGCCTCCGCTAGGGCCCCCTCTCGGAACGAACTTCTCTCTGCGGAACGCGATCGAGCCGTGGCCGCCGCCGCCGGCCTTAACCGTGATTTTCGCTTCGTCGATGAACATGGGAAATAGCCACAAAAAGGCACAAAAATCGCAAAGCTCTTTTACTATTTTGTGACTTTTGTGCCTTTTTGTGGCTATTCAACTGGGTGGATAGAGATAAATCTGCCGGTGCTGCCTTTATCTTCAAACCGCACGACGCCGGCAATTTTGGCGAACAACGTGTCATCCTTGCCGATGCCGACATTCAGGCCGGGCTTGAATTTCGTTCCACGCTGGCGGACGAGAATCGATCCCCCCGTCACCAGTTGGCCGGCAAAACGCTTGACGCCGAGCCGCTGTGAGTTGCTGTCGCGGCCATTGCGTGAACTGCCGACTCCCTTTTTATGCGCCATGTGAGAACTCCTGGTTACGACTTGGTTAAACGCTTATCTTATCGATTCGAACCGCCAGGTAATTCTGACGATGGCCGTGTGTCCGGCGGTACTGTTTCTTTCGCTTCTTTTTGAATACGATGATTTTCTTCGCGCGATCCTGCTCGACGACCGTAGCCTCGACGATTGCATTCGCAAGCACAGGCAAGCCAAGCTGGATGTCACCGTCGTTTTGGACAAGCAAAACATCCTTTAATTCCAGTTTGGAACCGAGATCGCCGGCCGCTTTCTCCAACCGAATCGTCTGTCCGGGCGTTACACGGTATTGCTTTCCGCCCGATCGGATCACGGCATACATAGTCGTATCCTCCTCGACAAAGACAAACAATCATTATACATAAAAGCCCTCTCCCACTGGGAGACGGTTTAGTCGTTCCTCTTCGCCTTAGGATGCGCTTTCTCGTACTCGGCGCGAAGGTGCTCGAGGCTGACGTGCGTATATTTCTGTGTGGTCCCTAGGCTGGCGTGCCCGAGCAGTTCCTGGATCGCGCGCAGGTCGGCCCCGCGCTCGAGCAAGTGCGTAGCGAAGGTATGCCGGAGTGTATGTGCTGTCAGACGCCGGCCGGAAGGAAGACCGAGACGTGTTCTTTCAACCAGCCTCTGCACATCGCGCGCATTCAGACGGCGTCCGCGGAGGCTGACAAACAGAGGCGTCTGACCCGTGGCGTCAGGGTTAGCCAGGCCCAGACGATCGCGTTCGCTGACATATTCCGCCATAGCCCGTCCGGCATATTCGCCGAAAGGAACGATCCGCTGCTTTCTGCCTTTGCCGATCACCCGGACGAGTTGCTGCAGCATATCGACGTTCTCGTCATTCAGGCTGACCAACTCGCGAACGCGCAGCCCGCTCGCATACAGCAATTCGAGAATCGCTCGATCGCGCAAGTCCTTGAGCGCCGTACCTCGCGGCAGCTCGACAACCACGGCCGCTTCTCGCTCGCTGAGATAGACAGGCAGTTTCTTCGGCAGCCGCGGCGATGAAATTAATTCTGCGGGATTGCTTTTCAGCCGGCCCTCGCGTACCAAAAAATCAAAGAAAGTCCGCAGACATGACAGCTTTCGGGCAATCGACGTTTTTTGGAGTTTTCGTTCGTGAAGGTGGTTCAAAAAGTCTCGAAGGCAGATATGATCGACAGAGCGAAGGGACCTCTTGCGAAGCTTGAGGAAAAACTGGAAATGCCGAAGATCCGATCCATAACTGGACAACGTATGTTCCGAAACGGCTCGATTGCGGAGCGCTTCGACAAACGCCTCAATTTCCTCTTGCAATAATCAGTCCTCTCGGATGAGGCGCCCCACGGCGGATCGATAAGCCCTCAGAAGCGCCACAGCTACCGGTCCAGGCTTGCCGCTGCCGACAGCGGCGTCATTGACCCTGGCAATCGGAACGACTTCTCGGGTGCTGCTTGTCAGAAACATTTCATCGGCCCGATTAATTTGGCCCGCATCAAAAATTCCTTCCTCGACCTGTAGTCCCATGTCGCGCGCCAAAGTCAAGACCACGCCTCGCGTAATTCCTTCAACGATTCCCGCATCGTGCGACGGCGTAAGAACTTTACCGTCACAGACTATATAGATGTTGCTTGTGATGCCATCGGAAAGCTTCCCATCTGCGGTGAGAAGAATCGCTTCATAGGCCCCTCTCGTATTCGCCTCATGACGGGCCATCACCTGATGGATGAGGCTGCCGGTTTTGATTTCGGCAAACCAGCCGCTCCGCCGCACCGAGGAAATCACAACTTCGACACCATCCGTATAGATGTGTTCCGGGGCTGGAATCAGCGGCACCACAATGATAATCACTGCGGGGTCAGCCGAGGTCCCGATGTCCGCTGAGGCATCTCCGACTCCTCGCGTGATCAGCAAACGGATCCGGCATTCCCCCGGCAGGCAGGTCCGGCGGATTTCCTCGAAGGTCTTGGATTTCGTCCACGGAAGTTTCAGATGGATCGCCGCTGCGGAATGCTCCAGCCGAGCATAATGACGCGAGAACAGAAAAGGTTTTCCACCGTAGGTCCGGAGCGTTTCATAGACCGAGTCGCCGAACAACAAACCGTGATCCAGAACGGAGATCTTGGCTTCTTCAGGTGTCGTAATCACACCATTGATGTTGATGAGGGCCGGCATAGATCGAGAGCACGCTCGCAGAGCAAGCGCTGCTTTTCTGTTTTTGGCAGTCGTCGCGGAACGTCGATTTCAGGAAGCAGGCCGAAGTTGATATTCATCGGCGCAAAGTGTTTCTGTGGACTGGAGACATAGCGGCATAGTGCTCCGATTGCTGTTTCCGCAGGCAGAACCAACGGATCCTCGCCTCGGGTTGTCCGAACTGCATTAATTCCCGCTATGAAACCTGTCGCGATGTTTTCGATATACCCCTCGGTGCCAGCAAGCTGTCCGGCGAAGTAGATGCGCGGATCGCGTCGTGCCGCCAAAGACGCCAGCAAAGTCTGCGGGGCATTGATATAGGTATTCCTGTGGATTTGCCCGAGCCTGAGGAATTCTGCATTGGCGAGGCCGGGGATCATGCGAAAGATCCGCTTCTGTTCCGGAAACTTCAAATGATTCTGGAATCCAACCATGTTGTAGCTGGATTGCATCAAGTCTTCCTGCCGGAGTTGAACAACGGCATACGACATCCGGCCGGAGATGGGATCAATCAAGCCGACAGGACGCATCGGACCGAACCGCAGCGTGTCGCGCCCGCGCCGCGCGATCTCTTCGATGGGCAGGCACGATTCGAAGTAACACGCCTCTTCGAACTCGTGAATCCGAACGCTTTCCGCCGAGACCAGTGCTTCGTAGAAAGCGTTATATTTCTCCCGGTCCATTGGGCAATTCAAATAATCATCGGCTGCTTTGCCGTACCGGCTCCCGCGGTAGACCTTCGCGTGATCAATCGTTTCGGCGTCGACGATCGGGCTAATCGCGTCGTAGAAGTAAAGGTGTTCCGAACTGCAGAAACTGCGGATGGATTCGGAAAGGGATGGTGAGGTCAGGGGACCGCTCGCAACGATAACGATGCCGTCATTCGGAATTTCCGGAACCTCTTTTCGGATGAGATGAACGTTGGGTTCGTTTGAAATGACGTCAGTGACGCGTTCCGCAAAGCGTTGCCGATCTACAGCTAGCGCGCTTCCAGCGGGGACTCGAACCGAATCGGCAATCCGGATGAGAATCGAGCCGAGCCTGCGTAGCTCCTCCTTCAGGAGCCATGAAGCGTGGTAAGGCTGATCGGACTTCAGTGAATTGCTGCAAACGATCTCTGCAAGCCGATCCGTGCGATGCGCCGGCGTGCTCCGAACCGGGCGCATCTCATAGAGCTCCACCCGGTGACCGAGCCGAGCAATCTGCCAGGCTGCCTCGGAACCGGCAAGGCCTCCGCCGATGACAGTGATCTCATCGTGCATGCAAATAGTTTACGCCATGAAAAATTTCAGGGAGTTGCTAATGAAAGTCTTAAGGTCTTTGCGATGGACTATGGCATCGAGCATTCCGTGCTGTAGGAGAAACTCGCTGCGCTGAAATCCGGCGGGAAGTTTTTGGCGGATGGTCTGTTCAATCACGCGCGGCCCGGCAAATCCGATCAAAGCCCCGGGCTCGGCGATATTCCAATCGCCCAACATTGCGAAGCTGGCGGTAACACCGCCCGTCGTGGGATCTGTAAGGACAGAAATATACGGAAGGCGGGCCTGGTCCAGGCGTGCCAAAGCCGAAGAAATCTTCGCCATTTGCATAAGGCTGAGCGCTCCTTCCTGCATGCGGGCGCCGCCTGAAGATGAAACAACCACGAGGGCCGAACGATTCTCGAGTGACCGTTCGATGGCTCGTGTGATTTTTTCGCCGACAACGGAACCCATTGACCCCCCGATGAAGCTATATTCCATGGCCGACAAAACGACAGGAACGCCATCCATGTGTCCTTCTACACTGACGACCGCCTCCCGGACTCCCACTTTCTCCGGCAGGGACGTAAGGCTTTCTTTGTACGGCTTGATCGCATTGAAATCGAGCGGATCGGTGGAATAAAGCGACGCGTCGTGCTCGATCCAGCCGGCATCCATCAAAAGGTTAATGCGATCGTAGGCGGAAATCTTGTAGTGGTAGTTGCACTTTGGACAGACTTGAAGGTTCCCTTCGAGATCTTTCTTCCAAAGCGGATCCTTGCAGCCGTTGCACTTGATCCACAACCCTTCCGTAAGAACGCGGCGCTGATCAGGAGCTTCTATCGGCTTCTTCTCGCGCTTGAACCAGGTCATAAGCGGGTCATTATAGCAGCCGCAGGCGCGGGCCGTTTTTTTGCAGCCGAACAGGACCAACGGCCCGACCTGGAAACCCTCTAGACCGGCGATCGCCACCTAAGGCCGGGCGCGGCAATTAATTTGCAAAGAGCTGATTCGGAACATCGACGGGAAGATCTCGGCTGACTGTCAAACGGAATGTCTCTCACGGCACGTTTCTATCGACCAACAACAAGAAAACAGATGCAGGCGGGAACGCGGGCACAACCGGCGAAAGGGATTCGCCATCGGCACAGAGCCCGCGGCCGCACGCCGCGCAGGTGCCTTTCGCATCTTTACCGCAAAACCAGCACTTCATGACTCACCCCTTTTAGAAATCGTAATCGAGAATGTCGTTAGCGCGGCGGCAAACCTCTCGCGCGTAATCCGTCCATATTCCGGCTCCCCAATAGCGGTAACAGCTAGTCTGCGTCGTGAGCAAATGAAACAAGGCATTTCGGTACCGGTGTTCGGATGTCGGAACTCCTGCGGTTTTCTCTGCAAAGCGCGCGCTGGTCTGTTCAATGGGGCCAAGGACGTCGCCATAACCACGCACCCATGAAATATTGTTGGTCCAGCTTCCGCCTTCGACGTGGAAACGATGATCTTCTTTTCGAAGTTGTTCCAGTACGTTCTCCAGTTTCTCCGCGCTGGATCGCGGGCCGAGCCGGTCCCAAATACGTTTCTGCAGGATCGGCTGGACGGCCGGAAGGTCCTCTTCCTTAATGCCGATGGAATCCAGATACTCCAGGTATTCGGTCACGCTCGCCGGTACCGTGTCGGAGTCTGAAGCTTCGCGCATCACTGAGAGATACTTCGGAGGGAATTCATTCATCATGACGCCGCCGTTTTCGCCATCCGAAATCTGAGTAACGAGAAGAGGAATCGAACGCCCCGCCCATTCGACGCGCGATAGGCCTTTGGCTTCGTAGTAGGGTTGCATTTGGCCGACCAGCTTTGTGTCGCTGCCCTGCGTCTTGATAATGGCCGTGATGTTGACCGTATCGCCGCGGGCATTTCGCGCGACCAGGCGGTGCGGCAGGTGCGGATGCCGGATTCCCGCGCCGTCGTCGACGCGCTCCACCGTATGTTCCTGGACCAGAATCCA
>MNKP01000017.1 GCA_001920875.1 Acidobacteria bacterium 13_1_20CM_2_55_15
TAGAAATTGCCGGCCGCAAAACGAAGCGCCCGATGCGCATCGGCAATTGCGTTGCGATCCGTGGCAAAGACCCCACCTGTCAAACCGTATGGCGAGGTACTATCGACAATGTTTAGGATCTCGTTCCACTGCTTCTCCGGGTAAACGTACAAAGTGACGACAGGTCCGAAAAGCTCTTCACACATAGTGAGATAGTCGGGCCGTTTCGCTTTGATCAACGTGGGCCGAATGAAATAACCCATGGAATCGTCGGCTTCGCCGCCCGCAATGATCTCTGCCTGATCCGAACGGCGCGCTTCATCCAGATAACCGGTGAGCTTCTTGAATGCGGCTCGATCGATGACGGCTCCCACAAAATTTCGAAAATCGGCAACGTCACCCATTCGAAGCGTGTTTGTCGTCTCGACAAGACGGCTTCCCATAGTCTGCCAAAGATTGTCCGGAATATAGACTCGCGAGGCAGCGCTGCACTTTTGTCCTTGATACTCGAACCCGCCGCGCACGATTGCGGTGATCAGAGCGTCGGAATCCGCGCTGGCATGAGCGAGGATGAAATCTTTTCCCCCTGTCTCGCCTACAAGGCGAGGATACGTCCTATATTCCTTGATGTTTTCACCGGCGGTCCGCCACATTCCTTGGAAAACTTCCGTGGAACCCGTGAAATGAATCCCTGCAAGGTCCGGATGGTTCAATGCAACGTCGCTGATCGTCGCGGCATTCCCGGGGACGAAATTGATGACCCCCGGCGGCAGGCCCGCTGCTTCGAACAGCTTAAAGATGTAGTAATTGCTGAAAACCGTCGAACTGGCAGGTTTCCAAATGACGCCGTTGCCCATCAACGCCGGAGAAGAAGAGAGGTTTGCGCCAATCGACGTAAAGTTGAAGGGCGTTACGGTATAGACGAATCCTTCCAACGGCCGGTAATCGATGCGATTCCACATGCCCGGCGAACTGATCGGCTGGCTGTCGTAAATCTGCTGGGCGAAATGGACATTGAATCGGAGGAAGTCAATCGTCTCGCAAACAGCGTCGATTTCGGACTGATGAACCGTCTTGCTCTGGTTGAGCATTGTTGACGCACCGATTGTTTCACGCCACGACGTCGTCAACAGTTCCGCTGCGCGCAAAAACACCGAAGCGCGATCTTCGAAGCTCCATGAACCCCATTCACGCCGGGCGTCCGTGGCAGCCTTTATTGCTTGTTCCACTTCCCTGGGCCCGGCTTTGTGCCAAGTTGCCAGAACGTGGCGGTGCCGGTGCGGCATCACCTGCGTGCCGGTATCGCCGGTCCTTACTTCTTTACCGCCGATGACTAACGGGATCTCGATCTTCTCCGCCGACATTGCACCGATCTTTTGCTTCAATGCCTGCCGTTCGGCAGTTCCAGGCGCATAAGACCGAACAGGTTCGTTTATAGGAATCGGAACTCGGTAACCGCTCATGACTCGACCTCCTCTTGCCAGTTTACTGTAGAGGCCGCTGCGGGCTACTCAAAACTCAGACGGCGCGCCTTTCATTCAATGCAAACGCCGCGTTTCTTATGTTAGCGTCAGCCCCTGCGCCTTTCCCCAAGGGCGCTTCTGAACTCAAACAAGGAGCCTGCGGTCTCAGGCGAGGTTTGTGGCTGCGATCCTTAAACGTTCGAGACCGGCGCTCAGTTCGACCGGGTAAGGCGCATCCGCTTTCGAGAGGCTGAGCAGCTCATCGGGAAGACTTTTGAGCTCGGCGCAACAGCGATTCCGGCAAATGTCGAGGGGCTCGGCTGGCTGAATTCTCCGGCCTTTGGACATAACCGGAATGAGCAAAGGTTCTCCGGAAAGTTCCTCGCTTCGAAGGCCGATAACGTCTCGAACAGCCTTGCCGGAGGTTTTTTGGCGAAGGATCTGCTTTCTTCCGGGAAGTGTCGATTTCGATTCCGATAATTTCAACTTCGGCCGCCCTGCATACTCGACGAGCTTATATGCCGTATCCAGGAACGGTGCGTCCGACGAGGTCGCCAGGTGAGCGCCGACACCGAAGCCGTCGATCGGGGCTCCAGACGCAAGCAGGCGCTCGATGGCGTATTCATCGAGGCTGCTGCTGACGAAAATCTGTACTCGGTTCAGGCCCGCTCGATCCAGCATGGCTCGAACCTCTCTCGCTTCCCTGGCCAGATCGCCTGAATCCAGGCGGACGCCCGAAACCCGGAAGCCGGAACCCATCTCGCGAGCCAGGTCGATAACGCGTTCCACGCCTTTCTTGATGTCGTACGTGTCGACAAGAAGCACTGCGTCCGGATAAGCGCGAAGAAAACGCCGGAAGGCGTCCTTCTCGTCATCAAAGGCCTGAATGTAGCTGTGTGCCATGGTTCCGGACACTGGAATGCCGTAGATCCGGCCCGCCAGCACGCTCGAAGTGGCATCCAGGCCACCGATGTAGAAAGCGCGCGGCTCCTTCACGCCGGCGTCGGCCCCGTGCATGCGCCGGGCGCCAAAATCGACTACTGACTTGCCGCGCGCCGCGCGTGCAACACGAGCAGCCTTTGATGCCGCCATTGTGGCGAGTTGGATTTGGTTCATGACAAAGGTTTCGATGATTTGAGCCTCCGGCAAAGGCGCGACGATTTCGAGTATCGGCTCATTTGGAAAGATCACAGTACCTTCGGGCACACCATAAACGTCACCAGTAAATCGAAGATCGCGCAGACTGGCTAGAAAGGCGCTGGAGAAGCGGTTGAGCGACTGCAGATATTCGACCGCGTCCCCGGAGAAGCAGAATGCTTCGAGGTAGTCGAGCACGTGATCGAGCCCGCACGCAACGAAGTAGTTGCGATTTTCGGGAAGGCGCCGGATGAACAGATCGAAAACGGCGATGCCGTTCATGCTCTCATCGAAGTAGGACTGTAGCATCGTGAGTTCGTACAGGTCCGTGAGCAGCGCGGCGTTGGAATCGTTAACCCAGGCGGAACTCATCGTTCGAGCGCTTCCTCGAGGACACCACCGGCGTTTCGGATCTCATCGAGCGCCCGGTTTCCATCACCCGGCCGGACGTTGACCGCGCGAGTCGCATCGGTGATGACGTGCACCTCGAAACCTTCTCGGATGGCGTCCAGCGCCGTCGCGCGCACGCAATAGTCCTGAGCCAGTCCGCCAATCCAGACAGTCTTCACCTGCGCGCGTCGCAGCCGGCCGGCAAGGTCGGTACCGCCAAATGCGGAGTAGCTGTCCGCGTCGGGATCCATAGCCTTGCTGATGATTTGCACGTTGCGAGGAAGCCGGAGGTCCGGGTGAAACGCCGCCCCCCGCGTGCCTTCGACACAGTGCGGAGGCCAAGGGCCGCCGCGTTCTTTAAAGCTCACGTGGTTGGCAGGATGCCAATCCCGGGACGCAAAAACCGGAACGCCGCTGGTTTCCGCCTCGGCAACCCATCGATTCAGTACGGGAACGACGGCGTCGCCGTCGCGCACAGCCAGGGCTCCGCCGGGACAAAAGTCATTCTGCACGTCGACGATCAGAAGCGCATCGCCGCTTTTAAGGCTCATATAGACATTGTAATCCTGCCCGGCGGCGTGGACCTACGCGGCACGCCTGCCGCCCCGAGATTTCGGCCGAGCGATCTTCTGCTTTTCCGAAATGACGAGAACGGGCACCGGACCGTGACGCATCAGCCATTCGGCCTCTCATGAGATAAGTAGGCGACTACATCTACCGTGCACGATCGGCCAGTTCAGGCCCCCCAGAATTTGCACGGATCTAGAGACAAATTCACGCGATTTGTCCTAAAGTGAGGCGGGAGAAAATGGACGATGACGCGCATCATAGAGCTAGCCCATCGCTCCCCCTCTGGGAGAGGGCGGCCCGACAGCCAGGAGGCTGCCGGGCGCGAAGCGCAAACCCGGCAGGGCGAAGCCTCAAGTAAAGCTGAGGGCCTCAGGACTTTCACATCCCTTCGCGCCATCGTTCTTGAATCAGTCGGACCCGTCCGCCACGAAGTCAGCGTTCCCTTTCACGATTCCCAAGTCCGGAGAGCCGCCCTACTGATCCAGACCGGCTGGGACGAATACTGGGGAACGGAAGCTTATTGGAATCCCGGACCGTTCCTGGGCGAGCATTTGATTTTTCGCTGTGTGCGTGCCGGTGTCCGCGTTGTCGGCGTCGATTTCCCGGTCGCCGATCGGACGAATGAAACTCGTCTGATCTCGACCGGCAATATCTCTGTCATCGAAAATCTCCGCGGGCTCGCCTCACTACCGCGAGTCGGCTTTCGTTTCAGTGCAATTGCGCTTGAGCAATCGTCCGAACCAGTGCCGGTGCGTGCGTTTGCGGAGATCGGATAATCGCGAGATGCTCACGGACGTCATTCATGTGGAAAACCTGGTGAAGAAATTCGGCAACATTACGGCGGTTGACGGTATTCAGCTCGATGTGCAGTCTGGTCAAATCTTTGGTTTTTTGGGGCCGAACGGAGCTGGAAAATCCACGACGATCAAGATCCTCGCGACCCTTGTGAAACCGACAAGCGGCAGAGCTGCCGTCGCAGGCTTCGACGTTGTCGCCAAACCAAATGAAGTGAGGCAAAGCATCGGCCTCGTATTCCAGGATCAATCGCTCGACGATCGCCTCACGGCGCAGGAAAACTTATGGTTCCACGCGATGCTCTATGATCTTCCTTCGACTCTTTTTGCCGAGAGAATCGAAAATGTACTGCGTCTCGTCGATCTCATTGACCGGCGGCATTCGCTGGTTCGAACTTTTTCCGGCGGAATGAAACGGCGGCTGGAAATTGCACGCGGTCTATTACATCATCCGAAGGTTTTGTTTTTGGATGAACCCACGCTCGGCCTGGATCCGCAAACGCGAAATGCAATTTGGAAACATGTGAAGGCGCTGCGCGAAGAAAAAGGCACGACCGTCTTCATGACGACGCATTACATGGAGGAAGCCGAACACTGCGACAAGATCGCGGTTATCGATCATGGAAAAATCCAGGCGATCGATTCTCCCGCAATGCTGAAGCGCATGATCGGAGGGGACACGATTATCGTCAGCGGCGATGACGGTCTCGCGGAGAGTTTGAAACGCGCCTACAACGTCGAAGTCCAGAAGGTCGGAAGCGAAATACATTTCCAAATGGCCTCCGGTGCGGAGTTCGTGCCGAAGCTGATTGCCGGCTTTGCCGGACGCGTCAAATCGATACAAGTGAAACAACCAAGTCTCGAGGATGTTTTCCTGAAACTCACCGGACACAGTATTCGCGCGCAGGAGGGAACGTCACAAGATCAAATGCGGCAGATGGCGCAGCTGTGGAGGAGGAGATGAGAATCGCGGTCAAAACGATCTACACCATCTGGCTTCGTGAAGCCAAGACGTTCTCCAGAGAGAAATTTCGAGTCGTTTCGATGATCGCGCAACCTCTGCTCTATTTGGCGGTCGTTGCGAAAGGCATCAGCTCAGCGGTGACGTTAAACGGCAACGCCGGCATCAATTACCTCACCTTCATGTATCCAGGCATTATCGGGATGAGTATTCTGTTCACTTCAATCTTCTCCGCGGTGTCCATTATTTGGGATCGCGAATTCGGTTTTTTGAAAGAGGTCCTGGTTGCGCCGGTTCCGCGCTGGGCCGTAGCGTTGGGAAAGACATTCGGCGGTGCGACCATTTCCATGATTCAAGCAACGATCCTGATACTGATCGCACCGATCATCGGTATCAGTCTGTCGCCCTTAATCGTTGTTGAAATGTGGATCATGGCACTGCTGATCGGCGTCGCGTTGACGGCATTGGGAATCGCGATCGCTGCGCGAATGTCGTCGATGCAGGCCTTTCAGATGGTGATGAATTTCCTCGTGATGCCTCTCTACTTCTTGAGCGGTGCCATGTTCCCCATAACCTCGGCTCCTCCGCTGCTGAAAGCACTCATGACGGTAAACCCGCTGACGTATTGCGTCGACGGTTTGCGAAACATCATTTTCTCTAACACGTTGATGACCGCCGGTCCCTTCGTCGGCCGCTCCGTCGTCGAGGCAGCGATGAGCTTCGGGCTGATCCGATGGAGTCTGGTCTTCGACATGTCCATCGTGACTTTCGTGGCAGTTGTGCTTACTGCCGCAGGGGCTTACCGGTTCAACAATCAACAGGAATAAACGCAATGAACGCCGAGAACTACAACGGGATCAAACTATGAAATCGCAGACTCAAACCAAAACCTACAGCAATTACGTTAATAACGAATGGGTGAGTTCAAAGAGGACGCGCGAAGTCCTGAATCCTTTCAACGGCGAAACCATCGCACTCGTGCCGGAATCGAGCAAAAAGGATGTCGATACCGCGATTGCTGCCGCCCGCCGGGCATTCGACAGCGGTCCGTGGCGCGACTTCACAGCCCAGCAGCGCGGGCGCATTCTATTCGCGATGGCCGATATTGTTCGCAAGAACGCGGCAATGCTTGCGGAGTTTGAAACTCTCAACTGCGGCAAACCGATCGTCGAAAGCGAATTCGACATGAACGATACGGCGAACTGCTTTGAATACTACGGCGGCCTGGCGACCAAGATCCATGGCGAAACGCTTCCTGTCCCCGACAACGCGCTGAATATGACGTTGCGCGAACCCGTCGGCGTCGCAGGCCTGATCGTCCCGTGGAATTATCCCCTCATGCTTGCGGCGTGGAAGTTGGGTCCGGCGCTGGCCGCAGGATGCACGGTTATCTTGAAGCCGGCAGAGCAGACTCCGATAACGACACTCGAGTTCGCGCGCCTGGTTCGCGAAAGCATTTCCGATCTGCCCGCCGGCGTTCTCAATGTCGTTACAGGTGATGGTCCGATAGCGGGCGGCGCGATCGTCGAATCGATGGAGGTCGATAAAGTCGCTTTCACTGGCGGAACTGAAACGGGCCGCGAGGTGCTGAAGGGTGTCGCCGCGTCCAATCTCAAAAAAGTGTCACTCGAACTGGGCGGCAAGTCCCCGAATATTTTCTTTTCCGATGCGGATCTCGACGCGGCAGCAGACGGCGCGCTCTTCGGCGTCTTCATCAATCAGGGGGAAGTCTGCTCGGCAGGATCACGCATTCTGGTTCAGCAAGATCTCTTCAAGAAATTGGTCGGCCGCATGAAGGAGATGATGCCGCGGGTTGTCCTCGGAAATCCGTTGAACCGCGAGACGAAGATGGGACCGCTCGTGAGTAAAGAACATTTGGAGAAGGTGGAAGGCTACATCGAAATCGGACGCAAAGAGGCGAAGCTGGTCGCCGGGGGCCGCCGCCCGTCGTCGAAGGAGTTGAAGAACGGCTACTTTATCGAACCCACGATCTTCGAATCGGACAATAAAGCGCGCATTGCGCGGGAAGAAATCTTTGGGCCGGTCGTGGCATGCATACCATTTAAGGATGAAACCGACGCGCTTCAAATCGCCAACGATACACCTTACGGTCTCGCCGCCGCCGTGTGGTCGCGCGATATTTTCAAGTGCCTGCGCATGGTGAAAAGTCTCAGGGCCGGCATCGTGTGGGTGAATACGATGCAGCCGTGTTATGTCGAATCGCCGTGGGGTGGCTATAAGCAAAGCGGTCATGGCCGCGAATTGAGCCTGCATGGCGTGGAAGAGTTTCTCGAAACCAAGCAGGTCCATATCAATCTCAGCGAGCGGCCCATCGGATGGTACTGAGGGCCGCGCCGCGCTTCGTCGTCCTGGGCGGCGCCGGCGCTATTGGCCGAATCGTTGTTCGCGATCTTTTCGAGTCGAGCCGCAAGAATGTAGTCCTCGTCGCCGATTACGATGCGAGGGCGGCGTCAAAGCTCGCCCTCACTTATGGCAGCCGCCGCGTGGTGCACGCCTCCGTTGATGCGCGTGAGACCAGCCGCGTCGCGTCGCTGCTCTCTGGATATTCCGTTGTTATCAATTGCACGCATCATCGACTTAATTTGCAGGTCATGCAGGCGGCTCTCGAGGCCCGAGTGCATTACCTCGATCTGGGCGGCCTGTTTACCTGGACGCGGCGGCAACTCCGGCTGAAACCGCGGTTTGCCGAATCAGGACTGACGGCCATTCTCGGGATGGGTTGCGCGCCGGGTCTCACCAACGTTATGGCGGCGCATGCGGCCTCGCAGCTCGATCGGGTGCATTCAATAAGGATCCGTGTTGGCGGCATCGACTTTAATGCATCCGATGGCGATTTTACATTTCCATATTCTGCCGAGACCATCATCGAAGAATTAACCCTCCCAGCTTGGAAGTGGAGCAGAGGACGTTTTGTGCAACGCCCGCCGCGATCGGGTTGGGAATCGATCGACTTCGGCTCGCCTGTTGGACATATGTGGGTCGTGACGACGCGTCACAGCGAGATCGCGACACTTCCGCTGCGGCTTCAGGATAAAGGCCTTCGTTATGCCGACTTCAAAGTGGGCTTCGATCGCCTATTCGTTCGGGAGGTCATGAAAAGATTACGCGCCGGATGGAAGGTTCGCGATTTTCAAGCGCTGCCGGCTCCGCGGTCGGCACCAAATGATTACGAGGTGACGCGCGTCATCGTGCGTGGCGATAGACATGAAATTCTCATGGACTGCCTTACCGGTTCGAATAACAAATGGCACGCCAGCGCCGGTGATATCGACACGGCCTGCCCGGCTTCGATCGTCGCTCAGATGATCGCCGCCGGCCGCATTCGCAAGCCCGGCGTGTGGGCTCCGGAGGACCTCGTGCCGGCCGACTTGTTGTTCCAGGAATGCCGCAAACGCGAGATGGAATTCGTCTATCGCCGCGCGGGTGATGCTATGAATTCCCCTCCCCGCAGAACGTGTGAATGAATTGGCAAGTGGATAAATCTCAACGGGGCGGAAGGCTGACGACCGCATCCCAGATTTCGCCTGCTCTCTGGACAACGGTACGGATATCTTCGGCTAACATGAACCGGTCCCGCACGAGAACTTCCGCCGCTTGTTTTGTGCGATCCAGGTAATCCTGGCGCCCGGCATAGCGCTCTTCGATCGAGAGGCGCGCGTCACCTCTCTTCAGGCGGGCCTCCCGCGTGAGCGCAAACGGTTCAAAACCTCCAATCAGGCCGCTCAAGTACCCGAGGTTGTTCAATTGGGGCACAGCTACATTCCAACCCGTGTACGTTCCTAGTGGGACGGCTATTTCCGGCAAAAGAATTCCGCCGACATCGTTGCCGTCGGCGTTTACCTGAGGAACCAGGACGGGATATGGCGCGCCCAAGTGCGGCGGCTCGTTGGTGATCACTCGCGTTTTGTCGTACTCCGGTCCAAAATCCATGCGCCACACCTGAGGCATATAAGTGGCGAATGGAAAAGAAGGCGCAACCGGAAAACGAACGCCAGTAAAGGGAACCAATTCCTGTTTGGCGATTAACGGATATCGCGACCGAGGCGGTCCGGTTCCATTACGCACCCACGCATCGAGATCCAGAAGCAGGGCCCGTGCGGCCCAACGTTGCTCGGCGAAATTAATGAAGTGCCGAAACGGCTGAGTCCGCGTGGCATTCCCCAAAGGAAGAACCCCGGACGCATGCGGTGTTCCGGCCAGAAAATACAAACGTGAAGTGGCGGCGAGGGGCACATCTTTTTTGCCGTCCTCGGTGGTGTAGGTCAAAGATCCGGCGCGTGCCCAATACTCGGTCGATGAAAAGGTATAAAAAATCTTTGGTGTGACCCGCGCCGCCTGTGCGCGGGTGAGCAATCCGTCATCCGTAAAGGGCGGCAGATCGACCGGACGGAGCACCGACAGGACTGAGTTGCCGGCCTCTCCAGGCATTGCAAATCGATGGTTGAAGCTGCCGGCGCCGGCGCCTGCGGAAGAAATCATCAGAGCATCAAATACCTTGCGGCCACGCTCGTCGCCATTGAAACCATCGCGAACGAATTCGCGAAGAAAGCGGGCGCTTTGTGAATAACCGTAGCCGATCAATCTCTCTTGCGCTGGTTGACTTTCGCGGAGTGTTGCGCCGCTTGGGCCGTAGCGGAGATAGGAGGCAAAGTCACGGATCGCGGCCAGCCCAAGACCGGCTACCGGCGAGCCTTCGGCTTCATAGACCGCCTCATACAAACCGGTATCGAGTCCTCTATCCACCTCGACCGAGCATCCGTCGGAAGCAAACCGCCAGGACTCGCGCGGCAGCGGCTGAGGCATCTCATCCATTCGCGTGCGAAACGTGAGTGCAGCGGCATGACGGCTCTGATCCAGCGCGCAGTATTTCAGGAAGAAGCCCGTGCTTCGCCTTCCAGGGGCGGCGATATAGCTTTCCCGCACGACGCCTCGGACAGGCGCGATCGGCGCACCAAAGGTTAGACCCTGCGAGGGATGAACGTCGAACTGCCAACCCAAAAAGGCTATCGTGAAACCCTGCTCCAAGAGAAAACCGTCGCCTAGCACCCACGACTCCGGTGACAAATCACGTTGCTCGGCGCCGCTCATGATGGCCAGCGACTGATCACGCCCCCGATTCACCACTTCGAGAAACACCGTTCCACGCGCACGCCGGGCATCCTTGGGAACGAATAGCAAAAGATCGCTTGTGAATTCGACTTTGCCCTGCCTGTTTCGTGGCGCCAAATCGAGATCCGCGATGATGCGATTGGCCGGCAGCTTCGGGTCCACTGCGAATTGTACGCGCCCGATGATGCGGTCGTGCGTACCGAAATCATCTTTCCGCGTGATGTCGATCTTGACGACCTCTGCCCGCCCCTGTTTATGAGGCAACACCAGGCCGCAAAGGCACAAGGAAAACGCCGTAATGAAGGCTGTTCTCTTATTTGGCATGTTGATTACGCGAACATTATCGGGCAGGAGATGGAAGAATCAGAAATGATATCCGCCCGGAGAACGGGTAATTGAATGTCGGAGTGCGTTCCCTCTCCCTCTGGGAGAGGGAACGAAGCGCGACCCTCACGCGGCGCTTTCGCGCCGCCTCTCCCGTCACGAAAGCGCGTCTACGACCATCGTGGATTCCATCCGCCGCAGTGCATCACTGTGGCTTTTCTGCGGCTGTCCGGCGGCAGACCTCTCCCCAAGACGCTTCACTGCCGTTTGGCCTTGCTCGATAGCATTCATGAATGAACTCTGCGCGATGACTCCTCTAGATACAACCTTGAAGTCGGCATCGGAGATCAGCAAAACCGCGGGAGTGTTTGCCTTTCGAACATCCGTGATGAAATCAAAGCACTGGCAAAGACCGGACGCGGCATCAAGACTTCGAATTGGAACCGCAAGTTTCTCGTTATGCCCCGGTGTGCCGATGACCAAAACCTGGCCGTTGATAATTTCGGCTTCAGGCTCGAGGTAGGCCGGAAGAAACGCGATCAGATCATCCGGCGTTTTCCAGTCCAAGGAGGCACGGCGGAAGACGGCCAACATATTGATCGTCAGCCAATCCTTCAAAATCGAAAAGCGGATATGCCCATGGGGAGTGATGATCTCCTTCTTGACACGAACATACTCGGTATTCCTCGGGCTTGATTCGGAATACAGGATGGGTGAGTTCGGAGGCACCGGTCTATTTTGAAGATTCTTCCGGATGTTTTCCGAGATGCCCGCGAGGATTCGTTGGTTTTTGTCTTCCTGAGTCATCAACATCCCTTGTACATCGATGACCGCTGTTGGCTTTGGGGCCTCTGAACTCACAGGTGATTGCATTGTCCTCTGTTCTTGCGCAAGTGTACTTGCGGGTTTCATTGCGATCGTTTGTGGCGGTTGCGGCTCCGTTTCCAGTGGTTCGTTTCGCGAGGCGGCAATCTGCGTTGGCTTCGACTGCATGGTCTGTGATTTTTCAAGCACCGGCCGAATCGGCGGAGCGATGCGGAACGGTTCCGGCTGCTTCTTTCGTCTCTTGAGCACGATGACCATGCATATGAGGATGACAGCAGCCAGCGAGAACACAGCGAACTGAACGAATACCCCATTTACCATTGAAGTCTCCTAATGTGAAGGATTGCCTCTATGATGACGATGCATAGGACAGAAATGGTCCCATTGAGTGACGTAATCATCGACATTCTTAACATTCGTTGATGGCGCGCGAAGCGCCGCAGGAAATGGACCACATTTGGACAGTGCCGCGCTATAATCTTCACACACAAGAAACTGGGAGTGACGACAATGTCGCAAACAGAACCGACAGGTCCAGCCGGGGATCTCGAAATTCGCGAATCGCCAAACGGAAGTTTGTACAAACTGATTGAACTGGCGCGGCAAGCCTACGAGCAGAAGCGCATCAAGGATTGTCTGGATCTGACGAGGGCAATTCTGCTGATCGATCCGGACAACGCCCAGGCACAGTCGCTGCGTTCTTCCATGCAGTCGGAGTTGCACCGGAATCTCGAGAATGTGAGCGCATTCCGCCGGCAAGCGCAGTCTAAAGAGAAACCAGAGAAGCAATCGGAACCAAGCCGCACGGCAGTTCCGGGCAACGTTGAACTGGATTCGGAAAGCAACAGCGCCGCGCTCATCGAGGCAACCTCTCCGTTGGCGGAAGCCCCTAATGATTCGAGGCCAATGCTCAAAATAGGATCGTTGGTGCGTGCGACTGTGCTTGTGCTCCTGAGCGCTACCGTTCTGAGCATTTCGGTTGTTAGTTTGATGAAACCTGCAACTACCCCGAAGCCGGTCGCACCGCTGCGGGCGTCGACGCCCGCCAATAGCTCGCAGCAGATCCAGAACCTGAACGCACCTGAACCGGAACTGTCATGGCTGACGAACTCTATAGAAACCGTGCCGGTGCCGGAGCCCACTCCTCCGGCCGCCGAAAATCCGTCGACCACCTATAGATCTTCGGCCGTCGTTCCTCCTCCAGGTCCGGTTGCGAAAGAGCCGCAGCCAGTGATTGCCGCTGCCGCGGGAACACTTGCCGTAAGCTCGCAGACGTCGGTCGACATTTATAAAGATGACGCATACCTGGGGGCGGCGCCGGTCTCCCTGGAACTTCCTGCGGGAACGCATACGCTCGAATACCGTCATGGAGGTTTGCGAAAATACGTGACGCACGTCATCAATAGCAACGAAACGACGAAAACGACGATCACCTTTGACGTGAGCGTCCAGATCAATTCCAAACCGTGGGCAGCAGTTTTTATCGATGGAGTTGAAAAGAAGGCTTTAGGGCAGACACCGCTGAGCGGCGTTCGAGTTCCGATCGGAAGCGTATTGATTTTCGAAAATCCACGATTCCAGACAAAGACATATCGCGTCACCGGAAATGAAACCGGAATTCAAGTCGTCTTTCAATGAGGTGTTCCATGTTGAGAAACATTCTCGCGCTGGTGATTCTCATTACGGCGAGCGGGCCGGGGTGGCCGGCTCCCGCCGACGAAGCCAGCGAGATGCTGACTCGCGCCGAGGCGCTCTACTATGAGGCCGATTTTGCGAAATCCATAGAGTTGCTCTTGCGCGCAGATGAATTGCTTGCCCGGCAGGCTGGCCGCCTCGAAGAGAAGACCGCGGTCAAGCTACACCTTGCTCTCGGATTCATTGGACTGAATGACAGCACTCGAGGAAAAGCCTATCTCAAGGAGTTGTATGCCCTGGACTCGGATCATCGTATCGACGCCCAGGCATTCTCGCCTAAGGTCATCCGCTTAGCCGAGGAAGCCAAAGCCGAACAAAACGAACTACGCTGTCGCTCCGTGTTCGACGAGACAGAACGGCAATTGGGAAACGGAAAATCCGACCCTGTTGTGAAGTTGATCGCCTCGAATGTGGCGAAGTGCCCGGGCCTTGCCGCGCTCAGTGCAAAATCGGGCGAGCTTTTGTTTAAAGAAGGTATGGAAGCCTACAAAAAAACCCAGATGGAGCAAGCTCTCGAGAAGTTCCAGGCGGTGCTGCGCCTCAATCCCAAACACGAACTGGCCACGGAGTACGTTGATCTCGCGCAGAACAAGCTGGAGTTGGCTGCCGGGCGTGCGCTTTTCGCCTGGCGTAAGGATTTCACCGTGGGCGAGTTCGCCCTGGCTGCCCGCGATTATCGCGAACTCCTGTCCCTGAACAGCTCACAGGCAATCGAGGAAGTCCGTACGGAATACCGGCGAGCTCTATCCGGTTTTGCGGATTCGTGGAACAAAGCGTGTACCAATGATGATGTGGCTGGAATGGAGGATGCGCGGCGCCGTGTTGATGCGCTGATTCCAGTACTTTTGGTGGACCCGGAGGGCCCGTCGTTCGGCGAAGATATCCTGGCAACGATGAAAACGTGCGCCCACACCCGTTGTGTTCAGATGACATCCCCGCTGGCTCTGTCACGTTTGAAAAATCGTGTCGATCCTCAATTGCCACCCTATCTGCTTTCCATGATCAAGGACTTTCCGATGACCATTCGAATCAGGGCAAGAATCAATGAAGCGGGAGACATCGCCGCCGCCGAACTGTTGGGCGGCAATGCTCTGGTTTACGACGCGGTCCGCGCAGCATTCGGTCAATGGAAGTTTTCTCCCGCCCTCGTGCAAGGCGAAGTTCGATGCGTGGACACAGAAATTCCTATCGTGCTCAAGTTCGGTCAACGCTGATGTCATGTTTTGTAATTAGGGTGATTTTTGGTTCGGCAGAGCCCCATTCCCCTCCTCGCAGAGGAGGGGTGGCTGCGCCACCAAGCAAATGCCGCGAAGCCACCGAAGCGGCGCAGACGGGGTGGTCAGAGTGGCGAAACGTTTCGGCCGGTCTTCTATTGAGGCTTCGCCCTATCGGGCTCGCGCTTCGCGCCACCCCGGCGCGCCAGCTTCTATTAAGCTGCCGCGCCACCCCTCCTCTGCGAGGAGGGGAATGCGCGTGAGCTCTCCAGAGCGCATTCAAGTTTTTGCATATATCAACGCCGATAACGCGCCGCTGTACAGAACCATCATGCGCGTATTCATGGAATCGAAGCAGCGATTTCTGTTCCAGTTGTGCCCTCAGGACGTCCTCGAGGCCGTACGAATATCCGTTGGTCAAGAGACATCCGGCCAGCCCGAAATAGATTCCGGTCTCGAGCAGCTGTGCGAGTGGGGAAACTTGCAAAAGCACCCTGATACGACGTCTGTCGGCACTGTCGACGATTTTTTAAAACAACGTTATGTTTTCCAGATTACCAGACACGGTGAAGCCGCGGAGCGAGCGCTCGCTTTCTTTGACGCCGCGCGAGAAGGGGACGGCGAGCTTCAGTCGACTGCCTTGGCGGATATCCGGTACCTGGTTCAAGAGCTCAAACAACTGTCGCGAGAAGCAGAGCCGGATGCCGGCAAAATACATCGTAACTTGCTCGTGCTCCGGACGCGTTTTGAAGATCTGTCTGCCTCTGCGCAAGCGTTTATCGAGAGGCTGGAACGAAGTGTCCACGTACAGTCGGTTGTTGGCGCGCGGCAGTTGATCGATTATGGTGAACGCTTCGTCGGCGACGTGGTGCTCGCGGCCGATAGCATCGGAGAGACAATTCGCGACCTCGGAGCAGCGGGACTTGAACGCTTGATTCAAGCCGTGGCCGAAAGCAATGTCCGGGGCCCCATAGCAGCAACGCCCGAGGGCGTTGCTGCTGTTTGTGACCAATGGCGCTCGGATTGGAAGCGCTTTCGTGACTGGTTCATCTCCCACGCCGGCCGCCCGTCGAACGCGGAAATGTTGCGCGAACGCGCAAGGACCTTGATACCTGCCCTGCTCGGCGTCATCACGAATACGAACGATCGTCAAATCCACCGCATCGACCGATTCAATGATTTCCGCGTGCTCGCACGATGGTTTGCGGAGGCAGAATCGGATGCTGAAGCGCACCGGCTTTGGAGAGCGGTTTTTGGATTGTGTCCTGCGCGCCATCTCATAATCAATGATCAAACCCTTGATGAGTACGAAGCCCGGCAGGTTCCAGCTAATACAAGCTGGCTGGAAGCGCCGCCGGTGCGTATCGCAATGCGTCCTCGAGACTACGGCCGCTTCTCGCCGGCCGCCGACTTGAGCTGCATCATCGACCGCACTGCGGAAAAGGAAAAACTTGCCGCTGCGGCCCACGAGGAAGCGCTGCGTATTTTGAGTGCGCAGGGACGGTTCGGCGCTGGCGGGAGGATGCGTTTATCGGAGCTTGAACATCTCGAGACAGGCGAATTCGATTTGTTTGTGGGTCTTCTTGGAGAAGCCGTGTCGGCTCGGGTTTTCTCGAACGAACCGGTGGAGATCTTTTCCGGAGACGGTCGTTTGAGGGTAAAGCTGGAGCCGACAGGTGATGGGCGTGAAGCGCTGATTCTTACGACAAACGGAGTCTTCCGAGGACCCGATCACTGGATCAGCATTGAGCACATTCTCTCTGTAGACGGGGTGCTGCGGTGACGTCCGCGCTCGAAACTTTAACGCCAAATCCGGAAGTCGAGGCGGAAAGGCGACGCGCGTTACGCGCATTGCTTTGTCGTCCGCTGCTGACCGCCGCCGAAACGCCTGAGGACTACATCGTGGTGCGGCGGCATACGGAGTGGTTGAAACAGTGGTTGACAGAGTTTCCGGCTTGGAGCCTGCATATTGATAGAGACCTGGCTAGGCTGCGTAAGATACCTCCGGATCTTCTCGATGAGACAAGGCCGGCAATCGATCGTACTAGTGGAATATGCTTTTCGAAACGCAGGTATGCATTGCTTTGCCTCGCACTCGCTGGGTTGGAGCAATCGGATCGGCAGACTACGCTGGCCGAAATTGCACACGCCATAATGGAACTGGCCGCTTCAGATCCAGATCTGCAGGCGGCCGGCATGAGCTTTGATATAGGGAATTACGATCAGCGGCGCGATCTGGTGCATGCGGTCCGCTTCCTGATCGACATGGGCCTGCTTCGCAGGCTCGACGGCGACGAAGGGCAGTTCCTGAACCGGAACGGCTCATCGGATGTCCTTTATGAGATCGACCGGCGCATTCTTGCGGCGATCCTAAATGTATCGCGAAGCGCTTCCAGCGTCGAAATGGCAGCGGAAACGAACATCGGCGACTCGCTCCCGGAACGCGTGGCCAGACTTATCGATGATCCGATGACTCCCACTGAAGATGCGTCCTTCCAGAGAATCCGAGCGCGCCTGGTTCGAGCGCTCTTGGACGATCCGATTCTGTATTTCCACGATCTTAATGATGAGGAGCGAGTTTATCTCGATAAGCACCGTGGTTACCTGCTCCGGCAAATACATGAAGCGACCGGCCTCATCGCCGAAATCCGGCGTGAGGGTATCGCGATGGTGGACGATGACGGCGACCTGACCGATCTCAAACTGCCCGAAAACACCACGGAGGGAAATCTGAGCCTATTCCTGGTCCAGTGGTTCGCTCAAATCTCCAAAACTAACTCCCGTCCGGCGATTCCTGTTTCAGCGGTCGAAGAACATGTCCGCAGCCTGATTCAGGTTCATGGATCGCAGTGGCGCAAAGAGGTTCGCGAAGCCGGCGCGGAAGCCTGGTTAACCCAAGACGCGCTATCGCGTCTGCGATCGCTTCGCCTCATCCAAATAGCGGGCAACGAGGTCGTTCCGTTAGCTGCCTGTGGCCGTTACGCGCCCAACAATTCCCTCAACGGTTCAGATAACGAGGAGTAATTTTTGTTATGGAAGCGCACACACGATCTCTCCCTTTTCCCAGCCGGCAACGATGGCAGCCGCTGCGCAGCGGCCTCATCAACCTCTACCGGTACGACCGTGAAGAATTTCATTACGAAGAGGGACGGCTGCTGTTGCGCGGTAATAACGGCACCGGCAAGTCGCGAGTTCTTGCATTGCAGCTTCCGTTCCTGCTCGACGGTGAAGTAAACGCTCAGCGTTTGGAACCCGACGCCGATCCTTCCAAGAGAATCGAATGGAACCTGCTCATGGACCGTTACCCGGAGAGGACCGGTTATACATGGATCGAGTTTGGCCGCCGTGACGAACGCGGCCAAGACCACTATCTCACTCTCGGATGTGGTCTCAGTGCAGTAGAAGGCCAAACCGGGGTGCGCCAGTGGTTCTTCATCACGATTCAAAGAATCGGCAAACAGCTGGAGCTTGTGAGCCACGCAGGGCAAGTTCTCGGCAAAGACCGGTTGCGCGAAAAGATCGGTTCCGCCGGCCAGGTGTTTGAGGCGGCGGGACCTTACCGGCGTGCCGTCAATGAAGCGTTATTCCATCTCGACGAGTACCGCTATGCCAGCTTGATAAATCTTCTGATTCAACTGCGGCGTCCTCAACTGACGCGGCGTCTAGATGAGCACGAGTTGTCCAGAGCGCTCAGCGAAGCCCTGCCTCCGGTTTCCGCCGCTGTCGTTGCGAGCCTGGCGGAGGTTTTTCGCACTCTTGAATCGGATCGTACGCAATTGGAGTCTTCCAAGGCAGCGCTGGCAGCCGTCGAGCACTTCCTTACGGAGTACCGCGGCTATGCCGAAGTTGCCGCGAAGCGACGGGCGGAACAAGTTCTCCGAACGCAGTACGAATACGAAGCTGCACTGAAAGAAATTTTGACTGCTGAAGCGGACTGCGATCGATCGCTCACGGAACTAGCCCGGCTAAAAGCGGATCTCGAGCGCCTCTCGGCCGAAGAACATGCACTTCAGGCGGAGATTACGGCTTTCCACGAGAGCTCGCAGTTAAGGGAGGCGCATACCCTGGAGCAAGCACACCGCGCCGCGGCCGACAAACGCAGAGACGCCGACTCCGCGGCTGCGGACCTCGCCGATGCCTCGCGACTTCGAAAAAGTTGTGCCGAGGAACACCAGAGGATGAGAGCTAACCTGGAGCATCGCCAGCTTCGATTGGCGGCTGCAATGGACGCCGCCGGCGAAGCCGCGTTGTCCGCAGGTTTGGAACGCCTTCACCGCGAATGGCTCGGCGCGTGCGACGCCGAGGCGGCCGGCGAAGGTACTTTGAAGCAGGCGCGAGAGAGGATCGAAGGCGGGATTCAGACGCAAATCGAAAAGATGGAATGTGTCCGGAGTCTCAGCGAACGCTTCACAGTCGCAAGAACCCAATTCCAGCGCGCCAGCGATGAACGTGATCGGCTTTCGGGATTGTTAGACGACGCTCGCGAGTGCGTGACGAGGGCTCATGGCGAGCATCGGTCCGCCGTCACTTCCTTCCTTGAAGCCGCTTCCCGCTGGACTGCCGATCTTACTGAACTGCCATTGCCGTTTGATCAAACGTTCATAGATTCGGTGAAGGAGTTTTGCGATAAACCCCACGGGCCAAACCCTTTCGCCACCGCAAGCTGGAAGGCGCTCGAAGAGTTGACCGGCAATTTCGCCGAAAGGCGCGCCTACCTGAAGCAGCTCGAGACGACCCAAACGGAAAAACTGATTCGGCTTGAAACCGAACACGAGGGTCTGGTGTCGGCGGAATCCCTTGATGAATGGGGTCGCGGACGGATTCTGGAACTGCAGGCGGCAATTGCCGAGACGCAATCTCAACTCGATCCAGTGATCGATTCCATCGAGGAATTGAAGCGCCGCGAGGGGATACTCCGCAGTGAGGCCCATACGTCACCCGCAGATGACGGCGTGCGCGCTGCATACGACTACTCGGTCGCGGTGGCACGGCATGTCGAGAGTTTGCGGAGCCGGATGAACGAAGCCGAAGAATATGTAAGGCAGAAGCGGTTGCAGCTCGATCAAGTGACGGAGATGCGCGATCGCACGGTAGAGGACCTGGGGATCGGCA
This sequence comes from Acidobacteria bacterium 13_1_20CM_2_55_15, assembly GCA_001920875.1. Lineage (GTDB taxonomy): Bacteria > Acidobacteriota > Terriglobia > 20CM-2-55-15 > 20CM-2-55-15 > 20CM-2-55-15. Next base: position 19,595 of record MNKP01000017.1, read on the forward strand.
GGTGGATCGATGATCTCGATTCTCTAAAAGATCGACTCACACGGTATCGCTTTGCGCTCTCCTCTGTCTGGCCCGCTGTGGAGTCCTTCCAAGAAGCACAATCAGCCGGCGAACGGGCATGGACGCATCTGGAACTAGCCGCAGCTCGGGAAGAGCGGCAGAAGGAGACGCTGAACGAACTCGAACGGCGCGCCATCGCCGCAGAACTTGCGCGTGACGCCGCTGGGCGGGCCATTGATGCCGGTTCCGGTGAAGTGCTCCAGCGCATCGCCCAAGCCCGATTGCGGCTTGATCAGTTGCGCATCGAAAAGGAAGAAGCACGGCGGCGCTACCACGATGTCGAGGTTCGAGTGACACGCGTGGACGAACGTCTCCGTAACCGCACAGAAATCTTAAGCCGCCAGACGGACCGGAGGGATACCGCTGCGAGCTCACTGCGAACATTCGCATCCACAGGGCTTCTCGAGCTCGCCGCCCCTGGAATCGCCAGGGGAGAACCGCTCACATGGTCCACCACACGCACGGTGGAAGTAGCTTTTGAACTGGTATCACCCTCGGACTCGATAGATGCTGGAGACCCCGGATGGGAACACTATCAGAAGTCTGTGCCCTCGGAATTCAACCGCTTGACGCAAGCGCTTTCCGCTCAGGGTTGCCGGTCATCGGCGACATTTAGCGATGACCTGTTCGTGGCGAATGCCATGTTTGCCGGGCGAGAGTGTGCAGTGGACGAAATCAAGCAAATCCTGTTCGACGACGTTACCACCCGGCAGATGCTGTTGGACGCGAGGGAGAGAGAAATCCTGGAAAACCACTTGATTGGTAACGTTTCACGGCACCTTCGCGAATTGCTTTATGCAGCTGAGGAACAAGTGCGGCAAATGAATGCAGAGATCGAAAGCCGTCCGATGAGCACGGGAATGAAATTGCGCTTCGTCTGGCGGCTGGAGCAAGACGCTACTTCAGGGGTGGCCGAGGCAGTTCGGCGTTTGATGCAAATGGACGACGAATGGTCTCCGGCAGAACGGCAGATGCTGGGCCGGTCTCTCCAACAACAGATTCACGCCGTGTGTTCCAATATGAAGGACGCCGGCTGGCAAGAATTCCTTGCTGAGGCGCTGGACTACCGCAAGTGGCATTCGTTCGGCGTGGAACGCTACCAGGATGGCGTCTGGAAAAGGCTCACCCGCCGAACCCATGGCACAGGTTCCGGAGGTGAAAAAGCTGTCGCGCTCACCCTGCCCCATTTTGCCGCGGCTGCCGCCTTCTATCGAACAGCACACCCGCTGGCGCCGCGGCTCATCCTTCTGGATGAAGCCTTCGCCGGGATCGATGCGGACATGCGTGCAAAATGCATGGATCTCATCCATACCTTCGACCTCGACTTCATAATGACGAGCGAATACGAGTGGGGTTGCTATCAAACACTGCCTGCGATCGCCATTTATCAGTTTTCTACCCGGCCCGGCATTGACGCCGTCGGCCTGACACGCTGGGTCTGGAATGGGCGGCAGAGAAGTCTGAGGGACGGCGCGGCAGCGAAATCCGATGAAATGCCTGACGAAACCAGCGGGCGATCCGATTGGGTAGTAGTGGAATCAAAAATCCTTCCAAAGTGAACGAATGCGTTGTAGCGGCGGTCCGCGGAGCGCCGACGATCTCGCAAATTGATGTATTGTCGGCGGTCATGAGGCTGTGAAGAAAATGAACGGGGTCCAAAACTTGTCAAATGTCGAATGTCTGTTGTGCGATGTGTAGTGTAGTTGGCAAAGCGCCAGATGACCTACTGACTAAACGACCAAATTCTTAGTCGAAAAATGATTTAGTCATCAGGTCATTTCGTCAATGGGTCGTTTTTACAAGTTCATCGGACGTCGCACCAACAGACATTCGACATTTGACAAGTTGCCCGTCGCCGATTTTTTCAGGTCACGTCATCGCCAGGGCCGGCCGCGGCCTCTACCTCTACCTGGAAAGCTTCGGTCGGGTTCAATCTGTAGCGATGAAATCCGCCGGTCCCAATTGCGAAAACTTCGTGCTGAGAGTTGCGCAAGATCAGAAATATCGCGATCGATGATTATGGTTTCGCCGCGGAAATTGGGGTCGCGATAGGCGACCACATGGGCGCGGCCGAATACGCGAATGGATGAAATTCTGTCGCTCCAGTTCCCAGCCTTAGCGAGATCGGTTACGTCTGCGCCCGCGCTCCAGCATTGCGATCGTCCTTGAAAATCGCGGCGATCGTAAACGCAAACGCCGTCGCTGATCTGTTGATCTCGTTCTCGATCTCGATCTCCATCCCGATCGCGTCCGAAGACTGGAGGGTTATTTCCATACGGACCAGAATTGTAGTCCGCAACCACCCGTACCGATTCGATACGATCGTTCCATGTATGCCCGCCGCTGGCGGCTCGCAATCCCAGATCCGGAATATCGGAGGCAAATTCCGCGGATCGGCCGTGGAAATCCGTCTCGTCGTAAACTTGAACACGCGCTCGGCCAAATATTCGGATCGAGGAAGCAGCGGCCTTGTGATTAGCCAGGCTGCGGACCTCGTCGCCCTCCACATAGCACTGCTCCCATCCCTGGTATCGAGCATCCTGATAGAGACAAACACGAGCGCCGTGTTGGTTTTCTTCAGCTCTTCTAACCTGGGGCGCAGCGGGTGATTGCGGTGCCCAAAATACTGGGATCAACAGCCCCAAAACGAAAACCCAATATCTGCTCATAGCAAACTCCTCTCGCAATAGACGGACTTGTCTAGCAAACGGCTTCATTTTTCGGTTGCATACACATTCAGCACGCCCATCTTCGCTTCGTGACAACAAAAAACCAAACCGAACATTCTTGTTTTGCCAACACGTGCACAGCCGCCAACGCTGTGCTAGTATCGTTGCCAAATTTCCGTTCGACCGCCACGAGAGCAGCTCTTCATCGAAGGAGGTAACGTATGAAACGGGTCATGTTCCCGATCATCTTCGCTGCGCTGGCTACGCCGCTTACGGCGCAGTGGCTGAAGTATCCCACGCCGGGCACCCCGCGCAATGCAGACGGCAAGCCGAGTCTCGCCGCGCCCGCGCCCCGCACCGCGGACGGCAAACCCGACTTGTCCGGGATCTGGCAAAGGAGTTCGCTGAAATATGAGCGCAACGTCGCGGCCGACCTGAAGCCTGGAGAAATCCAGCCTTGGGCCGAATCTTTAGTCCGGCAGCGTGCGGAAGACCTGCAGAAAGATTCCCCGGGTATCCAGTGCCTGCCGTGGGGTCCGGCCGACAACACGAGCGCCCGCCGGTCGAAAATCATTCAGAATCCGGGTGTGATCGTGATGCTGAACGAAGATCTCACCTACCGTCAGATCTTCCTGGACGGGCGTCGATTGGAGACCGATCCGTTTCCGAGCTGGATGGGGCATTCGGTGGGCCGCTGGGAAGGAGACACCCTGGTCGTGGACAGCAACGGATTCAATGATCTGTCGTGGCTGGATCACGATGGTCATCCCCACTCGGAGGCACTGCGTATCACCGAACGGTACCGGCGGGTGGATTTCGGCCACATGAACATTGAAGTCACGCTCAACGATCCTCAGGTGTATGCCCACCCTTGGACGGTGTCACTGCGAGCGGAGTTGACGCCGGATGGCGATCTGCTCGAGTCCGTCTGCAACGAAAGCCACACCAGCCTCGAGCACTGGGTCGGCAAACTGTCCGACGAAAAGAGCGTCGAAGTCAAGGTCTCGTCTGAGATCCTGGCGAAATACGTCGGTACCTACGAGGAGCAGGACTTCTGGGGAAACAGGCCTCACCCCGCAATGATTGAAATCACCGTCTCTGACGGAGCGCTCTTCGCGGAACTCAAAGGAAGGGAGAAATTACGGCTTGCGGCGCAGTCGGACACCAATTTTGCCGGCTTTTACGGCCTGGGAATCCAGTTCGTCACCGATGCGCGAGGCACGGTGACGCATCTCCTGGAGAGACGGATATCGAAGGATTACAGGTTTAGACGCGTGCGATAGCACTAAACCGTATACGTCGTTCGCTCGTTAGGTAAAATAGCCACAAAAAGGCACAAAAAATCACAAGGACCCAAACGAAACATTTTTGTAATTTTAATCCAGCGTGTCGTCGAACTCGAAAAGGTCAAGGTCTGCAGTCGAAAAGAAATCCTGCTTCGTAAAATCGTCGATAAGATACATTGGTTCGTCGTCCGGTTCCGCGCCAAACTGCCGCTCTGTTACATTGAATTGCCCGTTGTAGTCGTCGTATCGCACTTTGACGAATCGCATAAAGCCCTCCTAACTAACGACTTTATCGGCCGCTGCGGAGGGTCCCATTAGCGATCTGCAAAGATTTGCTTTGCGGCCTGGTGCGAGATCGAAAGCGTCAGGATACTCCCGATAAACGGCCATACGGCGAGTGTAAGAAGAGCGAGGGCAAAGTCGTCGGTTCTGCTGCGGACGATCCCGACGAGGTATGGCCCGAGAAAACCCCCGAGATTACCGAAGGAATTTATGAGCGCAATGCCGGCAGCGGCCCCTGTTCCCCGAAGGTACTCCGTCGACATGGCCCAAAACGGTCCCAGTGTTCCCCAGATGCCGATCGCGGCGAATGAGAGTGCAGCGAGTTCAATGGCCGGAGTCTTCAAAAAAGCGGCGGCAATCAAGCCTGCCGCAGCGGCGAATGCGGAGAGTGCGACATGCCATCGCCGCTCGGCGCGGCGATCCGAACTCTTTCCGATCACCACCATACCCAACGAAGCGGCAACATAGGGAATCGCGCTGACAAACCCAACGAGTAAATCGCTCATGCCGGAAAACGACGAGACAATCTGAGGGAGCCAGAGGCTGACTCCGTAGAAGCTCATGATCACTGCAAAGTAAATAAGAGCGAGCATCCAGACACGCCTGCTGCCGAATGCCTCTTTCAGTGTCGAGACATGATCCGGTGCCGCTTGGCGCTCTTCTTCAAGGCGCGAAATGATCCAGGCTTTTTCCCCCGCCGTTAACCATCGTGCGGCCTGGGGCCGATCGGGCAGAATAGCAAAAACGAGGAATCCGAGAATGATCGCGGGTATTCCTTCGATGAGGAACAACCACTGCCAGCCGGCAAGCCCCGCGATACCATGCAAATTCAAGAGAACACCGGAGATCGGTCCACCGATAACACCGGCAATTGCTGTCGCCGTCATAAAACGCGCAATGGCGCGGCCGCGCGCGGCCGCGGGGAACCAATACGTCAAGTAAAGAATCATGCCCGGGAAAAATCCGGCCTCAGCGACGCCGAGCAGAAAACGTAGAGCATAAAACGCGGCGACGCCGCCGACAAACATCATCGCCGATGAGATCAATCCCCACGTCACGAGGATTCGAGCCATCCAGACCCGCGTGCCAACCCTCTCCATGATGAGATTGCTCGGTATCTCAAAGATGAAGTATCCGATGAAGAAAAGTCCCGCTCCCAACCCGAAGACCGCCGGGTCGAAGTTCAAGGCTTTATTGAGCTGCAATGCCGCGAACCCCACATTGATCCGATCGAGATAGGAAACGACGTAAAGCAGAAACATGAAGGGAATCAGGCGGCGCGTGAGCTTGGACACAATTGCTGTCTCAGAAATCATACTAGTTTCCCGGAGGGTATTTTCTTCTTGCACGACAGGAGGGAGAGAGACGCGCTACGCCAACCTCACCATGCCGCTCCAGAACTGTGTCTTGCTGCCCACATCGACATCGTACTTGCGGATGAACGCGAGTTTGCCATCGTTGCCAATGCGGAACACCGTAAGGCCGGCGCTCAGCATCTTGATGCTCCCGCCTTCGCGCACCGGCAGCGGCTGGATGCTGGCCGCAACCATCATGCGAGCGCTAGGATCCATCGCGAAGGTGCGCAGCTGGATGCCGTGCCCCTCGATGTTTTGAATCAGGGTCGGCTCGCCGGTGTTCGGGTTGATCGAGAACACAGCGATGCTGTTCTCGCCTCCCGCGAAAACTTTTTTGCCTTGAAAATCGACCGTCGACGAGGCACGGTTCGCTTGATAGACGAACCGGCCGTTCGGATGAACATGGACAGTGCCTGCGCCCTGCCTGAAAGGAGATTTTGGGTCCGAAAGCGTTTCCTTGATGAACACCGGCTCGCGGGAAAGCCCACTCGCGGGGTCTCTTTTATAGACATAGAGTTTGTTTTGGCTCTCGATCGACACATAAACCCAAGGCTCAGCCGGATGAAAGTCCAGATGGCGCGGACCAAAATGCATCCCGTCTCCAGGCTGTATGGCCGCAAGATTCGTCAGCACTCCGCTCTTGAAGCGGTAGGTCTTGATCGAACCCGGATTCACTGGGTTGTCATCCGGCGCATTGTTGCCGCGCGTAACCATAATCACAAACTCATTGTCCGGGGTGGCACGGATCTGATGCGCGTATTTCCCGGTATCGAGCTTGTTCGGCTGGTTTACCCGGTCGCCAAGAGTGCCATCCCGGTTGATGTGGTGCACGGTAAGGGAACTTGGGTCGTTGTAGGCCGTCAGCAGATACTCCCCTTTCATATCGACGCTGGTGTGGATCGGACGCGACGGCAGGTTTTGCGGCTGACCGTGCGGCGTGAGCGCGGCTGTAGCCGAATCGATTCGGAACGCATGCGCGAAGTTTTCATTGCTGGCGACACCCGGCCCGCCGCCGCTGGAGACGACGTAGAAATACTGCCTCGATGGATGCGGCCACGCGTACTGGATATTGGCAGGTAAGCTCACCGTGTTGCGCTTCACCAGCGAGGCCTCGTCAACGTCCATGCTGTAAAGCGTAAGCTCGCCCCCAACAGCGGAATACAACACCGTCTTCGCCCTGGCGCCGTTCGCTCGTTGTCCGGACAGCCGGCCTGCCGCGAGTGAACCAGCGACCAGGCGTGCAAATCTGCGGCGATCCATCATGTGAGTATCCTCCCCTTTGCGATTTGTGGCTCGGCGATTGGCCGGTCTGATGATCTCAAAAACAAATCAGACCGTGCAACGTCTGACCAACATTGTGTCTCGCCGCCTGCATACTCTCTGGCGCTCTGTTCGAGATTGCCGATCCTGGTTTCCGTGAATTCCGACCTGTACGAACTGTACGTCGCCTTCCACTTGAATAACCATCACGCTGGTGAAAAACTTCGAGGGATCTGGCTGATGCGATTTGACATCTGAATCCAGTGCCGCCTATTCTCAAAAAGACTCATCCTGTCTGGCGGAGCCGATCCGGGAAGGCGTTGATATGATATGCCGCTTATAAAGTACTTTCGAAAGTATTTGGGCCCGGAAAAGCTCGCCGAACAAACAGAACAAGAGGTTTTGATCAACGACGACCCTCCATGGTTTGATAGTGATTCTGCTTCAAGACGAGTCACCAAGGAATTGAAAGATCCGTGGGCGCGAGGCAAAGTCGTTGAACTGATCGAACAGGGGTTCACGATAATCGAAAGCGGAATCGCTCTCGAAATGTGCGATCAAGCGGCAGCCGAGTTCCTGAACTGGAAAAAGAGAAACGAGCATGCCCTTTCAAAATTTCGGGAGGCCGACGGCCGGCTAATGCGCATTATCAACTTTCATCAAACATTGCCGGTGCTTAAAACACTCTTCTCCCGAAACCGGTCTCTAGCCTTGCAGGATTACTTGTTCAAAAAGGAGACAGCACTGTACACATCGCTGTTCTACGAGCAGGGATCAGCACAGCCCATCCATCGCGACATACCGCTTTTCTGGACTTATCCGGGGTTCATGTACTTCGGCATGTGGATCGCGCTTGAAGATACCGATGACGAGAACGGTCCTCTGGAAGTTATTCCGGGCGGACACCGGATCGGTCTCATCGATCGCAGCGCCATTGCAGCCCAGAGGTTCAATGAACCGATGACCATACCTCCCATGTCCAACGAACTGTGGATCGACTACCAGGATGAGGTCGCGAGACGAGTCGTTGAAAAGCGCTTAACTAAGAAAAAGATATACGTGAAAAAAGGCGACGTGATTCTATGGCATCCCCTTGCTCCCCACGGAGGAGCATCAATCAATGATCCTTCCCGGACAAGGCTGAGTTTTGTACTGCATACCACTCCCAAGGGCGTACCGGTCTTTCACATGGACGTCTTTTTCGATCCTTCGCGGCAAGTTCAGAAGCATGCCCGATGGACCTACTCGAATTTCGAGGGCCGGGCGATTGCAGAAACTGGACCGATGTCCATTGGACACGGAATCGAATATGACTTCTCAACGCTGAAATAGCATTTGCTCAGAGTCGTACATCGAGAAGCTCTTGGCACTCGCGGAGTGGGGGGGAATATGGCGAAGGGGTTTCCGCAAATAATTTGGGGAGTGAATACATTTCAGATGGCTGGCCTTCTTACCTTCATTCAGGACTGGGGTGCCACCGCCGAGGACATGTTTTCCGCAGTTCGTGATTATGAAGTCGCGCGACAACGTTGAAGAGTATGTTCGCGTGCTCTCATCGGCTGCGGTTGAGTTCGAGAACGTATTGGAATTGGGGGTGATGCGTGGTGGATCTTGCGCTTTTTTCAACACGCTTTTGCGTCCACGCAATCATCTTGCGATCGATCTTGTGGCACGACACACCGGACTTGATGAGCTCGTAAGGAACGCAGCCCAAGAGGGGTGAAAGCTGCTCACGGCGTTTGGCGTCTATCAGGATGACGTCGAGCGCATCATCCAACTTTCTGAGGAATTGACCGCTGCTCCGTCGATGTTCGATTTAATTATCGACGACGCTTCGCATGATTATGAGACGACACTTCGGTCGTTCAACGGGCTATTCCCGCGGCTACCGTTCGGGAGGTATTTACGTATTGGAAGATTGGGGTTGGGCGCATTGGGGTGGCTGGCAGAATCCTGAAGACGAGAGCTTCGCGCGCCCAGCAATGTCGAACGTAGTCCTTCACACTGCCCTAAGCTGTACAAGCAGCTCTGGCACCATTATTTCCCACATCGACGTGACCCCGGTGTCAGCGTACGTCTACCGCGGCCCGGCGCAGCTCGGCCCTGAGTTCGCTGTCGAGTCTTCGTATCTAGCCCGAGGAAAGAGCTTCGCTCTTTTGTGAGATCAAGATGACGGATCGTGCGGCCCCGAACTTTGGATAGCAATCTTCCGTTTAAGATCTTACCCGAAGCAAGGCGGTAACGGAACGAACGCGATCAACTGGGTCTCATTGACGATTATTTCTCCCTCGTCAACGCCCATCGATGATTCCGAAACGGTCATTGCCGTGGCGCCGGCGGTTAAGTCCGTCAACGAGACGATCGTCTCCGTCAAGGAAATCATTATCGCTGAGAGGCCGATAATCATTTCCGGACCGG
>MNKP01000074.1 GCA_001920875.1 Acidobacteria bacterium 13_1_20CM_2_55_15
CCGCCATTAGCTCCTTCATGGATCTTGGCTGGTCGGCGCAAGGAGAAGTCTGTGGGACAGCATTCTTGGGAATGTCATCCACGACCTGCGCTCGCGGCGACCACAGCATAAGCGTGAAGAGGAATGCGTGCATTAAGCAGAGTGTACTCCCGAGCGAGACAGTAAGGTAAGTCTACGTTGGCGATGGTGAAACTCCGAGCTTCAATTGTAACGCCGTGATGCGAGGCCCTAAGTTTGAATGGGTAATCCGTGCGAATCAGTATTCCGTCTCGATGGAGATAATCGGTACGACCGCGCAGAAAACGACTTTGAAGCCGGACACCGGTGGGAGTCTGGCAATGCGAGTGGAGTTTGGAGGCGACACCACGCCTGTCTATAAATGTCGCCTAACGCAGCGAAAGACTCTGGCTTGTATCTTTCGAGGACCTGGCGGCACGACGGGCGTACAGTTTAAGAAAATCCCTCTCAAACAATAACGGCGTGCGCTGTGCGCCGACAACAGTCTGCGGTGATCATCGCGTTCTGCGAAATTCCCAATAAAATCCAAGGGCAAATGCCGCCAAGGCGACGAGCCAGAACAAGGGACTATTCACCAGTACACGTAGGTCGAATGAGACTTCTCCGCCCGGAGGCGGCGGATATTTTCGCATCAGAATAGATGTGACGCAGACGAAATAAATAATCGTTGCAACGAACAGCGCGACGATGCCGACCAAGGTGCTCTTGATGTAGATCACGTTTACGTGCTCTGCTATTTTAGCCCCATTATATGGATTTGCTCATCTATGGACCGGCCATCTTCGCCGGTATCATCGGCAGCCGATACCTCAGCCGCCTCGCGAACTTCTCAATTGTAGCGATGCGCACACATAGGTAGACGGTTTTCACCTTGTTCGACACGCGCCTCGGAGTCAAACTGGAATCATCCGATTCTGACAACCGATTGAGGAAGATATGAGACACCTCACCGGCAAAGTCGTTTTGGTCGTATTGGCCATGTCGCTGGCTTTAATGCCCCTGGCATCGCAAACGTCGCCTGAACAGAAGCCGTCGTTTGAACCTGTGACCATCAAGCGTGCCGCTTATGGGCAATCCGTCAAGAAATTAATCGGCTACGGCTATCAAGTGCACGATTTTCAGATTGTGGGCGGGCCAGATTGGGCGGGCACGGATCTGTGGGATATTCAGTCGAAAACGGATGAGGGAAATGCCCCACCGCCGCCCATAGCGGATCTGACGCCACCAGGTCCATTCGCGCTGATGGTTCAATCCATTCTTCAAGAGCATTTTCAGTTAAAGATTCATCGCGAAGTGCGGGAGCTTCCCGTCTATGAACTGGTCGTGGCGCAGGGCGGGCCGAAGCTGGCGGATGACCAGATAGACACGAGGGTGCCGGATGGGTTGTACGACCTAAAGCGTGGAACTGGCAGGATATGGAACAGTCGAGGCGCAATGGGGGTTGAGGCCAGGGCAATCCCGATGGATTGGTTAGCCAATATCCTAACGCATCCGACAGGGCGCACAGTGATTGATAAGACTGGCCTCCATGGTCTTTACGATGTGGACATGGAATGGATGCCTGATGCACAGGGGGCGCCAGCAACATCGCTGATCAGGGCAATCGAAGAGCAGCTTGGATTACGCTTGGAATCCACCACAGGTCCGGTCGAGGTTATCGTGATCGACCACGTTGAACGACCTTCGGAGAATTAGCACACCATTGCGTGAGTGTCTCCAGGACCATCGCAGTCTGTACGACTGCGGAAAACGCCACCGCCGACCAGGATGCTTACAGGTGTTATGGTGATGAAGCAGATGTTGTAAATGAAAGTTTGAAGCGACATTCCTCTCAAGAGCGCAGATACGACCAACACAATCTGCACGCCAGCAATAAATGCTGCATATGCCAGCACCATAGCCTTCTGCCTCTTACGACAGAGTCTAGCGACCAGCCATCCGCAACACGCACGCGACAGCGTTACCACAGAAATCTGCACGGCTAAGGTGATCCCCTTGTGACGCCAAAATCTCGACCAACTCGCGAGGGCAAAGAGAAGGTCCTGCGTCAGGTAAAATCCGTAGCGCGATACGACGAAAACGGCCCAGCCCACAAGGAGTGCTGTTATCGTCAGCAGCTTATGGTTCCATATTTCATTGAACAAACTGACCACGATGGCGATGGTCGCTTGTCTCCAATACCACGCACTGGAACGTCCGCTCCGATAACGCTCATCCAGGTCACCTATAACGGTCGCATTGTTGGGACTGCATCCGAAGTGGCGTAATAGCCAATTTGCAATTCGTGGTGATTGATTCGGTTTCATGCCTTTCCTTCTTCGCGACCATCGAGGAGTCCACCGCCCCAAAAAATGCCGACGATGCTCGTAACCCACGGCAAAAAGGAAAATGGAAGGAAAAGCAAGCTGCGGATCTCGTGTCCTGGAACAATACCCACTCCGACCAAACCGGACTTCACAATCGAGAACACTAGAGAGAAGAGCCAATAGCTACAAAGGGAGGCCACGAACATCAAAACTATTGGAACACGGTGAGACGGTTGGAATTTGGCGACAATCCAGCCGCTGAGTGCACCGACAATCAATCCCATTATCGCGGTAAGAAATGATAGAAAAAGAAAATACATCCCGTAGTAGATCCACCAACTTGGCGGTATTTGGAATTGCATACTCGCGAAATTCATCTGCAAGCTAATGCTCTGGAACAAAGGGCGATCTAATGGTGAGCGATAGAACGCGAATATGATCCATCCGGTACTCAGCGCCGCGAGCGTACGAGTTTTTTGTCGCCATACCTCCCGGAACGAACTTACTGCGATTGCAGTTACGATTTGTCGCCAATACCAAAGACGATGGCGGCCATTCCGGTACTGTTCTATGAGATCACCGAGAATGGCCTCGTTTTGTGGGCTGCATCCGAACTGTTTCAATAGCCAAGTGGCGACTGTGGGCGGTTGAGTTGATCTCACGCTTTGCCTCCCTCCAGTTCCGGCAGCCCATGCCACAGATTCACCAACGCACGCTGCGTCTCTCGAACTTCCCTCAGCCCTCGTGCCGTCACTCGGAAATATCGCTTCGCCCGTCCGCCGCGTTCCGGTGTCGCCTCGCCAAGCTCGGAGGTGACGAAGCCTTTATCTTCCAGCCTTTCCAATGCGGCATAGACGCTGCCGATCGCCACATCGCGGCCCGTCCGCTTCTCCAATTCCTCTGAAATGGGCACGCCGTAGGCGTTGTCTCCGAGACGAATGAGCGCAAGCATCACCATCAATTCGAAATTGCCGAGTTGATCTCGCTTGGTCATTTATTCAAGTATAGTGAATAAATCACCTGTAAGGCAAGCAATTGTTCTGTCTTTCATCGGAGTGATGAAAGGAGGAGTACAATCTGCCGATACAACGGAGGATTGACAACGACGTGATTGAAATAGGTTCCGAGGAGCCAGGCGACAGCGCCGCGATTCAGGAAGTCCACACGAAAGCCTTCGGTGGCCCATTGGAAGCCAAGCTGGTTCGGTTGATCACCGAGCGGAAGAAAGCCCTCATCTCCCTCGTCACCGTAAGCGAGGACAGCGTGGTCGGTCATATTCTCTTCTCCCGCGTCACCATCGCCAACTCACCTGCCGCATTCAGCGGCGTGGGATTGGCTCCCGTGGCTGTACTGCCGAAGTTTCAGAGGCAAGGCATCGGGTCAAAACTCATCCGCGAGGGGTTGGAGAGGTGCAGGCAAGCCAGATATGACGCGGTGGTTGTCCTGGGTGATCCGGCCTACTACTCCCGCTTCGGATTCGTGCGAGCGGCGGACTTCGGCCTCCAGAATGAATATTGCGTTCATGACGAATTTATGGTCTTGCCGCTTTACGACAGAGCGTTGGGGGGAGTGAGCGGCATGGTGAAATACCTGCCGGAATTTCGGGAGGCTGAATGTTAGGCTGGAATACCCCGACCTATCGGACGCCGTTTTGGTCTTTGAATCGCGAAAGCGCGTATTGCCCGCCGTCACCGATCTGACGAAGCAATTTTCCAACGGGATCTAAGAGCCAATAGGAATGAACATGAGTCGGATAGTTCGGCATGTTTTTGTTGGCGATCAGGTACTCTTTGTATTTACCTTCAGTGATCACTTGAAAACCGATGCCGACACAAATCAAACGCAAAAATCCTGATGTCAGGTCGAGAGAATAAATGGCACCATCAGTTGCCCACGTATTTGCCTCGAAGAAGACGATCCTTCCCTCTACGGAGAATTGTGGCGATTGAAATCCCCCAGAACTAGGTCAGGTCCGATTTTGTAGATACCTGCATGGCCGCGCAGAATGCGCTTTGGCTGTTTAGCTCCGGTCACATCAGCAATCCAAAGCTCGTTGTCTATCTGACAACATTCACCTCTTGGTCCAGGTACGCCTGTCTCGATCTTTAGATCGGGGGTGCGGCGAACAAACACAACTCGATTTCCATCGGACCACAGATTCGGCTGTGAATCGAGTCCCAGCATGGTGAGTTGTTTACGTGAGCCATCCCTAGAGATAAAGAAAATATTCCCGTCACGCGCTTCGACGGCTTGGGCCACGGCTTCAACAGGAACCATAGATATAAACAGCAGCAGTATTAGTGGCGAGGCTATTCCGAACATCGGACATATGTTCGCATAATCATACCAATATTGACGGTCATGGTTTGTATTTCCCGTGCTTAGCGGCTTCCTGCCAACGCGCTTCACAGACTCTTCAAGTTAGGCAGCCGCCAATTATGCCGCGGCGAGCTTGTCGGCGGAGAGGCGGCTGTCATTCAACCCATTAATCTGTCATATGACGCAGTCTTGCAACGTGCCGCAAGCAAGCCAGTTGCGGCCTCGATGTCGATGTCTGCGATCAACAGTCCTTCCTCGCCGTATGGCTGATAACTTAGTAGTGTTCCATCTGGACGCACGACTGCCGATGTGGTCGGAGAGCCGGGACTCGCGCAATTCACGCTTGCGTAATAGCAGGTGTTCTCGGCAGCGCGGCACAGGATGGCCTTCTCGTGAAATGTGTTCGCGGGATCGGCGAAAGTGGTTGGCCGGTAAGAACCAGGCTCCGCTTCGCTAAAATGAGGGTGAAACACGGCCTGTGCTCCACGCCGTGCAGCCCAACGCACAGTTTCTGGATACCGCCACCCTTCGTGGCAGATCGCAACACCGAATGTCAGGGGACCTGCTTGAAAGACGCGGCGCTCCGAACCTGATTTGTAAATGCCTTCTTCGGAGGGGTCGAGTTGCACCTTGTCCTGAAAGCCCGCGATTGATCCGTCCGCATTGATAACCAAGGCGGTCAATCTGAGTGTGCCGTCAACAAAGCGTTCGGTTCCGAGAACGACGGTTATGTTTGCTTTCGCGGCAGATTCGGCGACAGTAGACCAGGCACTTTCCAGAAAGGAGACGTTGACAGGCGGGACCGCTTTGCCTACTGATCAGGGCGCTGGGGCGGTGAACTTATTCAGTAGCGGTTTCATCCAAGAGCATCTGCTCCCGCATATTAATAACATTCAAGCCTGCCGAGCGCAAAATCTGGCCCGCCGTGCCGTCCTCCTCACGAACCGCCCCGATTAAAAAATGGTCGATGTTGATCTTGCGATGGTGTAGCCTCTCTGCTTCCTCCGCTGAGTAGGCAAGGATCACTTTGCACGGGAATGAAAGCGGGATCTCGATGCGTGTGGATGCGGTGTTCTTAGCTATGCGGCTTTCGATCTCAGCCCGGATCTCCTTAGCCGTCTTCGAGGGAGGAAAGCGCGAGATCACGTCGGGATCTTCTTGCAGGATGCCAAGAAGGAGGTGCTCGGTCTCAATGGTTTGGCTGCCGTACTTCGCCGCTGACTGGCGGGCGAAATAGATACAGCGCCGTGCTCTCTCCGTGCAGTGTTCAAACATGAATGCCTAGAATTGTACCGGAACTTCGCCACACACAATTTAATGATCAGGGGAGGCGGCTTCGAGCCGTGGCGTTAGCGAGGCGCAGCGACTACGGAATGCGCGTGGTCTTCACGGCGACCAGTTCGAGATTGGTGAGCGTGAGGCCGCGTCGTGCAAAGCCGTCTCGGATAATCTGCTGTCGTGCCGTATTTGTCCCCAATTCCATCTCTGACAGAAACCAGATTTACAATGCTGAAGCGAGTATCTCGATGGAAGTGAATGAGGCAAAGGGATTGTTGGCCAACGGGGATGACGAAGAGCCAGTTTTTCTTCCTCCCGATGTCCTGCCGAAACTCACGGTCGATGACCTGCCCAAAAATATAGCCGTTGAAGTTGGAGTCCTGAAAGATGGCGTAATGCACCTTGATTGGAGCGGCAGGCTATACCGGAAGGGGAAGCGGATTTTGGGGGAGGCCGATTACACCTGGACAAGAAAATATTGGTACGGCCCCATTGGGTTGGAGCAATACTTTGATTTGGTCCGACGTGCCGTCGAGGTTCGACAGAAGACTCACGGAGATGTGTCATCCATCAACTATGACGATGACGGAGCCTACATCCATCTCAGTTTCTCTGTGGCGACGAGCGAAACGAACTTGGGCCGAGCTTATGACACGGTTAGGAAAATATGTGAGGAGCTTGAAGAGGCTGCCGAACAAACATCTGACACGATTGGAAAGGAGATCGCAGCGATTGCAGCACGCCTATCCGGTTGGGGGACGGCCAGCCTCGACGCGCTTGTACAAGCGGTTGATAAAGCTCAAACAACTGACGACAAGGGCCGAAGCCTTGAGGAATTGTGCAGCAGGCTGTTTGAAACTGTTCCAGGATTTACCGTAGGTGGCCGCGTCCGCACGGCGACTGAGGAGATCGACATTTCAATCGTAAACGATAGTAATGACCCTCGCCTTCGGCGGGAATCCGCTCTGCTCTTAGCGGAGTGCAAGAATTGGACCGGCAAGTGTGGGAAGGATGAAGTCGTGATCTTCCGGGAAAAGATTGAGAATCGCAATCGACGATGTAGCCTTGGCTTTTTAATTTCATGGAACGGATTTACTTCAACGGTGACGAAGGAAATGCTCCGGGGGAGCCGCGAAGAGACACTCATTGTGCCGATGACCGGGAAGGAAATTCGAGACGCTGTTAGAGGTGGCGACTTCCTCAAGGTGCTGATCCAATGCTGGGAGGCGGCTGTAAATCTGTAAGCATAATATGTGCAGCGACTGCGCAAGACCACGCCGAGGTTTCTGCGGCCAGGGCGTGACCCGGCTTCGTGGTAGGCGGCGGCTTGAAGGGCGAGATTTGGCCTGGGCGTTGTCACTTTCAGTTTGCGATTAGTTGCCAAGACATAGCGATTACCTGAAGAAAAAAGCCAATGATCAGCAATGTCCACCCCCAATGCCACCGACGTGGGTAAAACGGCGGCGCGGAAGGTCCGACGCTACCAATTTCAGTACCGCTGAATCCACGATCAAAACGCGTTGGCGTTGTGCGGACTACCGGCCCGCGCCAACCTGCCGTGCTCACCAAAACTGCACCGACAAAGGCGAGGATCGAACTGAACAATTGAATCCATATTACGGCTCTCAAGGAAACGCCTCCACGCGCCAAACAATGGGAATGAATAGATTGAGCTTACACCGCCTCGGATAGTGAGGCGCGTGGCGTGGAATCATTATTGTTGTCACCGTGGCAACAAACCATTGCTCCGACCGGCAGCCAAGATAATGGTTCCCGACTTTCATGCAATGCCCGCATTGCGGGGAACGATTGGATCTTCAGAGCGGCAGGGGAAATTACAAGAATGAGATTTGATGAAAGAATGCGTACCATATCCACCATCATCGAGCCGACCATAAACCGGGGCTGGACGTAGGTCTACATGGCCGAACACATCGGGATGGACCGCAGCTTCATTTCCGATCCTGGAAAATGGCAAGGAGGAAGTCTGTATCCGCAACCTGGAAGTGATCGCAGCCGCCTTCGATATAACGATTTCTCAGTTGATGTCGCGGATTTAAGTTTGAAGGCGGCCCGTGCTACTGCCCAGTCCTGTTGCGATAGTCGTCAACCATCTTCTGCGTCACGTCCTGCTCGTAACAGAACGGAGAACGGCCGCCGGGCCGACTGTATGCGCTGCGCGCGCCGCACCTGCGACCGGCGCGGTCGGTGTTGTATGGACAGGGACAGCCTCCACGATAGCTGGCGATGGACTGTTTGATGATCTCCTGCTTGATTTCGGCATCGGTCTTTCGCGGTTTGGCCGTTTGGCCCCATGCGATGCCGAGGGCAAGCGACAGGACAACAACAGCAAGAGGCATTAAGCGTCTAATTGCGCATTGCGTCGCCCGAAGCCAAATTCGGCAGTGATGAGCACGCATATCAGCGTGAGCATGAGCAGCATACGTTCCATTGGCAGGTCTGGCGATACGCGACCTTCATCGGCGGCTGTGCCAATTCGTATGTCGGTCGTATTCTCCAGACGGACCACTGAATCATCATCTATGGCTTCGATGATTCTAGAGGGCAGCGTTTGTGACTGCACGCGCAGTGATCCGACAAGACCACAGCACAAG
>MNKP01000142.1 GCA_001920875.1 Acidobacteria bacterium 13_1_20CM_2_55_15
GAATGCCGACATTCCGCGTCGCGGCGGCGCCGGGTTTTTTTTGGAAGTCGAATTTGAGGTTCGGATAAATTCCGGCTTTTTGCTCAAGGATGGCACGGGTGTCGTCGGTGGAGGCGTTGTCGATAACAAGGACTTCGTAATGATCTCCCGGAATCGTTTGGGATTCGACCCGATCGATTGTTTCCGCTAGCAGGGCGGAGCGGTTCTTCGTTGGAATGACGACACTGATTTTTGGCATTCAGTTTCCCAAAATTCGAACCTGGCTGGCAGCAGCACGGCCCGTTCCGCTCCGGACGCCTAATCCGCTAATGAAGTCTCCTCCAGGCGAACCCATGGATGTCGTCGATCACACCAAAGGTTTCTAGTTCGGAGAAGATACGGAATATAACGGATGTGATCCACAAAAGCAAACGTGTACAACAACTTACTCCCGAGCGAATATCTACCGTACACGAATCTTTTTAGCAGAAAACCATATAGGACCCGGCGGTCCTTCCAGCAGCCAAATCTGTAGAAAAGAAAGAGGGAATTCCGGAAGCTGAAGTAGTTTTCAATGGTGCGCGTCTTGCCCGGAATGATGTCCTGGTTATAGTGGCGCACAACGGCGCCGGGAACATACATGCATTTCCAACCGCGTAACCATAATTTCCAGCTCAAATCGACGTCTTCGCAATACATGAAGAAAATGCGCTCGTCGAATCCGCTCAATTCTTCGAAAGCTTTTCTCCGGACCAAAACCGCGGCACCCGTACACCACGTCGTTTCTCCAGTTTTCGGATCGTAGATTTTCCAGTGCTCTCGTGGTTGCTGGCGGGCCTCACACATCCCGACCGCAGGATCGCCCAGTGCCTGATCAAGGAGCTTTTCAAGGCACCCCTGCTCCAATTCCGTATCGGGATTCAAGAGGAATAAGAACTCGCCCCGGCCCTGACGGGCCAGTAAATTCACGCCGCGCGCAAATCCGTTGTTTATCCGTGAACGAAAAAAATGAGTTCGCAATGGAAACGTGGTCAGCGCCGCCGCGAGGGTTTCAGCCGTGTTATCGGTCGAGGCATTGTCGAGGAGGTAGATGGTTAGTCGAACGGTGGTGCGCTGAAGGCTGTCCAGCAACGGCTGAACGAATTTTGCGCTCTGATAGAGCACAATGAGAACATCGACTTCAGGCGTCACGACTTCCTTCCCGATACGCAACGATCAGCAGTAGGGCAATAAAGCGATATATGAAAGAAACAACTCGCATAATCGTCTAGCGATGCTCGACCAAATCAAGAAACTGCGCGCCAATCGATTCCCAGGTGAAGTGCTCCAAAATCATTCGTCGTGCTTCTCGCCCCAACTTTGACCGTAACTCGAGCGATGCCGCCAATTCCGCCACTGCCGCACGAAACTCCACGGCGTTATTCGCGATCACGGCATGCTTCCGATTTACCACTGGAAAGCCTGCGGCTCCAAGTGATGTAGTAATCACCGGCACGCCCATCGCAAAAGCCTCCAGCAGTTTCACACGCTGGCCGGTGCCCGAAAACAATGGGGCGGCAACGAACGCGTTCGGTGAATGAAACAAGGATCGGGTGTCGGCGATGTATCCAGGAAAAACAGCGTTCAACGGCTTCCGCACCGTCGACGGAAGATAGGGACCAGCGATCACGAATTCCATTTGCGGAAAGAATGGGGCAATCTCCTCGACCAAGAACTCTGCAGCCTCCACATTCGGTGTGTGGCGAAAGTTTCCCACGAAAACGATTTGAATCGGATGCTCCGGTCGAGCATCCGGCACAGGTTGAAACTCTTCGGCATCGATGCCGATGGGAATGGCCCGGATGTTTGCAGAACGGGCATACGATCGGAGATATGCCGCATCTTCGTCGGTCATGGTAACGACTCGATCGAATGCATTGCACATCGAGATTTCATAGTTCAACATCGACATCCACCGGGAAAACATCCGGAGCTTTTCGATCGCATCCACAGTTTTTTGAAACGTCCGGTAGGCGTTTGCCGAATACGCTTCATGAATCGTCAGAATGGAGAAAATGCCGGCGCGCCTGTATTGCGCCATCTGCAGGTACTCGCATTGAACGACACCAATCTTGTGCATCCGGATGGCGTCATCGACCGCTTTGTGCATCGCCGGCGTTCGGAACTCCCATGCCATAAACGGCGCGAGTGAAAACCAATGCGGACCGAAATCCGGAATACGCTTTACTATCGCAACGGATTCACAAAACGCTTCCATCGGCTTAACGGCCTGGCACTCCTCTTCATTTTCCACAAATGAGAGGACGTGCACGGAGTTTCGTTGCGCCAGAATTCGTATGTTGTGGAACATGCGAACGCCGCCACCGTGGACATGCAAAACCGGAGGATACGGCGTCACCACCAAAATATGCATTTTCGCTAAGCATCGGGCGCATGCCGGCTTGGGGACTGTAGCGGCGGTCTATTTCTTGAGGCTGCGCGCATCACTTGAGGTTTCGCGCTGTCGCGCTCACGCTCCGCGCGCGCTTGCGCTTCGCGGACCGCCGGCGATCGCGAATTGATGGATTTTCGGCGGTCCGCGAAGCGCAAGCGCGATAGCGCGCAGCCTTATTAAAATAGACCGCCGCTACAACAAAATGCCGTTTACTACTGGACAGGCAAATCCATAATCTGGCCGCCGTTCGTACGGAAGAGGATGTTTCCGCTGGACGTTTGCCCACTCACGGTGTTGATAACTCGCCGTCAACGATGGAAATATCTCGTCTGCGAACTTCGCAACTTTGCCGCCGACCGGAATGGTTAGCTTGCTGGTCAGACCGGTGGAGGTTCCATTCAGCTGAAACGCCTCCAGGTTGACATTTGCCGTCGCACCACTGGCGTTTGCAATTGCCAATCCGCTTTGGATCGAGCCGATTGAGCCTACGTTCGACTTCTCAACGTAGGTTCGCAGCTGCGTTCCTAGCAATCCCAATACTGTTGCTTCGGAAACTCTCACTCCGCCTGTTGTATTGGCAAATACCGCCAAAGGTACTGGTGCGCGGTCACCTGAGACGGGAGTAATTCGGATTGCTCCCGTCAACAAAGTAGGACCACTGTCGGGCAAGATGAACTTCACAGTCCTTCGTTGCGGGACCGTATAATCCACTGAGTTTCTCGTAACCGTATCGATAGGTACAGTGATCGGATTACCTGAAGGATCTGTGAAGCTGATCGTTCCTGATATCGGATTGTCCACGGTATTTACCAAGATCAGTTCCGTCCTCCACCCCCCATTGACAGCGAATTGCGGGACATAAGCGGGAGATGTGGATGCAGGTGCGGACGGATCCAATACAGGCAAAGTCGATACCAAAAACTCAGCACGTTGGTTCGTAAAACCTCGCAGCGTGGTCACTCCAACGGGTGCGCTGGCTGCGAATGACAGGACACCCGTGCCGCTTAGGAAAAAGGGCCACTCATCTATGAACTTGGCAATCTGGGTATTCGCCGAAATTGAGAGCGATCCTGAAAAAAACTGCTGAACGTTGTTCGACGGAGTAAAGATATAGTTGATCGTCACGTCGCCGTTATTGGGGTTCGCGATCGCCAGTCCTGTTTTCACAGAACCACTCACCTCGGCGTACAGCAAACCGGAAGTAACCATGGCAGACACCGGCACACCGGTCTCGCTGATGAGTGTGCCCCCACTCCTCAAGCCGTACACAGCGATGCCGGCTGGAGCGATACTGTTACTATCCGGTTGAATGCGCGCATATCCGGTCGTCAGCAAGGATCCGGTTCCTGAACTTTGGAAGGAGTTTGTCCCGCCGTCGGGAAGCGAAAACGATTTAGTTCCGGTGGTTCCTCCGCACAAATTTCGAAATGAACTGGTGTTTCGGAAAAGCGGCGTCACTTTCGAAAGATCACTAAAATTGCTGTCTGTATCTCTGCAACCGCCTCCCTTGCGGACATAAGCGACCGAGTCTGCGGCGGCAGGCGCCGTCAATGGCTGGCTTTCATAGCAGGTCGTGGTTCCGTAACCCACAAGATCCACGACCCTCGTTGTGTCCGACGGGCAGCCCGTATCAAAAGGAGTCGAATCGTTTGCAACAATTAACTTTCCGACGGTCATTGACAAATTCAGGGCAATCGTGAGATCGGTCTGAGGCAGAATCACATTCCCGACCGGTGTAGAGGTCCGTATCAAATAGTACTGACCCGGCGCAATGCTTCCCGACAAAGGAAAGGCCTGCCATGTATTTTGACCCTCGGCCGCATACTGGATGCTCCAACCGGACAAACTCGTATTGATTGTTCCTCGATTGAATAGCTCGATGTATTGATATGCAGGCTTTAGGTTGCTGTCACCCGTTCCGAGATAAATCTGGCTGATCACCACGTTGGAAGAGGTCGCTTCTGCGGGAATTTCTAGACAGATTGTGAACGCGATTAAAAGGACAAAACTTCGTATCCAATATTTCATAATTCGCTCCAGTCCGGCTGAAGCACGCCACACTATCACATCTATGACTTTTTGCTGAGAGGCGCAGCGTTCACTGAAGCCACCTAAGGATGGTTCATGATTTTTGGCTGCGTGCCAAAACCTCGCGATCCGGAATCGCATAGCAAGAGAGGTTGGAAAGCCTTTTGGCCAATGCCTGAGGTAATTGCTGAACGGCGCGCACAAAAGCATGCGCCTCGAAAAGCGGCCCGTACTGAACCATTCCTCGAGCATGGATGCGCGGCAGGTTTCTGAGATGTTGGAAAATCATTGCGGAGTCGGTTACGTTTTTCCACGTAAAGAGGTATTGATTCTTTCGCACCATCAGCTCGACAAACCTATTTGAAAATTTCGCCTTGGTTGTGGCGCGATGTTTGTGAATCACCCGGCTCGCCGGCGCGAGCAGACATTTCCAGCCGCGCTTCCACGCTTGATACGAGACATCCGTGTCCTCGAAATAAAAAGGATGATAGAGAGGATCAAATCCGCCGATTGCCAGGAATTTTCTGCGGTCTATCGCGCAAGATCCCCCACCCGCCCAAAGCACCGGCAGCGTTTCGAGGTTTTCGTCTTCCGGTCCGATCGCATCGTGCCAGAAATAAAAGAAGCCGCGCCCAAAGCGAGCCCGAGTCTTTCCGGTTTCTTCGCGGCGGCGAGTTTGATCCGAGAAGAAGATTTGTGATGTCACGGCAAAAACCGAAGGGTCCGAAAAGGGGTCCAGCAGTGGCTGCAGAAATCCGCGATCGACGACCATATCGTTGTTGAGGAAAACGATGATATCGGTGTCGATGCGGTTGGCCGCGTGGTTGTTACCGCCGGTAAAACCATAATTCCGGTCCAGGGCGAGAATGCGGACCTCTGGGAAGTTGTCCTGGACAAACTGGACACTGCCGTCGGCGCTGCCGTTGTCTACGACAAGGACTTCGTGCTTTCCGCCAGCGTATTTTACAGCTTCGATTACAGCCGGCAGACATTCCGCCAGCAGGTGCTTGCCATCGAAGTTTAGGATCACGATGGTAGCGACTACATTCCCCTCCTCGCAGAGGAGGGGAATCTGCGCCGAAGGCGCAGACGGGGTGGTCAGACCGGCAGAAACATTTACGCCGAACTGACCATCCCGGCGCGGCTTCTTTTGAGGCTTCGCCCTATCGGGCTCGCGCTTCGCGCCACCCCTCCTCTGCGAGGAGGGGAATATTTGCGCCAGCAAGATTCCAATGGCCACGATCAGATCAAGAGGAAGCAGCAGAATGAGACAAGGAATGACGCGCAGCTTCGACCTCATCAGCCGAGACTTTTCTCTTCAAGATAGGCGGCGAGAGCCTCCCGCCAGTGTCTCATTTCATTCAGACCCAGCTGCTTCAGCCGCGCATTCTCCAACACAGAGTACCGGGGCCGGATCGCAGGCGTTTTATATAATTCGGACGTAGTGGGCGAGAGATCGGCATCAATGCCGGATATCTCAAAGATTGCTTTGGCGAACTCATACCAGGTACAGCATCCTTCGTTCGTCACGTGATAAAGCCCGTAATGGGTGGTTGACAGAATAAGCGCAATCTGATGAGCCAAATCGACCGTGTATGTGGGAGTGACGACCTGGTCGTCCACCACACGAATAGGTTCAAGCCGTTTCGCCTTGGCGATCATCGTCTCGACAAAGTTGCCGCCTTTGCCGTGGCTGCCGGCAACACCATAAAGGCCGCAGGTTCGAATAAGAAAATACTTTTGGGCAGCCGCTCTGACCAGGAATTCACCTGAAAGCTTGGAGGTCGCGTAGACACTCAGCGGTAAGGGCTGGCTACTCTCCGTATAAGGTTCCCGTGTGTTGCCATCAAAGACGTAGTCCGTGCTGATGTGAAGGAGAACTGCATCCGAATCGTTGGCAATGCGAACCAGATTGAGAACAGCAAGAGCATTTACTTGAAAAGCGAGTTCGGGTTGGTTCTCACAATCGTCAACGCGGTGATATGCGGTGGTGTTCAAAATGACGTGGGGGGAGAGATCCATCAGCACGCGACGGGTGCGGTCGAAATCGGCAACATCCATGTCGCGCCGCGTCAGCGGAATGATTTCGTGCGCTTGCAAGGCAGGTTCGAGATCATGTCCGAGCTGTCCGTCCGCCCCGAGGAGTGCGATTTTCATCCGGTTCGGAATGATATGATAGTTTTGATGATGGTTTTTCTGCTGCATTAGAAAATTGAACGAGAAGACTCTATGGCCAAAGATGTCAACGCACCAAAAGTCGGTGAAGAAGCTCCGGATTTTACATTGAAATCACACTTGGATACCGAGGTGAAGCTCTCGAGTTTCAGGGGTAAACAGAACGTTGTTTTGGCGTTCTACCCTCTCGCTTTCACTCCGGTCTGAACCGTTCAAATACCGGCTTACGAGGAAGATCTTTCCGAGTTTGCCCGGTACGACGCCCAAGTTTTGGGCATTAGCACCGACACCGTTCCGAGCATCAAAGCTTGGGCGAAATCGATGGGAGGCATCTCCTACCCTTTGCTGAGCGATTTCTGGCCTCATGGCCATACGGCCCTCAAGTACGGCGTCCTACGTGCGGAAGGATTCACGGAACGGGCTCTATTCATCGTCGATAAGCAAGGCAAGATTCGTTACATTGACGTGCATCCCATCGGCGATCAGCCGAAGAATTCGGTATTGTTCGAGGAATTAAAGAAGATCCAAGCGTAATGTTGGAGATTTCCCGCAGTTGTATTCCATATACGCCGCTTCGCCGTGATCTCAAAGAGTGCCGCATTGCCCTCGTCAGTACATCGGGAGCGTATGTCGAGGGCATGGAACCCTTCACCGATAATGACCTGAGTGTCCGCCTGATTCCTGCCGACACGAATACGAAGAAAATCCGTTTTGTTCCCGGACATTTCGACACATCCAAGGGCGCCGAGGACGCGAACATCATGTTCCCTCTGGATCGGCTGCGTGAGCTCGTTGCACTTGGGGAGGTCCGCACGCTGGCCGACCAGCACCTCTCCATGGGACTCACGACGGAACTGAGAAAATTAAAAGAAACCGTAAGTTGGGCAATCGCTGAAACCCTGATGAAGATGAGGCCGGATGTGGTGGTGCTCACCGGCGGCTGACCCTTATGCCATCGGACGGTCGTCACGATCCAGCGCGCTATCGAAACTCAAGGTATATCGACGGTACTGATCACCGTTTCCCCCAACGAATCGGAACCGGCCGGCCCTCCGCGTGCGTTGTATCCAAAACCGTTTCAACCGGGTTCGTCACTGGGAAAGCCACACGACGCTGAACTTCAGATGAGGATCCTGCGGGATGCGCTGGGCCTCATGCGTTACCCAACGGAACCGGGCACGATCATCACGAAAGAGTATTTTTAGCCACAAAAAGGCACAATTTTCTCGTTAAAGAAATCTCTTTCTTGCACCGCTAATCCCCTTTGGCAGCGATTCCGGGTTTGGTCATTCGCAGAGGATCCAGGATTTCCCTCAATCGTTTTGCGGGCAATATCTTTTTTGCCGTTGCGATTTGTCGCACGGTCTGGCCCGTCTTGTAGGCCTCCTCTGCTATGGATGCGGCGGCATCATATCCGATCTCGGGCGCAAGCGCCGTGCACATTGCAAGACTCTTTTCGACCAGTTCGTTGCATCGTTCTTTGTTCGCCTGAATACCGAGGATGCATCGCTCGCTGAGATTCGTTGCTGAGGCCGCCAACAGACGAATCGATTCAAGAATGTTGTGCGCCATGACCGGCATCATCACGTTCAATTCCAGAATCCCGGCCTGACCACCAATCGTGATAGTGAGGTCATTTCCAATGACCTGCGCCGCCGCCATCAACACCGATTCCGCGATCACGGGATTAACTTTGCCGGGCATGATCGAAGATCCGGGCTGCGTCTCCGGCAATGTGATTTCTCCGATCCCGCACCGGGGGCCTGACGCAAGCAGACGAATGTCTGAAGCGATTTTGGTAAGACTCACCGCAATGGTCTTTAAGGTTCCACTGGCTTCGACAATGGAGTCCTTCGCCGATTGAGCTTCGAAGTGGTCGCCGGCTTCGCGCAAGTTCAGGCCCGTCAACTTCGAAAGGTGGCGAATGGCACTAGCAGCAAATTTCGGATGTGTATTAATCCCCGTTCCAACTGCGGTTCCGCCCAGGGGCAATTCACCTAAAGTCTCTCGCAGTTTCTCCAGACGCGAGATACCCAGCCGCACTTGGCGGGCATAGCCGCCGAATTCCTGTCCAAGGCGAACCGGTGTTGCATCCTGCAGATGTGTTCTTCCGATCTTTACGACCGAATCAAATTCTGCGGCTTTCAGGTTCAGCGCCTTTTGGAGTTTGCGCAAAGCCGGAATCAACCTGTGCTCGATCGAGTCCAAAACCGCAACGTGCATGGCCGTCGGAATGACGTCATTACTCGATTGGCCCATGTTGACATGATCGTTGGGATGAACCGGCTTCTTGTCTCCCACGTTGCCGCCGAGCATCTGGATCGCGCGATTTCGAATGACCTCATTGGCATTCATGTTCGTTGAAGTGCCGGATCCGGTCTGGAAAATATCGAGCACAAAATGCCGGTCGAGTTTTCCATCGGCTGTTTCTTTGGCCGCGCTCACGATTGCATTCCCGATGCTCTTGTCCAGGAGCCCGAGATCCATATTTGCGCGCGCGGCCGCGAGCTTAACGAGGCCCACGGCCCGGATAAATTCGCGGGGGAATCGGAGGTTGCTTATCGGAAAATTCTCAACAGCACGTTGAGTTTGCGCTCCATAAAACGCGTCAGCCGGAACGGCCACTTCTCCCATCGAATCGCGCTCGATCCGCTTATTTCGCTGTCCTCCAGCGATAGACTTCATAGGAAAAACCCAGACCACGAAAGCGAACACCTTCGACTATTAAACATTGGCGCTGAATCCATGCGTGTTCGCCCGTTGTGCGGATCTTGCCGCCGGCGCCAACGACGCGATGCCACGGAAGTCCGGCAGGGCATTCGCGCATCGCCGCTGCAACCTGCCGCGGACCAGTGCCGACGATGCGGCCAACGTCACCGTAGGATAGGACGCAACCTCGAGGTATGCGCCTGACGAGACGGTAAATAGCATTGCGGATATCTGTAAGCCTATCTCGACTTCGAATAATTCCAAGGATACCAATCCACAACTCCCTCGTCTAATTCGTTGAAATCGTAGATAATTGTTGTTTGCAGTTGCAACCTACGGAAAGGATTTTTCGATGTTTAGCCTGAAACCCAAAGAAGGCGGAGCAACCCTACCGCCACCGCCGCCCCCGAAAAACGCCCTGCTGAAAGCAGGCATTGCGCTTTCGCTCATCCTGATTCTGGGCCTCGTCTACAACGCCTACACGAAACACACGGGTCTTGAGGAGCGGATTGGCTTTCTTGAACATCAACTGGCAGACCAGACGGATCAAATGAAGGCGGTCAAAAAGCATGCTACCGACCTGGGTTCCGATATTGAAGTCGTCACCAAGAAGTTGGGCGTTACGACGCAAGAACTGACCGCATCGCGCAGATTCGCCGAAAAATTACAAGCGGAGCAGGAAAAGGCGAAACGAGAGCTTGCGAGTGAGATCGCGACCAAGGCGAGTACAACGGAGGTGGCAGCCAACGTGGCAGCGGTGCGCCAGGAAGCATCAACAAAGGTCGCAGAAGTTCAGCAGAATGCCGAGTCAAAAATCGGAACGGTCTCGGGCGAAGTCAAAACCGTCGCCGCAAATCTCGACGCGACCCGCCGCGATCTGGCCGACAGCCGACGGGAAATCACCGACGTCAAAACTTCGCTCAGCGCCCAGATTGCCCGAAATGCCGGCGAACTGTCGGAGCTGCGCCGGAAAGGGGAGCGCGATTACTTCGAGTTCGATCTTCCAAAGCCAAAGAAAAACGAGATGACTCGGATAGCGGACATCCAGCTGCAACTTCGGAAAACGGACCCGAAGAAAGCGAAATACGACGTCCTGATTCAGGTTGATGACAGTAAGCTGGAAAAGAAGGATCGCACCGCAAACGAACCGGTTCAATTCCTCGTCGGGCGCGACAAGCTTCGTTACGAGATTGTCGTGAACTTCGTCGATAAGGATCGTGTTCGGGGCTATCTCAGCGCTCCGAAAGACAAGGCGCTCGCCGCGGAACGTCCTCAGTTCCGTCCTTAAGCTTCATAATCGATGGCCTGTAACGGCCGTCGCAGCGATTAACGCCGCGGCGGCCGCTTGCAAGACGAACCACCAGATCGGATAGCCCTTCTTCTCTTGGGCGTGCGCGGAATACCGCACGCCGGCAAGAGCCGCAATCACAATCGTTGCCGCGACGCCAAAACCCGCATGTCCGGTCACTGCAGCTTTATCGATTCGCACGATCTCTGCAAGCTGCAATCCCGTACCCGCAGCCGCAAGCGCACCCACAGCGGCCCACAATGTGAGTCCATAACTGGTCCGGTGCAGTTCCGGTCTTTTTGCGTATAGCGCCCACGAATCGTAGATAACCGCAATGACCGTCAACGCAATCGGAAAGTGGATGATCAGCTTGTGAGTCGGAATGTCGAAAAGGAACATGAGATCCGGTCAGCCGGCGGCGTGTATTATACGTCCCGTATTGGATTACGTCGACTCCACGTTTTCAAGCCCCGCTACGGATAACGTCTAATCCACGAGGCCGTTCCCGCGCAGCGCAAGCGCGATAGCGCGCAGCCTCAAGACTGGAGTCGACGCAATCCAGTACGGGACCAAAAAAGCCTCGTCGAGTCGACATTATCCGCAGCGGGACTTATAACCTTCAAGTAAGCTCTTGTGCTCTCGGTTCGTGTTATGTTTCCTTTGTCCATGGCTGAGATCAAGCGGCGAACGACAATTCCGGTGAATGTCGGCGGAGTCTGGGTCGGCGGAAATCATCCCATCGCCGTCCAATCCATGACCAACACCGACACCGCGGACGTCGCTGCCACAGTAGAACAAGCGCAAGCTCTTGCCCTAGCCGGGTCGGAACTCGTTCGCGTGACGGTCAACACCCGAGAGGCCGCGCGCGCTGTTCCTGAGATCGTCTCGCGGTTGCGCGAGAGCCACACTACCGCTCCGGTCATTGGTGATTTCCACTACAACGGTCACATTCTTCTGCGGGAGTATCCCGATTGTGCCCGCGCTCTGGACAAATACCGCATTAATCCCGGCAATGTGGGAATCGGACGCCGTCATGACGATAATTTCCGGTCCATCATCGAAATCGCGGTTGAGAACGCAAAGCCCGTACGCATCGGCGTGAACTGGGGGTCTTTGGACCAATCCCTTGTCACGCGTTTGATGGATGAAAACGCCCGCCGTCCCGATCCAAGAGAGTCCCGCGACGTCATCATGGAAGCGATGGTGGTGAGCGCTATTGAATCGGCGGAAATGGCCCGCGCGTACGGAATGCGGGCAGACCGCATTATCCTCAGTGCAAAGGTTTCAGGCGTGCAGGACCTGATCGACGTTTATCGGGAATTGGCTGCACGCTCAGACTACGCGTTACATCTGGGTCTGACGGAAGCCGGCATGGGAAGAGGCGGCATGGTCCGAAGCACAGCCGCGTTGTCTGTTTTGTTGCAGGAAGGCATCGGCGATACGATTCGGGTCAGCCTGACACCTGCGCCCGGCGGCGACCGCTGCGAAGAGGTTCGCACCTGCCAGGACATTCTTCAAAGTCTCGGTATCCGAACGTTCTCTCCCCGCGTGACGGCCTGTCCCGGCTGCGGGCGAACAACGAGCACCTTATTTCAGGAAATGGCCGACGACATACAGCAGTACATCGGCTCGCAAATGCCTGCCTGGAAGGAAAAGTATCCGGGCGTGGAAAATCTGAAGATTGCTGTCATGGGTTGTGTCGTGAATGGTCCCGGCGAATCCAAGCACGCCAACATTGGAATATCTTTACCCGGCAGCGGAGAAGAGCCGAAGGCGCCTGTTTACGCCGATGGGCGGCTCATGACCACATTGAAGGGTGGCACGATCGTCAAAGAGTTCATTGACATTCTGGACGAATACGTGGATACACGCTTTCGAAGGTGAGGACAAACGCTGCTCCCTCTCCCTTTGGC
The DNA here is from genome assembly GCA_001920875.1 of Acidobacteria bacterium 13_1_20CM_2_55_15. GTDB lineage: Bacteria > Acidobacteriota > Terriglobia > 20CM-2-55-15 > 20CM-2-55-15 > 20CM-2-55-15. Next base: position 12,527 of record MNKP01000142.1, read on the forward strand.
AGAGGGCGGCGCGAAGCGCCGGGTGAGGGTCACAAGTCTGGTCGAATCCTGAGACCCTCACCCTACCCTCTCCCAGAGGGAGAGGATGAGAAGGAGACTGAATGCCTACTACGCTTGCAAAGAAGGAAGATCTCAACTTCAACGGAATTGTCTCGAAGCAGTTCGATCGTGCAGCGCAATATTTGAAAATTCATCCTTTCCTTATAAGCCAGATCAAGGCCTGCAACAACGTTTACTATTTTCAATTCCCCGTCCGATTCGGCGGCGACAAATACGAGATATTCGAGGGCTGGCGTGCCGAACACAGCCAACATAAAAAGCCTGTCAAAGGCGGCATTCGTTTCAGCGAACACGTAAACCAGGACGAGATCATGGCCCTGGCCGCCCTGATGACGTACAAATGCGCGATTGTCGACGTACCCTTTGGCGGGTCGAAGGGCGGCGTGCGTTTCAATCCGAAGAAATACAGCGAAGAACAAATAGAGAAAATTACCCGCCGATTCACCGCTGAATTGATCCGCAAAGAATATCTGGGACCCGGAGAGAACGTTCCGGGACCCGACGTCGGCACGGGCGAACGGGAAATGGCCTGGATGGCCGATACCTACGATGCATTTAATCCCGGTGGAATCGATAATCTGGCCTGCGTCACAGGAAAGCCGGTGGCACAAGGAGGTATCCATGGACGGCGCGAAGCTACCGGCCGTGGGGTACAGTACGGAATCCGCGAAGCTTTTCAATACTCAGAAGACTTGAAAAAGCTCGGACTCTCGCCGGGTCTTGAAGGTAAAACGCTGGTCTTCCAGGGATTCGGAAATGTCGGCTACTACGCCGCCAAGTTCCTGTCCGAAGAAGACGGATGCAAAGTCGTTGGCATTGCGGAATGGGATGCAGCCTTATACAACCCGCAAGGACTGCCGATCGAGGAATTGAACGAATTCCGAAAAGACACCGGCTCGATCCGGAACTTTCCGGGTGCCGAAACGCTTCCAGGTCCAGACTCGGTTTGGGATATCCCTTGTGACATTCTGATCCCGGCAGCGCTCGAGAACCAAGTTACTCTCGAGAATTGCGATCGCATCAATTGCAAGGTTCTGGCCGAAGCAGCCAACGGCCCGACAACCCCGGGAGCTGAGGAGCGGTTGCACGGCCGCGGCGTTTTTATCATTCCGGACATCTTCCTGAACGCCGGCGGTGTCACGGTTTCATATTTCGAATGGGGAAAGAATCTGTCTCATATGCGATTTGGCCGGCTTCAAAAGCATCTGGAAGAAATCAAAAACCAGAAGCTCGTCGGCACGATCGAGAAAATGATCGGCAAACCGGTTCCCGAAGAAGATAAGAAATTCCTTGTGCGGGGACCCGAAGAAATCGATCTCGTTAACTCCGGGCTGGAAGAGACGATGGTCACGGCATACCGCACCATCCGTGAGGTGCATCATACGCGGGTGCCGAAAGAAAGCATGCGAACCGCAGCATTTATCATTGCTATCAAGAAGGTGGCGCTGGCGTACGAGCAGTTGGGCATTTTCCCTTGAGCGCGGCTTGTGAGTGACGGTCACGTATTCCCCTCCTCGCAGAGGAGGGGAGGCTGCGCCATCAAAAGAATGCCGCGAAGCCACCGAAGTGGCGCAGACGGGCTCGCGCTTCGCGCCCGGCTATTCGTCGTTTGCTGACACCCTCACACCGCGCTCTCCCAGAAGGAGAGGGTGAAACGCTGCGAAAAATCTTCCCCTCTAGCGGCCCAGTTTTGATAGAGTCTCACCCAACCGGACATGAGGGGTGTCATAGAGGAGTTCCAAATGAAGACAAGAGTCATTTTGACGTTGTGTGTTGTCTTTGTCTGGGGGCTGGTCTCGATTGCAAATGCGCAGGTGATTGCGGGAAGTCCCGAAGATAAGGCATTCCAGAAGATTGACGCGGAAAACAACGTAGATGCCAAGATCGTGCTCCTTCAGGATTTTGAGAAGCAATTCGGGCAATCCAGGTCCATACGAGAGGCCTACCTGCAACTGATTCAGATCTACCAACAGAAGAACGATCAAGCCAAGGTCATCGAATATTGCGAAAAAGCCATAAAAGTCGATCCGAATAATTTGGTGGCTTTGCTCACGGTGACGCGAGCCTATTCGCTGGACGGAAAACAGGCCAGTCTGGATCGGGCGATCCAGTACGGGCAGAGGGCGATGGACGAGATTACGAAATTAAAATCTTCGCCGCCGCAGCAAGGTTACACAGACGAGCAGTGGAAGCAATACATCGAAAGTAATGATCAACTGGCAAAGAGCTATCTGTCTTACGCCAAAACGCTTAAGCGCTAGCCTGCGTTTTCCTGACCTGAACTCCGGCGAGGTCCTCGAATAACGTGATCACGCCGGAATGATCCAGACCACCCCGCCCGCGGACACGGAGCGCTGAGAATAATTGTTCAACAAAAGCAGCCGTTGGAATGGGTACGCCGACGGATCGCGCAGCATCTTGGATCAGGTTGAGGTCTTTGAAATGAAGATCGATCTTAAAACCGGGCGCAAAGTCGCCGGACAGGATCTTTTCTGATTTCTGATCCAGACATTTGCTGCCGGCCAGCCCTCCCGCAAGCGCACGAATCATTTTCTGTGGATCCACACCGGCCTTGGCTCCGAAAACCAGCGCCTCGCCAATGGCTGTGAGGTTGACCGCGACAATGATTTGGTTGGCAAGCTTCGTAAACCCTCCAGCGCCGATTGGCCCCATATGCGTAATGGTTTTGCCAAGTGCGTTGAAAACCGGAAGCGCGCGCTCGAAATCTTCCGGCGCGCCACCGGCCATGATCGATAGGGTGCCGTCGATGGCCCCTTTTTCGCCGCCACTGACCGGCGCATCAACCATAGCCACACCGAGAGGGGCGAGTTCCTTGGCAATTTTCTGGGAAACGATTGGGTTGATCGTGCTCATATCGATGAACAATTGACCGGGCCTGGCCGCGTCCTTGATGCCGCCATCGCCGAGCGCCACGAGTTCAACATCGGGTGAGTTCGGCAGCATCGTGATCACAATGTCGGCAGCAGACGCGGCTTCGCGAGGCGAAGCCGCCCGGCTCGCACCGTCCTGGACCAACTCCTCGACTTTTGCCCGGCTGCGGTTATGGACCGTTACTGTGAAACCGGCCCTGACGAGATTTCGCGCCATGGGCTTTCCCATGATTCCCAAACCGATAAATCCAATTCGTGGAGCCATCATTCTTCCTCTTCGCGCAATTTCGTGAGCACCGAAAAATCCTCCAGTGTCGTCGTATCTCCGACTGTGGCTTGGCCCGAAGCCAAATCGCGTAACAGCCGGCGCATGATTTTTCCGCTGCGTGTTTTCGGCAACGCGTCCGTAAACCGGATTTCGTCCGGTTTGGCAAAACCGCCTATCGTCTTTGCTACGTGGCCTTTCAGTTCTTCCTTGAGCGCGGGTGCGGCTTGATGGCCGGCGGCGAGCGTCACAAACGCCACAATGCCCTGGCCCTTTAACTCATCCGGCCGCCCGACCACCGCAGCTTCCGCGACTGTGGGATGGCTGACAAGCGAACTCTCAACCTCCATGGTTCCGATCCGATGACCTGAAACGTTGATCACGTCATCAATGCGTCCCATGATCCACAGGTAACCGTCTTCATCACACCGGGCGCCATCGCCGGTGAAATACATACCTGGTATTTCGCTCCAGTATTGTTTCTTGTATCGCTCGGGATCACCGTAAATTGTGCGCAACATCGAAGGCCACGGGCGTTTGATCACCAGAAATCCGCCCTGATTTGTACCGACGGATTTCCCCTGGCGGTCGACGACATCAACCACTACACCAGGCAACGGTCTGGTCGCCGAACCGGGTTTGGTCGGGAGCGCGCCGGGAATAGGCGAAATCATAATGGCTCCCGTTTCCGTTTGCCACCACGTATCGACAATGGGACAACGATCACGTCCGATATTTTTGTGATACCACATCCAGGCTTCAGGATTGATCGGCTCACCGACGGTCCCAAGCAGCCGCAAACTGGAAAGGTCGTGTTTGGCCGGCCAAAGATCGCCCCACTTGATGAATGAGCGAATGGCCGTAGGCGCTGTGTAAAAGATGTTGACCTTGAACTTCTCGATAATCGACCAGAATCGATCCGGCTCCGGGTAATTTGGGGCTCCTTCATACATCACCGACGTTGCACCATTCAGAAGCGGACCGTAAACGATATAACTATGCCCCGTCACCCAGCCCACATCCGCAGAACACCAGAACGTGTCTTCGTCTTTCAAATCGAACACCCATTTCGTGGTGATATACACGTTGGTCATATAGCCGCCGGTTGCGTGAACGACACCTTTGGGTTTTCCTGTCGTACCGCTCGTGTAGAGCATGAACACAGGATGCTCGGCTTCCAACCGCTCAGCAGGACATACCCCGGCCATTTTGGCCACCTGGTCATGCCACCAGAGATCGCGAGGAGGAGCCATGTTTACCGGTTCGCCCGTACGTTTGTATACAATGACGCGTTCAATGGAAGGCGCGCCGGACAGCGCCTCATCGGCATTTTTCTTCAGCGGCACAATGGCGCCTCGCCGATAAGCACCGTCCGCAGTGATCAGGACGCGGGACTTCGAATCATTGATGCGATCGCGCAGGGCTTCGGCGCTGAACCCGCCAAACACGACATTGTGCGTTACACCGATGCGCGCACACGCGAGCATCGCGATCGCGAGTTCAGGAACCATCCCCATATAGATCGTCGCGCGATCTCCTTTTTCGATTCCGAGCGACTTCAGAACATTGGCGAAGCGGCAGACCTCGTAATGCAGCATCTGATAGCTGAGCGCTCGGACATCACCGGGCTCGCCTTCCCAAAGGATTGCGACTTTGTTTTTCGTTGCTGAACTCAGATGACGATCAATGCAGTTGAAGGCAATATTGGTTTTTCCGCCAACGAACCATTTTGCAAAGGGCGAATCCCATTCGAGAACTTTCTTCCAGGGTTCGAACCAATCAAGTTCGGCAGCGATGTCCGCCCAATAACCTTCGGGGTCTTCTGCCGCGCGCTTGGTTATGGAGTCGTAGACTTCGAGGCTGTGAATGTGTGCGTGTTTCGAGAATTCTGGAGATGGAGGGAAGATGCGCTGCTCTTTAAGTAATGACTCGATGTGTGTTTCTGCCATAGGTGGCTCCAGACAAATTCGGGGACAGTGAGCAATTTCCCGAGGTCGGGAAATTGCTCACTGTCCCCGAATTTGCCCCCGCGGTTTTACTTCTTCGCTATTCCGTAATGTTCGTAATTGATGCCGATGTAGTTCTGCCATTGTTCCGGAACATTGTCCTCCGGGAAAATGGCCGTCACAGGACACGCCGGCTCGCAAGCCCCGCAGTCAATGCATTCTTCGGGATGAATGTAGAGCATCGTGGCGGACTCGAACTCGGGTTCGTCCTTCTTTGGGTGGATGCAGTCCACCGGGCACGCGTCCACGCACGCCGTATCCTTCGTGCCGATGCAGGGTTCGCAAATGATGTATGCCATAGAGTCTCCTTGTGGGATGTTAATGCCAGTAATGGAAAATAAAGCAAAAATTATACATTCCGACTGAGCGAAATCAACTGTAGCGGCGCTGTATCAGGCGGAAATGAATTGGACGCCGGTCCTGTCCCGCCGACAGTTAATAGCCGGTCGCCGCCGCCGATAGCATTCTCTTCAGAACCTTGCCCGTCGGCGTTCGCGGCAAATCGGCAACCAGTTCGATGTACTTCGGCACTTTATAGTTTGCCAGATTCGAGCGGCAAAAGCTGCGGAGTTCCTTCTCCTCGACACTCATTCCGTCACGAACGATGACGAATGCCTTCGGTACCTCTCCCCGTATTTCGTCCTTAACGCCAATAACAGCGACTTCCTTGACCTTCGGGTGCTGCGCTAATATCTCCTCAATCTCGCGCGGATAGATATTCTCACCGGCGGATATGATGAGATCTTTCTTCCGGCCGGTAATGCTCACAAATCCATCATGGTCAATGGTGCCTAGATCCCCGGTGTGCAACCATCCATCCGTGATCGTCTTTGCTGTCTCTTCGGGCAAATGGTGGTAACCTCGCATCACGTTCCGGCCGCGAACCATGATTTCACCGATCTCCCCTGCCGCCAACAGACGATTCTGCTCATCCCAGATTGCCACTTCCACACCCGGAACAGGAGGCCCAATCGTACCCGGCTTTCGAGCTCCCGGCCTGTTCAGAGTGACGACGGGTGCAGCCTCAGTCTGTCCGTAGCCTTCAAAAATAGGTACGCCGAAGCGCTTTTCGAAGGCTTCCGCTACGGCCGGAGGCAACGGTTCGCCTCCGGAAATCGGGAATCGTACAGAGGAAAGATCAAAGGTGCCTTCTGTGCCTGCAAGCACTCTATACATGGACGGGATGGCGAGGAAAACGCTGATTTTGTGTTCCTGAATCAAACCCAGGACTTTCGTTGGCTGGAAGCGGTCCACCAAGACCATCTTGCTGCCATTCGTTAACGGCAAAAGGAAAGTGCCCGTGATGGCATAGGTGTGAAAAAAGGGCAGAAGGCAGAGAAATGCGTCACGGTTGTCGAAGTCTCCCGCGCGCTGGCAGGATTCAACGTTCGCCAGCAAATTGTCATGCGTCAGGATGACCCCCTTCGGCCGCCCGGTTGTTCCCGAAGTATAGAGAAATAATGCCGGATCACGATAATCCCTCGGAAGGCCGCCGGTTGAAGGGCTCGTGAAGCCGGGATCATCGGCCATTAGAATCACGCCGCGATCGCCCAACAGCGGCTTTACGGATCCAAGAGCCTGATTAAAAAACGGCGACGATATCAGGCTGCACATGCCCGAGTCCTTGATAATGAAACCTAGCTCCGCAGGCGGCAAAAGGTAGTTCAGTGGTACCGCTGTCTTGCCGGCTTTCCACGCCCCGAGCATAGTCGCTATGTATTTCTGTGAATTCAGCAGGAGAATGCCGACGGTGTCGCCGTTCAGTCGCTCCTTCAGGACGGAAGCGATCCGGTTGGCTTCATCAGCTAATTCCGCAAAGGTCCATCCTTTGTTTTCTTCGATCAAAGCGATGCTCGCGGCCCTCGACGCCGCGACGCGATCAAAGACTTCGGGCAGGTAGTCCATCAGCAACTCCCCAGTCCAGGAAATGAACTGGGGAGTATAACATCGTCAGGCGGGAGCGTGTGGGAGGGACAGATTACCTTTCGCCGCGGGACCCTCCAAATCCAAAACCGCCTGGGCCAAGCCCCGGAATGGGGAGACCCCGTCCACCATTAGCAGCGAGGATCGTATCCAGCTTCTGCTGTTGTTCGCCCGTCAACAGCTTCTTCAGTTCGCTTATAAAGTAGTCCCGTTCAGGGGGCAGTTTGCCTCGGGCCGCATGAAGAGTGATTGCGGCATTCCCAACATCCGCCGGATTTGGCGAAGCAAGATTTAGTAATGCGTCCAACGTCTGTCGCTTCTGTTGAATGTCGGTCATGATGGCCTGCACCCGGGTCTTTTCCGTCTGGGACAATGTTTGTATCGCAGTGACCTGCGCGTCCGTCAACCCAAGAGCATTCTTCAGGGCCGCGCCGGGATTCGGCCGCTGACCTCCAGCCCTAGGTCCGCCCGGTCCACGTTGGGCCAAAAGAGTGGCGCTCAACATCAAGATTGCCGCCACAGTGAGTAAAGTTCGTCTCATAATGGTTCTCCTCAAAATTCCTATCTGCGAATTTAGACAATGGCCAACCTTGTCCGTAGTTAAAAGATTGTAAAAACGCCGGTTTGCAAAACGATGTAAAAAGCCGGCCGGGCCGTAACGTTTCTCCTGTTTTCGGGTCTATATACAAACGGGAGGACATATGTATCATCTGTATCATCCAAGAAGTCTTTTTGCTTTGCTTTCTCTGTGCCTGATCCTGGCACTGTCTGGATGCTCAGGCACGACGTCCACGTCCCAAGCTCAGCTGGCCACTTCGGCGAAGGCGGATACGACGGATAGCGTCACGCCGGCCGAGCCGATCGAGCATTCTTATACGCCGCGCTCACGCACGGCAATAGAGGAGCCCCCCGCCGTTTCGCGTCCGGTTCCGAAAGCGAAACCGTCGCGGGACATCGCACGTAACGAGGTACCGAAGAAGGAAACCTCTGCTGCGGAAGCGCCGGCGCCTGCAGCCTCTCCCACCTTGACGTTACCGGCGCCGGTGGCGCCGGCAGTCGATGCGCCCGGGGCGCCTCCGGAACCGACACAGGTTAAATCCGAACCGGTTGCACCCGTCGCGCGACAGGCGACCGTGCCTAAAGGAACTCCCGTATCCATTCGCATGATCGATGCGGTGGATTCATCGACTGCCCATGTCGGCGAAACATTCAAGGCATCGCTCGATTCGCCGATCGTCGTGGATAACGAAACAGTTTTCCCGAAAGGGGCCGAAGTTTACGTCAAGCTGACGAAGGTGGAGTCCGCCGGCAGGCTATCCGGCAAAAGCGAGCTGCAGCTCCAGTTGGACCGCATTTTTCTTGGAGACAAAAGCTACGTGCTGGAAAGCAACACATTTGAAAATACCGGCGCCTCTCAAGGGGCGAGAACAGCACGGAGTGCCGGCCTTGGCGCGGCAATCGGAGCCGCCATTGGCGCCATCTCGGGCGGGGGCAAAGGAGCCATCATCGGAGGCGCTACCGGCGCGGGCGCCGGCGCCGGCGTTGAGGCTGTCAGAAAAGGCGAGCAGATTCGAGTCGATTCCGAAACGCGCCTGGATTTCCGTCTGGAAAATCCGGTTGACGTGACCATACAGTTTCCCTCTCCCACCAATTCATCCCCTCACCGAAGCCTTTCCGGACCCAACAGGTTCGGAACTCGCCCGTAAAATCCCGACCTGTAGCCGGGCACGTCCTCCCGACCGTGCCCGGCGTGTACAACTCCCGCAGACATTCCTCATTAGTCACTAATCAATTCTCAATTCTCATTTGAACGCGCCCTCTACCGGGCAGTCGGGCCGGAGATGAGCGTTTTCTCGATCTCGATGTTGTTCTTCTTTAGTGTCATGCCCATCGCGCGGTCAATATCAACCAGCGCCTTCGTGTAGTTGACGATCGCTTGAAGCTCGTCGGTCTGAGCTTGAGCGACATTACGCTGCTCTTCGAGAACGAATCGTATAGTCGAGGCGCCAAGATCGAATTTCTTCTGCTCGGCTTCAAGACGGCGTTCCGACAGTTCACTGGCCTTAGTCGCAGCTTCGATCCGCGCACGATTCATATCGACCTGGGTCAGCGCATTTCGCACTTCCAACGCGATCTGCTGAGCTTGCGAGGTTATCCTCTGCTCAGCAATACGTTCGTCCGTCATCGCGCGTGCATTTTCTCCTTGCGCGGCGCGATTGCGGAGCGGAATTTGTACCGACAAGCCGACCGAATACCCGGTATATCCATACCCAAATAACTGGCCGAACGAGTCAAAAATACCGCCCTCGAACTGGGCGACGATTGGGGCGGTTGGCCCGAAACCGCTGCGAATCGTCTCCTTTCCGCCCACGCCATTCTGGTTATAGGCAGCAAATAGATCGACCGTCGGTAACAACTGGTTTTTTGTGTATTCGAGATCGATTTTCTTGTTCTGAAGATCCAACTGGAGCTGCTTGATCTCCGGACGATTTTCCAGAGCGATTTTGATGGCCTGCTCTATAGGAGGTACATCCGAAGACTGTGGTTTTGGGACAACTTGCGAAGGGATGAGCTTGGCCAAGATGAGACCCGGATCGCCCTGAGAAGTGATCAGCTTCTTCACTTGATCCTGCGTTTGAACTTCCGTGTATGTCGATGTGACGTACTGCACGCGGCGATTGGCCACCTCGGATTCGGCCTGGACAACGTCAATCGGCGCCAATGTCCCAATCCTGACCTGAATCTCATTATCGGAGAGCGTCTTCTGCGCCAGATCCATCGACCGCTGCTTGACCTTGATATCTTCAGCCGCAAACACGAGATCCCAGTACGCCCGCTGCGCCTGCGCTACCAAATCGATGAGTTGTCGCTCAAACTGGGTCTCCGAGATTTTTTGGTTATTTTGTGCGACCCGAATCTGCCGTCTATTGTTCACGCGGCCGTAGTCCTTCAACAGATGCTGGCTGAACGAATAGCGCAGAAGACCCGTGTAGGAGGGATTGAACGTGTTGAAAGCGCTGTTAGATGAGTTGCGATTCATGACGAAATCAACGCCAAGAGTAGTTCCCGTATCCAGCGCCTGAGAAAACCCCAGCGAATAAGCCCCGCCCAACGTGCTCAATGACTGTGCGCCGATCAGCTGCGATATCGCCGGAGACGTATTGCGCGTCACGGTCGCCTGCAGATGGAGCGTAGGCTCGAAGGGAAGATACATCGTTTCGATCAAATACCTTGACGACAGCGGTGTGAGCCGGTTGACACCAACATCGAGATTGTTCTGAATTATCAGGTTGATGAGATCACCGACGCTGAGCGGCAGTTGGCCTGTGCGGATGAGGGATGCCACATCTTGAGAGGATTGCGCCGCAGCCGGTGAGCCGACCTTCAAAGGGCGATAGCGGTTTAGAAACTCCTTCACAAAGTTGGTGTTGATCTCAGCTCGCGCGGAGGCCGACGTCCGGAAAAGCGCAAACATCACGAGCAAAGCGACAAAGATTCTCGATACTTTCATTCAAAACTCCTCAAAAATGGCAGGAACTTTTTAGCGAAGCGTGAGCGCGACAGCGCGAAACCTTAAGCGATGCGCGCAGCCTCAAGAGTGGTTTCAACCTAATCCAGGGCGGGAGTGAAGTCGTCATTCGTACCGCAAGGCGTCAATTGGATCCAAAGCTGCCGCTTTGTGAGCCGGGTAGTAGCCGAAGAAAATGCCGATCGCAGTAGCGAATGCAAAAGAAATCAGAACTGAGAGTGCCGAAACGAGTGTAGGCCAGCCCAGCACACGCGAAACAAGAGCAGCCAGGGTACCGCCGATCACGACACCGACAGCACCGCCCGCCAGGCTCAGCACCAGCGATTCGGTCAAAAATTGAAGCCGGATCGTGTTCGGCCGCGCACCAACAGCCATACGGATACCGATTTCTCTCGTCCGCTCAGTGACCGAAACCAGCATGATGTTCATGATGCCGACGCCGCCGACGATCAGTGAAATCGCGGCGATGCTGCCAAGCAGGACGGTCATCAAGGTCGTGACTTGCGCCGAAGCCTGCGCGACATCCGTCAGGCTGCGCACCAGAAAATCATCCGTCTGTCCCGGTTGAATTTCCCGTACCATTGCCTGAACGTCTTCTTCCGTGAGCGTACTTGCCGCTCCGGCGCCCAAACTCGCTCCTCCGAAGAAAGTGTTCCCGGGCATGATCATGCGTGCCTGCGCGGCAGCCACGCTTGCCTGGGCATTCTCAACCTGCGCCTGAAAATTCCGAGGATCGATTTTGGCCAGCAGCTGCCCGCGCTTCACCATGGAGTTGTAGTCCGCGTAGAGCTCTAGGATCTGCCCCGAAATCTGGCTGCCTACCTGAACCGTCACGACGGTTTGGACGGCACCGGTTGCGTTCACGCTGGTGCGGAGCGATCCCATGTCAACAGGCGCCGTGAAAAATTCTCCTGCGGATGCCCTCTCTTTGCGGACGGCAAACACCAACACCGCGCCCAGGAGGACAAGCGTGATGGCGATCCATGTTTTCGTTTTGCTTAGTCGTTGTCTCATAAAAAATAATCTGACACGGATGAGCGGCGCCGCGGCATCGCTTTAACAACTCTTTACAAAATTCGGCTATCGGCGCATTCCCGATAAAAAAATCGAAACGAAAATATGCACCACCTCTTCGCGATCCCGAGGCTGCTTGTTCTTAAAACCGAAGATCTCTTGCCACATGATGAAACTGGCAAACATGCCCATGAGCGCGCGGGCCGCCAATTGCGGATCGACCTGGCGAAAGGCTCCATCACCGATCCGTCGCTTAATGTAATTGGCGATCGGATGCCGCTCAGCCATGCTCGACACGAACATGTCGGAAAGCTGATGCCCTTCCAGCGCACTGAATAGAAGAAGACGCATGAACGTCGTGTCGGTTTCATGCTTCTCCAAAAAAGTCCTTCCGACCGCTTCCAAAAACTGCTCGTCGTCACCCACAGTCGCCAGCCGCTCCAACTCTTCATGATACGAATCGCGCTCGCCGGCCTTCTGTTCGATAATGGCGGTATACAGTTCTTCCTTCGTCTTGAAGTGGCGGAAAATGATCGCTTCATTCACATCCGCTTCGGTCGCCAAATCGCGCGTTGTCGTTCCCCTAAATCCCTTCTTTCCAAACAACTCCATTGCGGTGGCGATGATCTGTTGCCGACGATCGTGTTTCATAAGTAAGTACTTACTTACACTATCATAGACTCGGTGCAGGTAAAATAGTTACAGAGACTTATCCGAAATTGGAGGGTGATAGATCAACTGAATCAGGAGTCCGTCGGGGTCATGAAAATAAAAGGATCTTGCCCCGTCCCGGTGGGTCTTGGGTTCCTGAACCAAGCCGAGGCCATGGCGTCGAATTTGTTCGGCCCACCGATCGACATCTTCAGGACGCCTGACAACGAACCCGATATGATGAATCGTTTGGATCCTGCCCGGTTCGACTCCTGGTGGAAGCTTATGGAGGGCGAGGTTGTCTTGCCCTGATGTTAAATACGCATTGTCTTCATCGGGCATCCACTCCAATTTCATGCCGAGAACTTTGGAATAAAATTCGATGGATTTCTGCACGTCGCGGACGTTTAGAGCGACGTGGCGAAGGC
>MNKP01000047.1 GCA_001920875.1 Acidobacteria bacterium 13_1_20CM_2_55_15
CGACGCCAGAAGCGTGCGTGCTCCCTTCCCTTGACGGCCTTCAAAATTTCGATTGCTTGTGCTCACAGATACCTTGCCCGCCGGAACGGCGTCGCCGTTCATCGCAATACACATGCTGCAGCCGGCTTCGCGCCACTCTGCACCGGCTTCCTTGAAAATGCGGTCGAGGCCTTCGGCTTCGGCCTGCCGCTTCACTTCGTAGGAACCCGGCACAACGAGCATGCGAACCCCGCTGCTTACTTTGTGCCCGCGAATCACCCGGGCAGCACTGCGCAGATCCGAAAGCCTGCTGTTCGTACAGCTTCCTATGAACACAACGTCAATTGGATGTCCGGCCAAAGCCTGACCGGGTTCCAATGCCATGTACTTCAGTGCCGCCGCATCGGCTTCGTTCTCCGGTTTCGGAACGCGGGCCGAGATTGGAATGCTCATCGCCGGATTCGTTCCGTAGGTGATCATCGGTTCGAGCGCCGAAACGTCTATAGTGACCGTCTTGTCGAAGTGAGCGCCTTCATCGCTGGGCAGCTTTTTCCATCGGGCGAGCGCGTCATCCCAGTCTTTCCCCTTTGGAGCGAATTCGCGGCCGGCCAGATACTCAAATGTGCGGTCGTCGGGTGCGATCACACCGGCGCGCGCCCCGGCCTCGATGGACATGTTGCAGATGGTCATGCGCGCGTCCATATCGAGAGCGCGAATCGCGGAGCCGGCGAATTCGAAAACGCATCCGGTTCCACCACCTGTTCCGATTTGACCGATCAGCGCAAGGATCATGTCCTTTGCCGTCACGCCCGGCTGGAGCTGTCCATCAAACTGAACGAGGAAATTTTTAGATTTGCGCTGCAGAAGGCATTGGGTCGCGAGGACCATCTCGACTTCGCTCGTACCGATCCCGTGAGCAAGCGCGCCGAACGCGCCGTGCGTGGAGGTATGACTGTCGCCGCAGACGATGGTCGAGCCGGGCTGGCTCAATCCCAGCTCCGGACCGATTACGTGAACGATTCCTTGTTTCGGGCTGTTCAGATCAAACAGCGGTACCCCGAATTCGGCGCAATTCGCGGCCAGGGTGCGGACCTGATTGGCGGCCATCTCGTCGAAACCGGAAAGCGACCGGCTCGAGGTCGGAATCGAATGATCCATGGTTGCAAATGTCTTATCGGTGCGGCGGACTTTCAGACCGCGCTTCCTGAGGCCGGTGAAGGCCTGAGGCGTCGTGACCTCGTGGATCAAATGCAGGTCGATATAGAGAATGGCGGGCGCGTCGGTCTCAGCAACGACGACGTGGGAGTCCCAGATTTTGTCGTATAAAGTTTTCATATTCCAACATGTTATTAGCCACAAAGAGGCACAAAATTCACAAAAATATTTTGGGTGTTTTGTGCCTTTTTGTGGCTATTCCCTATCCTATGTCGCATCGGGCATCCGAATATAGTCACACACCAGTTCGCCCATTTCCTTGGTCGAGACGATTCGCTCTTTGGATTTTTCACGGCCTGCCCGGCTCTTCAGATCCGGGGTGCGGTAGCCGCGGCTCAGCACTTTGACAATCGCACGTTCCAGTTTGGTGGCTTCGCGAGGCAGTTCGAGCGAATGTTCCAGCAGCAGCGCTGCCGAGGAAATCGCGCCCAAAGGGTTGGCAATTCCCTTCCCTGCGATATCCGGAGCGGAGCCGTGAACGGGCTCATAGAGTCCAATCTTGCCGCCGATACTTGCGGAAGGCAGCAGGCCCAGGCTTCCGGCGAGCATTGAGGCCTCATCGCTGAGGATGTCTCCGAACATGTTGTTCGTCAGGATGACATCGAATTGCGCAGGCTTTGCGATCAACTGCATCGCGCAGTTGTCCACGTACATGTTCTGAAACGCGATATCGGGAAATTGTTTCGCAACTTCGCCGCACGTTTGCCGCCACAGCACTGAAGCTTCCAGCACATTCGCCTTATCCACCGACGTAACCCGCCGCCGCCGGTGGCGCGCAAGCTTGAACGCGACTCGAGCAATACGCTGTATTTCGTCGCGCGTATAGATTTCGGTATTGAATGCTTGCGTCTCGTCAAGGCCGCGCGGCGAACCGAAATAGATTCCACCGAGCAGTTCACGGACGATCATCAGGTCGACTCCGCGAACAGAATCGCGGCGAAGGGGCGAACTGTCGACCAAAGCTTCGAAAACACTGACCGGCCGGAGATTCGCGTAATTGCCCAGCAGCTTTCGCAAATCGAGCAGCCCGTTTTCGCATTTTTTCCCGGGCGGCAGATGATCGAACCTGGGATCACCGACAGCGCCAAGGAAAACCGCGTCCGACGTCAGGCAAACGTCTTGGCTAGCTTTTGGCAGCGGTTCGCCATGACGTTCAATGGCAACGCCGCCAATATCGGCCTCGACATACTCGAATTCGTGATTATGCTCGCCGGCAATGACGTCCAAAACCCGGCGAGCTTCTCGCAGCACCTCCGGGCCGACTCCATCACCCGGCAGCCACGCTATGCGCGCTTTCATGTATCGAAATCAAATCCTGATCTTCAACCCTTTTTTTACTGTCGGCGACTTCGAGGAATTTGACATACGCCCTTTCGAGCTGCTCTCGAGTGAGCGCGTATCCAAGCTCGCGATACCGTGCTTCGAGCGCGTGGCGGCCCGAATGTTTCCCCAGCACAATCATGCTTCGCGGCACACCGACATGGTCGGGCGACATGATTTCATAAGTGACGGCGTTCTTGAGCATGCCGTCCTGATGTATTCCCGCCTCGTGAGCGAATGCATTCTCACCGACGATCGCCTTATTCACCTGAACCTGTTTACCGGTAAGCTGGCAAAGCAACTGGCTGGAGCGATATAACTCCTGGGTCTTCACGCCGGTCGTGACGTTGTAATAGCGCTTTCGCGTATCCAGCGCCATGACGACCTCTTCCAAGGCCGCGTTTCCGGCACGCTCGCCGATCCCGTTGATCGCGCATTCGACCTGGCGGGCGCCATTCTCAATTGCGGCAAGACTGTTGGCAACAGCCAATCCAAGATCATCGTGGCAGTGCGTGCTGATCGTGATGCGATCGGCATTCTTCAAGCGCTCCCGCAGTGTACGAATGAGCTGTCCATATTCCGCCGGCGTTTGATAACCAACCGTATCCGGCACGTTGACAATCGTCGCGCCCGCATCAATCACCGCATCGAAGATCGTACACAGGTAATTGATTTCCGTGCGGCCGGCATCCTCGGCAGAAAATTCGACCTCGTCGCACACCTTGCGCGCGCGCTCGACAGCCTTGACGGCAATATCGAGAGCTTCACCACGACTCTTGTTCAGCTTGTACTTCAGGTGAATATCGCTTGTCGCCAGAAATGTATGAATGCGCGGATGCGCGGCGCCCTCCAGCGCCTGCCAGCAGCGATCGATATCCGGGGGCACGGCGCGAGCCAGCGCGGCAATCGTTGTGCTGCGAATCTCGGCAGCAATTTTTTTCACCGCCTCAAAGTCGCCTTCCGAGGCGATCGGGAATCCCGCTTCGATCACATCCACCTGCAGGCGTTCAAGCTGCCGTGCCATCTTCAGCTTCTCTTCGACGTTCATACTGAAGCCGGGAGCCTGTTCTCCATCTCTCAATGTCGTGTCGAAAATGATGATTCGGTCCATCTGTTTCTCCTTTTATTAGCGTCGGGCGCTCCGCGCGGCGGCCTCATTACTACTGGCCGCCCCCCACGCCTCTTCTAATGCGCAGTCGCATTAGCCTGCCGGTCAACCCAAGCACTCCCAAGAATTCCTTGCAGAAAAATGCGCTGAAAAGTCCTGACGATCTCCTCGCGTGTGCTCGAGCCCGATGTCTTGTACCACTGATAAGTCCAATTCAACATTCCAAGCAGCGCATACGCCGCCAATTTCGGATCCACGTCCTTCACGTTGTACTTCTTCGTGACGTCGGCGATGATGCCGGCGGCCATCCGGACATATTCTTTCTTGCGCCGGTTGATCCTGGACCGATCGGAAGCCGACAGCGTCCTGCACTCATGAAGAAGACCTGTCACTTCGAGATTGCGCTCTTCAAGCACCAGGCGCAGATGGAGATCGATCATCGTTTCCAATCGCTCGAGAGGATCGGAAATTCCCGCGAGCGGCCGGATGACATACGCTTCGGTCAGATCCAGACCATAATCGAGCACGGTATACAGCAAACTTTCTTTGCTCGAGATGTGGTGATAAAGACCCGCCTTGGTGAGACCCGCCGCCGAGGCCACATCACTCATCGAAGTATTGTCGTAGCCTTTGCGGTGAAACACTTCCGCGGCAACCTCGAAAACCCGGTTCCGGGTGAAATCGCCGTTCCCGCTTTGCCGTTTTTGCCGCTTTTCACGCATACAGAGTCCACCTACCGACCGATCGGTAGGTTAACCTTGTACGCCGATTAAGTCAATGGGGAAATGTGGGAAACAGCCACAAAAGGCACAAAACACACAAAAGAGATCAAAAACACGCGCAAGGTGTAAATTCGGCCGCCCAGCCGGTCACGTGCTTCGACGATGGTTACGCGGATATCGGCTCGCACAAGCCGCTGCGCCGCGGCCAGACCCGCGGCGCCTCCGCCGATGATCAGCACCGATATGGACCTGTCCTGGCCGTCCACAGTCCGATCATCCCTCCATACTCTGAAATTGAAGCTGTAGCGGGGATGTTTCGGCCTCGCCGCGACAGTATTTACCGGAGGTCCCAATGAAGGCTTTAAAATCGATGGCACTCACTCCGTACCATGCTCAGCCGGTTTGGTGTCACCACTGCTGCATCCGGATCGCTCCCTACGATCCAAGAACAGTGGCCCACGGAAAGGATTACCACCGGGATTGCTATGCCAAGGTCTTGCATGCTCAGGCCAAGAGTAAGAACTAGCGGGACGCGGAACAACTCAAGACGAGCAACTGTAGCAGCGGTCTATGATCGCCGGCGATTGACCGCCGGCGATCTCACACAATTGCGCACAGTCGGCGGTCATTTCCTGGGGCTGCGCGCTGCCGCGCTTGCGCTTCGCGTCCTGGGGCTGCGCGCTGCCGCGCTTGCGCTTCGCGTCCTGGGGCTGTGCGCTGCCGCGCTTGCGCTTCGCGTCCTGAGGCGCGCGCTGCCGCGCTTGCGCTTCGCGTCCTGAGGCTGCGCGCTGCCGCGCTTGCGCTTCGCGGACCGCCGCTACAGTGCTATGTACATTGGTCGCTCGAAAGTATTTTCAGCGAATCTGTATTGCTTATTTCCGGCTTTCCCCGAAGAGCTTGCTCTGGAGTCTTTGTGCCTTTTCTAAGTGCATTTCGAGCCTTGGAAGCAGGTCCTCCGCGTATTTGCGGACGTCCGGAGTTTGCGCGATCTCCAGCTGATCATGATACATTCCAATCTCTTTTTCATGTTGCGCCACCATCATGTTGGCAAACTCGCGATCGAGCTCGGCGCCGGATAAGGCGGTCATGGTTTCGATTTCTGTTTTCATCTCGGGACTCAAGGTGTTAGGCAGCGACACACCTTTCTCATTCATCAGGTCGGTCAGATCCTCGAGCGCGCTTGCGTCGTCGCTTTGAATCATATTCGCGAAATCCTTCACATCCGAATTTTGCGACTTATGCATCGCGAGCCGTGCGACATCGATCTTGGAAAGGTTGGCGTCGGCCGCCTTCATCAGAAATTCTTGTTCTGCAGGTGTAACGGTTGGCTGGCGCTTCTCGCGCGCTGCTTCAACGTCAGTGCCGCGATTGCATGCCGCCACGCTCAGAGCCGCAATCGCTAGAAGGAAATAAAGTGCCTGGCGAGTGATTCTCATAAGCGTTACCCCCTGTATGTTGACGCACCTCCAATGCCATGTGCGGGAGTTCCTTATTTGCGGTATTTTGCGGAGAATTGGCGGAATAGCGGCGCCCGAGCGCGGTGAAATTTTCCCTACTTGGGAAAACGGGAACGGACCACTTATCGCAGGATTACTTGGCCGCTAAGGCGTTCTCAATCGCCGATACCATCTGCTTCGATGCGGGTTCAACTTCCGACTTGAAGCGGGCGATCACATCGCCATTCCGTCCGATCAAGAATTTTTCGAAATTCCAATCCACCTGGCCTGAAAATTTCGGATGCGCCGTGAGGTATTTATATAAGGGGGCCTGGCCGGGACCTTTCACTACAATCTTTGAAAACATGTCGAATTCGACGCCATAGTTTTGCTTGCAGAATTGCGCGATCTCCGGATCGCTTCCGGGTTCTTGGGCGCCAAAGTCATTTGAGGGGAATCCAAGAATGCTCAGGCCGCTTGCTGCATATTTCTTGTGCAGTTCCTCGAGGCCTGCATACTGCGGAGTGAATCCGCATTGGCTGGCCACGTTCACCATCAGAACGACCCGTCCTTGATACTTGGAAAGATCGATTGGCTTTCCATCAATGCTTTTCATGGTGAAATTCAAAGGTGCGGGCATCTTTGTCCCTTCTGAAGGCTTGTTTTGCATGCCGGTCAGGACGGCGAGCACAATTGCTGTTAAAAGTTTCATGGTGAAGGGCCTCCCGGCAAAATTATGCGGGAAATGGCCACAAAAGGCACAAGAAATCTGAAGTCTAATTGTGTGTATTTTGTGCCTTTTTGTGGCTGCAGTTGAGCCAGGAGCCGCGCCGTTCCGCTAAAATATATGCATGACGTTGAGAGGGCGGTTGGTACGATTTCGCTCCTTCTGGATTTTCCCGCTGTTGGCGTCTTTTCTGCTTTATCTGACTTCTCGCGGCGAACCGAAGAGCCGGTTCAACGATCTGTTTTGGCTGATGCCGGTCGGGATTTTGATCTGGACTTTATTGGAATACGCACTACATCGTTTTGTGTTTCATATCCAATTTCCGATACGCGATCCCGGGCTGCGAGAGATCGTGAATGCGTCACATCTGGCGCATCACGCGTCGCCGCGCGATCCGACGAAGCTTCTGGTACGCCCGCTTTACGGTCTGGCGATCTCGACGGTTCTCTATGCCGCTTTGCTTGCGCTTTCCCGTAACACGTTTTCGGCGTCGGGGATTATGACAGGAGTCTGGACGGGCTTTCTGTATTACGAAGCGGTTCACTACCGAGTGCACTTCAGCTTATCGGAGTCCGGCTTCATCGCGCGGCAACGACGACGGCACTTCTATCACCACTTCACGAACAATAAGCGGGGTTTCGGGGTCACTTCGCCTTTATGGGACCACGTGTTTGGGACGACGTTACCGCGACCCTGATTTTTGAGCCTTAAATGCCGCTTCCCGCGCTTCCTTTAGCTGGCCTTCAAGGGCGGCAATTTGCTTGGTCAGGCGGCGGCGCTCCGCTTCCCATTCTTCAGTAGCGTCCTGATGCTTGCGCTCCAGGCGCGAGCGGAGGCGATTAGCCTCCTCGATCTTGACGTCCAAATCGTTTTGCGCTTCGGCCACTGCCTGCCTGCGCGCTGCTTCCTGGGCATCCGGTATGGCCTTCTCGAGTACTTCGATACGAGAATTCAGCCGCTTTCGCTCGCTTGCCAGGTCACTGGTCAAGGATTGGATTTCCTGCTCGAGCTGCTGACGCTCGCGGTTGGCTTCGTGGATTCGGGGTTCGTACTGCGCGCGCATCTCCTGGAAAATTTCGGCGCGGACGGTGTCCTGAGAACGCTGTAGTTCCATTTCAAGCCTCTTGATTCTGAGGCTCAGGCTTTCGCGTTCGGTTTCCCATCCGATCTTCGCATCCTCGAATTCCTTTTGCCATTGATCCAGCGTTTTGGGAGCGGGACCGGCCGAGCCTGGCGGAAGCTTACCGAGCTTTTCCAGAACCGCGCGCCTTGTTGCTTCCTTCTTTTCGTCCTTGGCGGATGGCGATGCGCTCTTTCGGAGACGCTCGATTTCCGCATTCAAACGCCTTCGCTCGGCTTCCCATTGAAGCAGCCATTCCTGCTTGGCTTCGGCCAGACGAGTCTCTACTTTTTCATTGACGGCGACTGTGATCCGAGCAGGATTGTTTAGCCGTTCGATGGCCTCAACGGCACCGGCTTGAGTCGCCGCAATCTGGGCTTTCAGGTTGTTGCGTTCGGCTTCGTGTTTATGCTGAACGGCGGCAAGTTCCTCTTCAAGCTGTTGACGCGCACGAATGGCTTCTTCAAGCTGGAATCGGATTTCCGACTGCAGGTCTTCGGAAGTCTGTGCCCGCGCCGCCTGGCGCGCGCGTTCCATAGACTCTTCGAGTCGCTCGATTTCGCCGGTGAGATTGCGGCGCTCGGTCCGCCATTGATCGCGCGCCTTCTCGAACGTTTCTTCAAGCTCGTCCTGCTGTTTTCTGAGATCTTTAAAACGCTTTTCGTACTGGGTCTGAACCTGTTGGATGAGCTGCTGGCTCGCTGCTTCCGACCAGGCAACCGCATAGAGATCGATGGGTTCATCCTTGCCCTTCAATTCGGCGCGCCCCATCTTTACGCATTCGAAGCCGGCACTCTTAGCCGCGTCAAGCAAGACGTCGGTGATCAAGATCTGCTCGACCTCGGCCTGATTCTGGATTCGCGACGCCGCATTGACGACGTCGCCGAAAACGTCGCCATCCTTGATCAAACCCAGACCCTTATGCATACCGATACGAATATGGATTTGATTCGTTTCGTCACGGCCTTTCCTGTCCTCGACCAGACCGCGCTGCATACCGGCAGCGGCTTTCACCGCAGCGACCGGCTCCTGGAAGCAGGCGAGAATTGCATCGCCAATTGTCTTGACAATGCGGCCGCCTTCCCGTTCGATAACCGGAAACAAAATAGCGTGATGGCGATTGATCATCGCCATGTATTCAACGTCGCCCTTTTTCTCGGCGTATGCAGTAGACCCTTTGATGTCGCTGAACAGGATGGTCATGGGCGTGCGCAGCTTTTCCAGCTCCTGATCGGCTTGCGCACGCGCTTGCAACAGTTCCTGTAGTCTGTCCCTATCCATTGTCACAACGCGCGGCATTATATATTAGAGACGTCACAACGTAGCACGATTGTCGCCGGGCAATAAAATGCGGCGGATGAGCTTGATCGGGATGCTCCCCTGTCTCACGAACTCATCATGGAATGCTTGAAGGGTGAAAGTGGAACCCTTCGCCCGGCGGTAATCTTCGCGTAATTTATAGATCTGCAGCTTGCCCAGGGTGTAATAAAGGTAAGTCGGATTGTAAGCGCCGCGACGCGCTTCCTCGTAGGCATTCGCGGGTTCCTGGAACGCTTTTTCCCGGAAATATTTTGCGCCGTCCGCGACGGTCCAACCTGCGGTGTGAAGCTTGATGCCAACGACATAACGAGCGTCGCGCAAGAGGGCTTCCTGGAGCTGAGCCAATCGGATCTTCGGATCGCCGTTGCCAAAACCCTCTTCAATCATCATCTGTTCGGAATAGTGTGCCCAGCCTTCGGCGTTTGTTCCGCACGAAATCAGCTTGCGTGTCTTGGTCGGAAACTGCTTCGCATTCAGAAATTGAATGTAGTGCCCGGGATAAGCCTCATGGATCGTGATGATATTCATCACCGGCGGGTTGTAAGCCCGCAGATGCTCGTCCTTATGACCGGCATCCCACTCCTTCTCGGGAGGCGTTACGTAATAGTACGCTTCCGTTGCCTTAGTCTCATAAGGGCCGGGAGTATCCATCGACGCGAAGGTTCCCGAGCGCGCATACGGCGGGGTTTCGGTAATGCTGGGCCGGACTTCGGAAGGAATGCTTATGATTTTTTGATCCCGAATGAAATGGATGATTCCTTCGACGGTTTTCTTCGCGTCGGGAATCAAACTCGCCTCTGTGGGATGCTCATCTGACAACAGCTTCATCACTTCATGAGGATCTTTGGACGGGTCGATCTTCAGAGCGGTCTCGATGAATGCCTGGTAATCCTTTTCCAGATTCTCTTCGCCGATCGCGAGAATACGCTCGGGCGGCTCATCCACCATCTCTTCATATTGAAGCTTCTTTGAAAACTTCTCCCGGCCGATCGCGTATGTCCCTTGTGATTTCGGAAGCAGGGTCTTCTGGAGCCAATCTGCAGCGTCTTGAAGAGAATTGGCGGCGGCAACGTTTGCCGTCGCGAACTCGTTGAGCAGTGCTGTGTCGTCGCCCGCAGCGTCTTTTGCCCAATTCGCGACGCTTGTTCTAAAGAATCCGACCGAGCCATGGGCGATACGGAAGGCGAGGTCCGTGAATTCACGCGGCGGGTTGTCGATATTCTGTTTCATTGCCGCAATTATCTTCGGAATGCCCTTCAGACGCGCGATCACCGACCGTAGACGCTCGGCAGCAGGCGCGAAGTTTCGCTTCATCAGGTTGTCGATTGCGCCTCCGGGCACCGAAACATAGTTCATCGGATTGTGTCGCCAGGTTTCGAGCGTTTCCAGGTCCACCAACTCCGCCCGAATCTGGCCATCAAGAATTTCTATATCGATCTCTTCATCCGGCGTGCGGCGAGAAGGAAGGCCGCTGATTTGGCCTTGGAGCAGCTTTAATGTCTCAATGCGCTTCGCGACTGCAGCCGCAGAATAGTCTTCGATATTGCCGTCATATTGATGGAAACCTACCGATGTAGCAGCGGATGGATTCCATTCGAAGTACGCATTGAAGTAGTCATCAACAAACTGAGTCATGGCACTACCTCGGGATTGTTTGGAATTACTGCAGGAACAGAAGAGCAGGAACACAACCAGTCTGGCAATCCGAAAAAATCGCCGCATCCCGGTAGTCTACCGCCTCTCCCTTTTTTGGAATGACAAATGACAATCGAACATTGAACATTGGCTATTTCTGGGAAATGTTCAATGTTCAACGTTCAATGTTCAATTGTCATTTCGGCGCTACCTGAACAGTTCTTCGATCGGTTTGCCGGGATAGCCCGTCGTGGTCGGAATGTACTCGAACCCGCGGCCAAGCGGATCATCGTGGCGCACAGTTGTGTAGTTGATCCCGAGCGCGGAATAGATCGTGGCGGCGATATCTTCGGCATAGACGGGACGCTGTTCCGACCATCCCGGATCGTCGACGTAGAATGCATCGGGCGTGGTTTTGCCCAGCGCGCGCCCTCCGCGTACCCCTCCGCCCGCGATAAGTGTGGAATGAACGAAGTAATGGTCCCTGCCCTGCCGGTCTGTAATGTTTCCGACCGTGCGTCCGAATTCGCCCTTGACGACGATTAACGTCTCGTCGAGCTTTGTCCCGCCCCCGCTGCCCGGCATCGCCGCCAGATCGGCGATGAGGTTGCCCAAGCCGACATCGAGCTGACCGGCCGGGCGGTAGATTCCCGCATTCGCAGCATAGATATTCTGATGGTTGTCCCAACCACCCAGCGTGATCTGGATGTAGCGGGTACCAAGGTCCGCAGCAATGACGTTGCGCGCCGTGACACACGCATTCCCAAAAGCGTTGTTGCCGTACTTCTGCTGATCGGCGGTTGAAAAACGAAACACATTCGTGATCGCCGGGTCGTACATCATCGTCCGCGCGGAGGAATAAAAGTCGGCCATTTCCTCGACTGCGGTTCCGTACGGTGAAGGAAGGGTACGCAGGGCCGCATCCGCAGCCACGAGCATGTTGTAGCGCGCCGTAAACACCGCCTGGCCGTCCGGATTGCTCAGGTTCGCCAGACCGGCGGCACTGGGAGCGACGTCGAATGGAGCGTATTTGCCGGAGAAATATCCGGGACCCGCCAGACTTCCACCGCCATTCAACGACAAAAATCCGGGAAGTTTTTGGCCGCTCTTGCGTTGCGATTCCAGTTCCAGAGCTACAACCGAACCGATATTTGGCGCGATCTTGCCGGTGGCGCTGATCGGGTTCCTTGCGATCTGGTTCCAATTTTGAAGCAGTGGATGAACGAGTGCCGTCGACTGGCAGCTTCGGATGATCGAGAACTGATTCTGGCTGAACTGCGCGCCTAAATTGGGCAATAGCCCGTTGGGCCAGTCGATGCCGTTGATTGTCTCCGGTGCAAAATTTTGGGGCGTCCATGAACCAACACGCAGATCAAACGTGTCGATCTGGCTGGGTGCTCCCGGCAACAAGATATAAATGCAAGATCTCGCCGTTCCCAGGATCTTTGCCTGGCTGTCGCTGGTGACGGTCTGCGCAAAAATCCGCATGGGTGATGTGAAATAGCCGGCAACGCCGGTGGCAGCAATTTTGAAAAAAACTCTTCTGTCGATGATGGAGTCCATAGCGTCAATAGTTGAATAGGAAATCGGCTTTATTCAGAAGAACCCATTGCAGGTTTTCGGCTGCCACCCGATTACCCTGCTGCTGGAATATGCGCCCGAACAGCGCCATCTCGGTATCCGATGGCGGCCGGGAAAGGGTCGTCGCAAAAAGGTCCCAGATGATGATTCCAGGGTCCGCCGTTTGTGCCAGCACCGCCGCCACATGCGATCCCTGGTTGTTTTGATGGATGCGGGTCAAGACAAAGGGACTGTTCAGCATATTCAGTGCTTGAAGGATGGAACTGTCCGATCGGCGGAACGCCGTGTCGCGGTCTCCGCGCCCGAATGCATTCAGGAATGCCGCGACAGATCCATTCGTTCGAGGCTCGCGCGTGTCGGGAAATTGCATCGCCCATTGTACCGATGGCATGTCGGAATTCTGCAGGACGTAGTTGCCGGGAATTCCCGTCGCCTTGGCAATGGCGTCGTGGACTTCCTCAGCGTCCAAACGGCGCACATATTTGCGTGCGTAATAGGGAACGTAACTCACATCCCAGTTGCCGGGGTAAACAGCCGATAATTGATAGGCCGTCGATTTTGTAATCAACGCCATCAAAGCGCGCAAGTCGAATTGATTAGCCTGAAGCCATCGCGCGAGCGCATCGAGCAGCTCCGGATTTGTGGGTTGCAACGTCCACGGCGCCGGTGGCGGATTCGCCGGATCCAGGCGAGCCAGATCGAAAGCATTTGAAGGCGAGACAAACGCCTCCACCATGAACTTTTGCCAGATGTAGTTCACGATCGCGCGAGAAAACTGAAAATCGCTTGTGACCTGACGCGCAAGCGCTTGCCGGCGGCTCTCGCCGGGTTCAATGCCGCTTCCCGTGGCGAAGGCGTTCGCTGCCGTCGCAAAAGGATTTTTCGGCGGGACGACACCGACTCCCTCGATTGGTCTTCGCGCGGTCCGATTTCCGCTCGTGGTGTTCAGTTGGTATTCTCCGCCGGCGGCGTCGGTCACAATGTACTTGGCAATTTGGCGCGGCATCGTGGCTGTCACCTGGCGTTGCATGCGGGCGCGGGCGAAGTACGCCGAAAGGCCCCACATGTTGCGGCGCATCTGCGTTGAACCCCAGAGATTTACCTGATCCAAATGGCGGGCGCCGTCGTGGCAGAGCAAGCAATCGACGGAATTAATACCCAAGAACATCGATGCCAGGTTCACGGCTTGTCCGTCGTATGTGTCCTGTGCCGGTCCCATGGCAACGGTGTTGCCGACTGGCCAATTGACTTCCCCGTGTTCAAAGCTGTCGCCCGCGGCCGCGATCAACTCTCGAGCCATTTGGTCATAGGGCTTATTGGTGCTGACGGCGTCCTTAAGGTACAGGTAAAACGCGTCTCGACCGTAAATGTCCCGATTGACACTGCTGGACTGAGCGTTCACCCGGTACAGATCGCCGAAAAACATCGTCCACTTGTCAATAAACTCGGGTGATCCGATCAGCGCATCGATCTTCGCGTCGCGTTTCGATCTGTCGGTGTCGAATATAAAGGCGACAACCTCGGGTCCCGACGGAATGCGGCCCGTTAAATCCAGCGTCACACGGCGCAAGAATTCGGAGTCGGACGCGATCGGTGCCGCCTGAATGCCCGCCGCCGCCATGCGGCCAAAGATGGCATCATCGATGAAATTCTTGCGCGGTGCGGCCGCCGGATTGAGCATCTGCGCTGCAGGCTGGTCGGCTGTCAACGCGCTGGACACGTACATCGCGATCCGCGAGGTGAGATCGGAGTCTGCCTTGCGAAGCCGCTCCGTATTCAACATGAATTCGTCGGGGTTTCTCAGAAAGACGCAATCGCCCTTGGCAGCAGCCAGCAATATCGCGGAAGCCGCGATCAGGATGGGCAGTGTAAACCACTGTCGCCGCATTTTTCTTCGCTCCTTCGAAGTCATCGC
>MNKP01000082.1 GCA_001920875.1 Acidobacteria bacterium 13_1_20CM_2_55_15
CAACATCACATTCGGCATTGCAGCCGGAGGCGGCGGAGGAGGCACCGCAGCAGCGGGAGGTGGAGGAGGAGCGGCCTCCTCTTGAGCCTTAAGTACGCCGCCGAAGACTCCACTCAGAACGCCTTCGTTCCGGCGTCGATCAGGTTCCGCGCCGCCTTGTGGCCCTTGTTGCCCTTGTTGCCCTTGTTGCGCGGAGGAAGCTGCGGAGCGCAGCGCGCCCAAGGTGCCTGGTTGCTGTTGCTGCCCTTGTTGACCGGCTTGGGTTTGCTGGCGATCGAAGGGAACCCGATTAGCGGCGCTACGTTCTGTCACGAGCCGGTCCAGTTTGTTTTCTGGGATCTCTTTTTTCTGGTCTTTGGCCTCCAAGTCCAACGCTTGCGAGTGCACGGACGCTTCCCTGGCAGAGGTCACTGCGTCAGTCGCACTGGGCTGTGGCTGTTGCAGCGCTTTCTCCCTGGCGTTCTCCAGCACAGGGGCCGTGGCCGGCATATCAGGTTGCGTTAAGCTTGCTTTGAGAGTGGCGGATTGAGACGCCTGCCTTGAACGCAGGAAGGACGGCGCCACGATCACGGCAACCAGCAGACTTGCGGCCACCAGGCCGGCGGCCCACACGGTAGGCGTGGCGGGCATCGATAACCGTTGCTTAAAGGGATTGCGCGACTCGCTGCGGCTACCGGCCGAAGCGCGGACCATTGTCTGTTGCTCCGGCGTCAGCCCCAACACTGTTTCAGCGGCCAACCCTTCCTTCATGATGGAAACCGCGAACCGAAGTTCTTCGACAAATTCCCTCGCCTCTGCGGAGGATTCCAATTCCAGCTCCAGGGCGGCGCGATCGCTCTCTTCCATTTCGCCCAGCACATAGGCTGTCCATTTTGGATCATCGGGGTTGAAATTCATTGGGTCCTCCTCGGCGCTGAAAGGATTTGCTTGCGGATCGTCTTGAGCGCGGTGTGCATCAGAAAACCCACGTTGCCCATGGACAGCTTTGTAATTTCGCTGATCTCTTTGTAACTGAGATCGCATTGAAACTTGAGGTAAACCACTTCGCGCTGATTTTTCGGCAGGCCATTCAGCATCCGGAAGATCTCGCCGGCGGTTTCACGTTGCTCCAGCCGCGAATCCACTCCGATTTCCGCATCACCCAGAGGTGTCATCCGAGTCTCCTTTTTCCGCGTATCGAAGGCGAGATTGCGGCAAACCGTGAAAAGCCACTGGGCGAGATAAGCGCCCACCCGAGACTGCTGCTCTTTGCACAAACGCAGAAATGTCTCTTGAACGACTTCGCGTGCGCTCTCGATGTCACCCAATATCCAGTTCGCATAGCGGACCAGCGAGGCTTCGTGGCGATCCAACGCATCGACAATCCATTGAGACTTTGCGCTATCGTTCATTCAGCTTTTGACTTTAACCTTGCGCCTTCATAAGAGATAACGTCTGGGCCGCGATTTTCTTAGACGAAATCAGGAAGGAACACAAAAAGCACAAAACGGAGCCACAAAAGGCATAAAAAATTCCCCTTTTTGTGCTTTTTGTGTTCCTCATTGTGCTTTTTGTGGTTCATTCCCCCAGGGGCCGGGAGAAAAAAACTCGCCGATTCCGAGTTCCCGGGCCACCAGGCCAAATCCTTGCTCCCACGCATCGCGCTTGATTCCACCTTTTGGACCAAGAAGTTGATCGAATCCCTGTATCTGAAGCGGGGTACTGTTCTCGATGAGTTTTTGCAGCTCCTTTGGGTCTTCGATGAACAGGTCCGCTGCCGCTTGGGAAACCGTCAGAGTGGTCTCGTATTTCCGCGCGAGCCGGCTGATTGGCTCCTCATCTGTACCTTTGGGCGTTCCACTGCCCGTCCGGCCGAGCGCGCGCGAAAAGCGAGTGTTGTCCAGTTCCAGCAACCGGTCGAGTTCCGGCTGGCCTGAATAGAGAACTTCCGCCCGATCGAGATCGAAAAGCGCCTGGGGACGAGCGCGCAGGGTCGCACTGATTTCATCGCGGAAGGCATTCATTCCCCTCACGTGACAGCCCATGCATGAACGTCCATTGCGCACGACCGGGTCGTCCGGATTGGTCCTGTCCCGAACGATATTCACGGGTGCGGCGTCAATCCGTTTCCCTTGCCTGTCCGCGATGAAGTACGCCTGCAGACCATTCGGCAAATTGAAAATGATTTCCCCACCGTCCGCCCGAAGATCCAGCGGATCCCTGAAAATGTTTTGCCCGGGATTGTTGCCGGCGAAGTCGAAACTTTTCCAATAGGCGCCATAAACTGTGGAATGCCGCTCCATGGCACGGTTGTTGCGAGAAACACCTGAGTTCCTGAGGCCGAATCTCCGGGCCAGATTCTGTTCGACATCGAAGGTCGCGTGGACGTCGAGCAACGTCTCCAACTCGTCCAGCGTGCCGGGTAACTGAAGAATCGTGTGATACAAAGGCGGCGTGCTCGCGTTTGCGATAAACCAATCCACGCGGATGTAAGGCAGGCTCACTCCCGACAGTGCCTGAACACGGTTGATCTCTTTGGAGAGGCCGGACGGTTCAAGCCCGTACGGAAAAGACGCGATAATCTCCCGCCACGTCTCAGCCGTCCATCCATAGTTTCTGAGGTCGATCCGCAATACCGTGCTCTCGGAACCCAATTGCCTGGGTTGAGTGATCTCCCTTTTCCATGAGAGATGATTAACGAGCTTGCTTAGAGCCATTCGGTACAACTCGAGTTCGGGCTCTTCGACGTCCATGCTGTTCCAAACGTTTGCCAGACTGTAATAACGGAGGTAGGGGCGATCGGCTTCAGGCGCGGATACCAGGTCTCGAACAATGGCGGCGAGCACCTGGGACTCGGATATGAATTGACGTTGAACGCTTCGCGGGAGCCGCGCCGATTCCGGACCGCCGGCGTCGATCCACTGCCTCAGTATCTGAATATCCTCGGCCGGAAGTTTGACGCCGCGTTGTCCCTTATAGCCGCCCAAAGGCATAATGCCGGCCTCCAGTCGCCTGATGAGTTCGGAGCCGGACGCATTTCCCGACTGGATCACCTTGGCCGTCAACAGACTTGCCGGATCCCGAACATCGAAACTGTAGGGATCGGGTCCACCGTGGCATCCCAGGTTGCCGCAGTTCTGCTCGAAAATCGTCAGGGCCTTCGAATTCAAGTCGGGCGGGGTCTGGCCAAAGCCCTCGGACGCCAATAGGAACAGACTAATTAGCAAAAGTTCATAGCATCGCAGTAGAAACGTCATTTGCGCCCTCATTAAAGATAACGTTCCAGGATGCGATTTTCTTAGGGACGGAAACGAACTACAAAAGGCACAAGGAGGACCACCCGTCGCGTGCACGGTAGACGCGGGTTGCGGCGGCCCTGAGCGAGAATGAGATCAGCATGAAATACAAATTGGTTCTGAAAAATTGAAGGAACGCTTTAGCGTGTCGTGCCCGGCCTCACCGGCCGCTGGTCTCAAGGAAAGACAGAAGAGGAAGCTCTGGAAAATATACAGTATGCGATTCGCGGATACCTTGAGGCAGCCGTTAAGATTTCAAAGGGTACGAAGGCGGCGAGGTTGAAGTTTCCGTGTAATCGTGCCGAAGCTTCCCGGCATAAACCATCTGCAGGCGGTCTGGGCTTTGGAAAGGCTTCAATCTTCATATCGCCCGATGGCCGACGGTTGGTGTTCTCGGCATCGAACGAAGGCAAATCTCAACTCTGGGTCCGGCCACTAGATTCGCTCGCGGCACAGCCGCTGTCGGGAACGGACGGAGCAAGCTATCCGTTTTGGTCTCCTGACAGCGCGTCAGTAGGATTCTTTGCGGACAGCCAATTGAAACGTATCGGTCCGGCCGCGTGCTAGACTTCTTTACATGCGATCACAGACCTACGGGGATAAACAGCGAGAGGCGCAGCGCCGTAAGAAGCAGGAAGAATTAAAAAAGAAATCAAACCCGGAAGGCGCGCCGGCGGCCGGGACTGCGACCAATGCGGACAAATCGGATCAGGTGCCAAACAAAGCAAAGAAGAAGGATACGCCGGTCCGGCGTTCTGCATAGTGGCGCGAGCCCGCCAATTCTTGACCTTGGGTGATTCCTATACCTGTGCTTATTGCTTACAAGTGATCACTTGGGATCACCACAGAACCCGGCCCACAAAGGATCATTTCTTTCCGAAGAGCAAGAAGAAGGTGCTAGAAGGCGCCAAAACGATTTTCGTCATCTGTTGTCAACCCTGCAATTCCCGTAAGAGCGACAAGTTGTTTTCTTCAATCGAAGAAGTGCGAAAGTTCATAACATCTCGAAAGAAGCCAGTCAGGCCCAACATTGACAGGAATTAAATGTCCCTACTGCCGAAGTAGTCTCGCCCTCGACCGGATAGGTGTGCACTTTCAGAAATTCTGTTCTAGTATCCCAACTGACACGGCCCGCGAAGCCGGATTGAAGAAGTACAATCAGTTCTACACACACCTGCAATCCCATTCCCGTGGAGAAATCACGATTGAGCAGCTTCAAAACGAAGCTAATAAGTTATTTCTCCCTGGTAAATGATAGGCGTGCCGCGGCCACTTTACCGAAGTTCGGACTGTGAAACCAAAATGCCTCGGCGGTCTAATCACCGCCGAGGCGTTTTGAACATGCAAGAAACCGTCACGATTTCGGGGAGAGCTTAGAGTAGCAGCGCGGGTGATACGCCTTGTCGAGAACGACTGTTCGTTCTTCCGAGGGTGCGATGCGAAGACAACATAATTCGCACCAGAGTTTGAAGTCCGGCTTTGAGATCTCGACTTTTGCTTTTTTCATTGAAAAACCCCTTCTTGTATCGATATCGAATCGTAGTCCGGATCAGGTCTGTTCAATCTTAGTATCGGTTGCGGCCGCCGCCACTATTCCGACCACCGCCGAAGTCTCTCTTCACCATGGGTTTCGCTTCGTTGACAGTCAGGGCGCGGCCGTCAAGCTGCGACCCATTTAATTGCGTGATCGCTTTATCCGCATCTTCTTCGGACATCGTGACAAAACCAAAGCCTTTCGAGCGGCCTGTTTCGCGATCCGTAATGATGCTCACAGCTTCCACGGTGCCACAGTGCGCAAAGGCGTCGCTAACATCATTTTCGGTCGTTGAGAAAGAAAGGTTTCCAACAAACAATTTTTTTGACAATTTTATTCACCTAACTTGTAAGGAAACTTCCGGGACTTTTGCGGTAGGGATTA
This sequence comes from Acidobacteria bacterium 13_1_20CM_2_55_15, assembly GCA_001920875.1. GTDB lineage: Bacteria > Acidobacteriota > Terriglobia > 20CM-2-55-15 > 20CM-2-55-15 > 20CM-2-55-15. The sequence continues at coordinate 5,194 of MNKP01000082.1, forward strand.
ATAAACAATCGATAACCGGTCAGGATCAGGAGGCTGCCGAACAGTTGAAATTTAGCGACTTAATTATCGCTGATCTAATACTACACGAAAACGATCCTCTCTGGGGAAAAAACTCTTACTCCAGAGGAAATTCTGTGCTGCCCCGGCCGACGTGCTGCCGACCCTGGCGTTTACATAACAGACGTCGATGGCGCGGGGCCATCCGCAAGGATGAAAAGTGGCGACAGGTCAGGAATTCGAATTACGCTTGGTGGGTCAGGAGAAGCAGAGTCGCTGTTTAATTAGGCGGCCGGCAAGGCAACAGGAAAGTCTAGCGAGCCAATGAACGCGTAGCACGCGAGTCGCGCGAAATATGAAGAGAAGGATCATCTTCAATGTATGCAGCGCGATTATGCGGCCAAGCCGAGAGGCAGCGTATCGCCGAATGCGCGTGCTTTGTCGGCATCCTCCATCGCGACGATGTTTGTAAGCAGGTGCCGCCAGGATTCTGGAGCTTCGGCCTCCCGCAGGATGTCCAGAGCCCGAATGCGCATCGACTCGTCGAGATCGCGTGAACGGTCTCCACTGAGTCGCGCCGCCTGAACGATCCCGAACAGAGCCCCCTCCACTTTGCGCTGATGTGCATCGAATAGCACTTCGAGCCAGGAAGCCGCCTTTTCCCGATCGACCGTGCGATGTGCGCTTCCGTACATCAGCACGCGTGCGCCGAGCCGTCCGATCGCCCACGCCCACGGCCCTGGCGTAGAAGCATACGGTGCAATCCAGTCGCCGAGCTGAGACTTCTCATCCGGACCGAGATGTTCGAGTGAAACCGCGAGGCGAACCATTTCGTCGAGACTTTCAGGCTGAATTCCCTTTGGCTTCGCGATATTGCGTGAAGTGGACGGGTTCAAACGCCGCTCCAGGTGAGGCCGCAGGTAATTCCAGATTTCATGTTGGCACGCATCATCCAGACCGCCGGCGATCCGGCGCCACATGATCCAGAACTCCGTCCAGACCCGTTTCTCTTTGTGTGCATTCACGCCGGAAGCGAAAATTTTTGCCGTTTGTTCGGCACGCCACTCGTCCAAGGGATAACCGAAACCGGGGCGCAGCGTGTAGCCCGTGAGCTGAAACCAGATACGCTCGTGATCCGGCGAACGGCGGCGCCTTCGTGCTCCGGCAAACAACGCGCCCCAAAGCTCGCGCAGCAGCGGCGCGCGCCACTGCTCCCGTGGACCGAGCGTCTGTTCCAGCCCACGCCACAACTGCTTGACCTCGGTGGTGACCGGCGTTCCGTGAGTCGGCTGGCCGCCGAAAATCCGTTCGATCGATGTACGGGCTTCCGAAAACCGGGGCGGCATCGATTCGACGACGGTTTCGCGGGTTGACGCCGCAGAGCCGCGCAATTCGAATTCCAGCCGCCATTGATCGTTGTCGGTTTCCGACACGCACCAGAGCTGCAGCGTGCCGATTTCGGTTAAAAGCGCGCGGAGATGTACCGGAACCTGACCCGTTTTATTTTCACTGCTCTTTAGAACCGTGTGGATCGGAGGCAGTGAATGAAGGTCTTCGCCTACCGCGACAATTTCGCCCGAGACGGCCACACGGTCGGATGTCGACGTGAACAGAGGAAACTGCACCGGCCGCCCGAGCGTCAAATTGAACTTCCGGCCGCTGATCTCCACCTCTTGGCCTTCTTCCTGACCCCGGGGAATCAGGCAAAGGGCTTTCGGTTCGTCTTTGCTTTCAAGACCGACATAGAACGCGTGGGCGGTGCCACCACCAATACGGCGGCCCATCCCGCGGCGGACCAGTGCGTAATAGGCGGCGCCACGGGCAACCGACAGATCCAGCGAAGCATGCTCGAGGACCCGGATCGGACCGTCGCGCCGATGCCATGACGAAACTGTTTCGATGAGCCGTTCCGCAATGCGTACGGAGTTGAATACCCCTCCATTCAGAAGAATGGCGTCCGGAGGCCCCGCCTGAGCGTGCGCCCTGAGAAACGCGGCCACGTGCCGGGTAATCGCCGGATCCTGAGCGTACGGTAATCCGATTTCCTGCAATGCGACGCGCGCGGCACGCCGCGGGAGGTCATCACTGCTGGAATGCGGGAAGAACCCGTCCAGAACGATCTCTTCGACTTCTTTTTTACTGAGATAGGCGGAGAGCGTTCCGCCGATGAGCCGGCTGCCTTCGCTCACGACGGACAAGTGATAATTTTCCGGCGGACGTTCGCTGAGCAGCGATTCCTTGGCAAGCCTGCAAAGTTGCACGAGCTCGGCCCACTGAGCCGGCCCGAGCTTGCCTGCAGCCTTCATCCGCTCCTCGGCCTGCCGCGCGATCGCTGCATCCATATTGTCGCCGCCCAGCATCAGGTGATCGCCAACCGCGATACGCCGCAGTGCCTGATTATCGCCGACCTGGACCAGTGTGAAGTCCGAGGTTCCACCACCGACATCGACAACAAGAACGAGCTTCACGCCCTCGAGTTCCGCTCCGAGATTGTGGCGATGATTCGCAATGAAGTCGTAAAACGCCGCCTGAGGTTCCTCGAGCAGCGTAAATTTATCGAAGCCCGCCTGCCGCGCCGCGTTGACGGTCAGTGCGCGGGCTATTTCATCGAACGATGCCGGCACCGTGATGACGACTTCCTGCGCCTGCATGCGGGTCTCGGGACACGCGGCGTTCCATGCTTCAAGTATGTGACGAAGCAGCCGCGCCGATGCATCCACCGGCGACATCCTTTCGACATCCCGCGGTGCTCCCCAGGGAAGGATAGCGGCGGTCCGGTCGACCGCCGAGTGCGATAGCCAGCTCTTCGCCGACATCACAAGGCGGCCCGGAACGCGTGCACCCTGTGCGCGGGCGAATTCCCCGACGATCTCACGCGGAGCGGGATCCCAGGGCAATGCCGTCGCTTCGGAGGGAAGTTCGTGCTCTCCTTTTATATATATCGCCGAGGGAAGCAGTGGTGCGGGAGCCGCATTTCCAGGTTGCAATACTTGTGTAATAAAGAAATCGGCGACGGGAGCCTCTGGTCCTTTTGAAGGTTCCACATACGCCAAAGCGCAATTGGACGTGCCCAGATCGATACCGACGAGGTACTCATGGGGCATCGGTCCGCTGGTCCTTTCGTACGTTCAACTCCAGTTTCCAACGGCCTGCTCCGCCCTTTTGCAGACAGCGCACTTCAAGGGTTCCCACTTCTGTCACCGCGGCCTGCAAGTTGACCGGCACCAACTGAACGGGTTCGCCTTGTAAGGAAGTCTCGATCGGGGCCACCTCTTCCAGCTCATCGCTTCGTACGGCATCTTCGACAACATCACCCACGCGATCGTCACGCCGGACGGATGAGGCGAAGAACCGGAACACGGTCGGTTCGCCGACGACAAGCGCGAACTCCTGAGGAGGAACATCCGCCTGCGTGCCTTCTTCCATGCCGAAAGGCGCAACGCAGACCGCGCGCACCGGCGGCTCGAATCCCGGGACAGCCGGCATCGCTGCCTCCACGCCGACATAGTACGCGCGTGCCGTTCCTCCCCGGATCCGGATACCGTGACCGTGCCGTACCCAACCGTAATACGCAGCGCCGCGCGCCACAGCCAGCTCGAGATCTGCGCCTTCCGGTTCTTTGAGCGGGGATCCACCGTCGGATGTGAGCCACCCGTTGACGACTTCGATCACACGCGCCTTCAGGACGTCCGCCCTGAAAACGCCGCCGTTGAAGAGAATCGCCGTCGGATGGACAAAAGATCGGCCCTCGGCCAAGCGCGCCTGGCGCGTAAGGAAACCGGCAAGATGCCGGGTGATTGCCGGGTCCTGCGCGTACGGCAATGCCACCTGCGTCAGCCCTGTACGCCGAACGGCCTGCGGCAATTCCGTGATCGTTACCCGCGGCATGAAGCCATCGACGAGAATGCTTGTGAGTTCTTCGCGCGTAAGCTCGAACTTCAAAGTCCCGCCGACGAGTGTCGATCCGCGGCTTACAACGGAAATTGGCGCTTTCTTCAGTTTGGGATCTGCAAAGAGCAATTCTTTGGCGTGCCGGCACGCGTATGTGAGCGAGGCGAATTGTGACGAGTCCAGCTTGCGGTCCCGCGCGAGATTATGCGCAAGCGCCAGGTCCATATTGTCGCCGCCCAGAAGAATGTGATCGCCGACGGCGATACGCGTGAGCTGAAGATCGCCGTTTTCCTCAGTGACCCGGATGAGCGAAAGATCGGTTGTCCCACCGCCGACATCCACGACGAGAATGACGTCTCCCAATTCGACCTGCTTGCGAAAACGGTCTCCGGTCTTTTCCAACCACGCATAAAGCGCCGCCTGCGGTTCTTCAACCAGGGTGACGTTTTTAAGACCCGCGACCTCGGCCGCCTCAATCGTCAACTCGCGCGCTGCTGCATCAAAGCTTGCCGGAACAGTCAGTATCACCTCGCTGTAATCGCAATTCGCACGCTCGAGAGCCCCGCCGATATGTTTCAGGTACCGCGCCGATGCTTCGACGGGCGAGACCTTCTCCACGTCGGGGGGCGCACCCCACGGCAGGATTTGCGAAGACCGGTCTGCACCCGAATAGCTCAACCAGCTTTTCGCCGACGCCACAAGCCGTATGGGAGCTTTCACACCGTGAGCCCTCGCGAACTCGCCGGTGATGACAGCATTGCCCGGGTCCCATGGCATAGCCAGAGTTCCATCAGGAAACTCGCCTGTCTGTGGCAGATATAAAAACGAGGGAAGCAGCCCTCGATCTTCGATCGTGCCCGGCGACGTCAGTTGCGGAATCGGGATGGTGCGAACAGATGACGCTGAATCCATGTCCGTCTGCGCGACAGCGCAGTTCGTTGTGCCGAGATCAATACCGATGACGCCGGTCACGATAGTTCGACTTCCGCCGGCGCCGCGACGCGTGGATCCAGCGCGTCGGATATCTCCGGCATTTTGACTTCGGTGATGATCCAGCCGTGGTGCTTCAAGGTTCCGCGGAATGGAGGATTGCCCGTGACATTTCCGGTAAGGCGGATCCGTTGCGCGTCGAAGCCTGCGGGTACGGTCATCGGCGCTCCCTCGGAACCGTCCGAAGCCGGCTGGAACCGAAAGAACTGATCGATGATCCTCCTGCAGCCCGCGTGCACAACGCGGGCTGCCGCGCCAATGTCCTCATCCGGGAAGCCGGCGACATCCTGCCGTACGAAATCAA
>MNKP01000085.1 GCA_001920875.1 Acidobacteria bacterium 13_1_20CM_2_55_15
ATCCCGGAATTTTGTCCTCCGCCGGTGATCTGCTTGACCGGAATTCTCCAGCGCGGGGCAACATCTCCATCATCATTGATACTCCAAACGGCCCAGCCGTCCATCGAGTTGGTCAAGATCAATCCCTTTTCGGCGTAGACGGTAATTTGTCCGCCGCCGAATCCTCCAGTCTTGGGTCCTCGAATGATTCGCAAGGGTTTGGTGTTGCCCTCGGCAGTGCGATCGAAAATCAGCAGGCCATTGCTCTTGACGACTAATAAATTGTGAATGGGATCCACGGCAACTTGCGGAGTCGAGTTCCGGATCTGCGTATCGGGGCCGGCAAGCATTCGTTTTGGAGCGACGTCTCCGTTCCCCATACGATCGAATACCAGTACGCCTTCGGGTCCGCCCGTCCCGGCGCCTCGATATCCACCGGAGCCGATCGGAAGAAATATCTCGTTGTGCGCTGGATCGGCGGTGACAGTGCTGAGAGCGGCATAGCCCATGCCAAGGATCTGCGTTTTCGGTCCCTGAATGACGCGAATAGGAGCTTCTTCTCCGTTGACGGATCCGCGGAAAGTCAAAATGGCCTGCGTCAGCGGGCTATTCACAACGATTTCGTCGTGGATCGGATCGTAGGAAAAACCATGCATGGTCCTGCTGAGCAGCGTTTTCTGACCCTCGATCGTTCTTACCGGCGGCTGATTCTCCTTCGCCTCCCGGGCGAAGGCCGCAATCTGCGGATGGGTCACTCAGTTCGGCACCCAGACCTGATCCCTCCCTTCGTCGTACGCCAGCGCCTCCACTTTGCCGAATTTCAGAGAGACTTTATTCAAAGGTGCGCTGCGGATCGTGCGCAGCGGCGCGACATTCCCATCCGCATTGAGCGGAAAGACTTCGGCAGAAGAATTACCGAAGTTCGAAACCCACAATTCCTTGTTCTTCGAGTCCACGAACACGCCTGAAGGATTCGCCAGACCGGTGCGGTTCCCTTTGATCACGCGCCTGGGAGCCACGTTGCCCTGATCGGTTCCCTTGAACACAAGGACGGAATGGCCCATGTCGTTGGCGACGTACAGATCTCCCGTGTCCGGATCGATGGTCATTTGCGCAGGCCAATTCATCTGCGTCTTCGGACCCTGAATGACTCGCAATGGGGCGGCATCGCCCTCGGCATTTAGCGGGTAGGCGGAAATCGAAGGATCTTCGAACCGGCCGGTGCCCGCAATCCTGTAGTCGCTGACATGACCCCAATTTGCGGCGTAGAGCAACTTGTTCTTGGGATCGATCGCGATTCCATGCACGTCCGATAGCCGGGTGCTTTCACCCTGCAGGCTGCGCAATGGCTTCTCATTTCCGGATGCTTCCTTACGGTACACCGCCACCTCGGGCGGGTACTGCACTCCGACAAAGAGTTCCTGCTTATCTTCATCGACAGCCAACGCAAATCCGCGATGAGGCGTGGCGAGAATACGCGCGGGTTTGATATTTCCCTTTGCGTCGCGAGGAAACACGACCACCTTGTCGCCGGTGTCCGTCTCGACCGAATAGATGTCTCCGTTGTGCGGATCAATATAAAGGCCATTGTTGAACTGGATGTCGGTTTCGGGCCCCGAGATGATTCGTTTCGGGTCGGTAAACGGCGCGTCGGGCTCTGTATTATCCAGCCGGTTGAATACGCGGAGGCCCCACATGTTGTTATCCATGAGGATCACTTCGTCGAAACGCGTATCAACCGCGACGGCACTATAAATCGGATCCTTGTCCCGGATGGTGCGGATCGGGGGACGAGTGATGATCCCCGTCTCCCCAGATTGGGGCGATCCTGCATACACCGAACTGTTCCCAAACGCAGAAAATAAGTTGCTATCTTCCGGCACTGCCGGCGCAGCCGGCGGACACCAGTCTGGACTCATTCGCAAATCTTGGATCGACACCAATTGCGGATAGCCTGCCGGACGACGCGCGCTCGGTCGTTCAATCCGGGTCAAACAGAAAACGACTGTGACGAGCGCTACGCCAACGGTTGCTTTGCCGACGCTGGGCCATTTTTTATGCATGAATCCCTCTTTTGGAACGGATTGAAGCGAATGTACTAAAAGCGGCTATTTCAACGCAAACACATTCCCCTCCTCTGCGAGGAGGGGAATCCTAAAGCGCCAGCCAGCCCCCATCGACGTGCAGCATCTGGCCCGTCACATAGGATGCTGCATCAGAGGCGAGATAGATGGCAGCACCCACGATTTCTGCGGGGTGGCCGAGGCGTCCAAGCGGCACCTGCCGAATCAGAGACTCAAGATGCTTTGGGCTTTCGCGCAAGCCTTTGGTGAGATCTGTTTCGATGAACCCTGGCGCGATCGCATTGACCAGAACGTGATGCGGCGCCCATTCCACAGCAAGTACACGCGTAAGTTGATGGATCGCACCCTTCGCCGAACAGTACGCAACGAGCCGGGGAAGAGCAACCGTGCCACCGATCGAGCTGATATTGATGACACGTCCAGATTTCCGAGGAATCATCACGCGGCCGGCTGCGCGGCAGCATAGAAAAACGCCCTTCAAATTGACCTTCATGATCTCATCCCACTCGGCTTCGGCCATGGTTTCGGCGGGCTTGAAGTAAGGCGATATGCCGGCATTGTTGACCAGAATGTCGAGACGCCCGAAGTTGGCGACAGTCGTGTCGATGAGACGGTCGACCTCTGTGGCGTCACTGACGTCGGCGACTACGGCGAGACTCTCGCCGCCGGCGGCCACAATCGCGGAGGCGGCCGTTTGTGTCGTTTCAGGATCGCGGCCGTTCACGGTCACGGCCGCGCCGGCGCCGGCCAAACCTTCGGCAATGGCGCGGCCGATACCCCGGCTGCTGCCGGTCACGATGGCAACTTTTCCTTCCAGCGAAAATTGACGGAGTACATCCATAGAATTGGTTCGCTACACTCCCGCCACCCAGCGCGCATAACTCTTGACACGTTCCCGATCGTATTCCCGCAGAATTGTGAGCTTCTCGGCCTCGAGCGATCCCTCAGCATGGATCGCGAGCGTGGCCTGATAACCGCCGAAGTCACCGGTCGTGAGATCCGAAATCAGGTTGATCATCCGTAATCGGTGCTCGCCTGAAACACCAGCGGCTCCGCCGAGGTAGCGCTCAATGTATTTGCCCGTTTCCGGATTTTTTAGATCCTCCTCGCCTGGCCCGGTGACCAACAAACCGCCGGTCAAATCCTGCACGTGCATTAGTGCTTGATGGTAATTGGAAGCGAAGTGCAGTTTCGCGATGTTTACCGCCGCAGTGTCCGGAACCGCTATTCCATCTTTTAACGTGCAGCGGATCGCCGACATTTTCGTCAACATGCGGACCGTCTCAGCATAGCTGATCAACCACGTGAGCTTTTCGCGAACGTGGCCGGCGCGTTCGATCCCGTTTTGCTCGGCAATCAACAGACTGCTGCCGGTCAGCAGATCCAGCAGAGGCAGCTTGTAAGAGATTGCCGTGAACCTGTGAAATTCTACAAACGTTTTGGCTAAAGCTCCGGCAAACTGCCACTCACCATTCATGAGGACACGCTCGTTTGGAACGAAAACGTCGTCAAAAATCGTCAGAGTCTCCATCATCTTATGGCGAGAGCTGATGGGGTGATTGAATCGGCTGTCGTGACCCGCGCCGTATGGGCTCGCGATCTGTTTGAGACCGGGCGTGTTCAACGGTATGCAAAAGGAAACAGCGTAATCCTTATCGGCTTCTGTCAAATTCCGGGTTGGAATGACGAACAGCTCATTCGCATTGGGGGTAATCGACGTGTGAACCTTCGCACCCCTGACCACAATGCCTCCGGGCCTCCGGTCCACAACGCGGACATAGTAATCCGGATGATCCTGTTCAGCCGGTCCACGGCTGCGGTCGCCTTTGACATCGGTCTGCGCGACAGCCATAGCCAAATCATTTTCCCGGCAATGCTCATAAAGCGCGCGCACGCGCGGAAGGTATTCGGTCCCGAGCTTTTCGTCCATCTGCTTCGCAATCAGATGCAGCGCGAAGAGGCAATCGGTGCCGATTTCCTTAACCAAGACAACCAATGTGCGTCCGAGGCGCGTCGAGGTCTCGATCAATTCGCTGCGTTTGAGAAGATCTTCGGAAACTCTGGGGATCTTGAAGTATCTGCTATATTCATCGCCCGATCCGGGATCCCGATAGACGGTCAAATCGCGGTGCTCTGGTTGATGGGCCATTGCATAGTCGATTGCCGCATGGTTCACGGCGATGCCGATGACCGGGTGCTTCGTCACATCTTCCACACGATGGCCGCGGAAGTACACGACACGTCCATCACGCAAACTTTCCTTGTACTGCTCGACTGTTCGTAATGCCATACTCTGTCCTCTCCCAGGACCATGGGAATAGGCCACAAAAAGGTACAAAATTCACAGTGATTTTCTTGCTCATTTGAGATTTTTGTTCCTTTTTGTGGCAATTTCTCTACACCGCTCGCGTTTGATGTCGCAGATTGTAACGCACAGAAGTTTTCACGAAGCGGGTCGTGGCATCCGGATTCTCTTTTCGTCCGAATTTGTCTGTATCAGATGGCCTGTCGCTTGCTCGTTTCTAACGGCATGCAATGGTTATTGAGACCTGTCTTTAGATCCCGCGAGCTCCACCGGAAATTCGGCCTAAAAGCCACGTTACGTTTGGCCTCGGTTTGAAGAAACTCATTTCTCCGGTCGCACGCGTCGGCAGCGTTTATTTGATGGAGTGCGATTTACGGGCGGGTTTACCGGCCGTGGAGCCGGTTCAGGGAATATACTGGAGCTTTGTCATGAAAGCGATATGGAACGAGACCGTCGTCGCCGAAAGCAGCCACACTGTAGTGGTCGAAGACAACCACTATTTCCCTCCGGCATCTCTCAAGACCGAGTACTTTCGCAAAAGCGAGACCCACACGACCTGTCCCTGGAAAGGCGAGGCCAATTATTACGATATCGTCGTGAATGGGAGAGTGAATAAAGATGCCGCCTGGTACTATCCGGATCCGAGCGACGCAGCCAATGAAATCAAAGGACACGTCGCGTTTTGGAGGGGTGTGCAAGTCACCGGCTGATCTGGAATTTTGAAAATTTCCCACCCTTCACAAACCCGGTTCTGCTCCTGCGTTCTTCCCTTTTCAGCAACACGATCACCTTGTTTTTAACCTGCCATTCACATTTTCGGCTGGGAACCGAATGAATTCCCCACTTTCGGCCTAGTCCGAAAGTGTATTCACTCGGATCGGCGAAACCCGGATAAACGCCACGAAAGTACCACAAAAGCCTACTACTAAAATCCGATTGACCGACCTTCACCAAAGCACCATTGGAGGATAGTCATCCGCCAACAAGAATTTGCGAGCTTGAGCCTGCGTTGTCGTCAGTATGCGGCTGCCAGGCCCAGTGGAAGGGAGGCTTTGCTCCTTTTCAGAACTTTTCAAGGAGGAACCAAAACGAAAATGAAACGTCGCGCACTTTCAATGACGATTCTGGGCGTGGCGCCAAACGGAGAACCCATCGCAATTCAAATAAACCAATTTCAAGGAGAGTATGTCCATGACTAAGTTTCGTTCGCGATGGCTGTCAACCTTGGCCCTCGCGACTTTGTTCGCAGCAGCTAGCGCGCTGGTTGGCGGGTTGGCTATGTTCGGGAGTCCGCCGTTATTCAAGCCGAGGCCGCAGTCCAGTCCGGTGATTCAGACGGATAAGGCGGCATACCTCGCCGGAGAAGCGATCGAGATTTCCGGCTCCGGCTTTACCCCACTCGAGAGAGTCATGCTGCAGGTGAAACATGCCGGCGGCACGACGGAAATCGGAGCGGGACACGAGGCGTGGTTCGTTAACGCCGATCAGGATGGCTCGTTCACAAGCAAATGGACGATAAGCTCCGACGACGATGCCGGTGTGAATCTCGTACTGACCGCCGCCGGCTCTTCGCGTGCGACCGCACAGGCGGAGTTCGCACGAGTCGCCGCCTTCAGCACGCGCGTCCGCTCCTATAAGCCCGGAGACACCGTGCAGTTTCACGCATCCGGATTCAATCCCAATCAACTTGTGACAATCCAGGTCAATAACCAGGATGCGTTCACGACTCAAACCGACCAGAGCGGCCAGGCTACCGCCAGTTTGAAGATACCGGAGAGCTCGAGCGCCGGATCCCTTAGCGTTCGAGCACTGGCACCCGAGTCGGGCCTCGTTTCCAGTAACATCGTGATAAGCGACGCGCAGGCGGTGGTCAGTGCGGCGTCCGTAGCCACATTGTTCCAGCTCGACGGCAACGCCAGCAGCACCTATCCTGCCGGAGCGATCGGCTACGACTGGAGCCAGGTCTACTCCGATTTCATGGGAACCACTATAAACGCGAGCGGCACAGCCGCGATCAACTTCTACACCGATGCGTCCCTCGGTTCCGGGCTAACTGAAGATGAGTTCACGGGTGGCGCTTCCAAGGACACCAACGATATAAGTGCATGGGCGTACAACAACTCTTCTCCCCAGCCCAAGGCCGACCTCGAACACGCGATCGCCGCCGCGTACGTCGACCCCAGCAGCCCCAATCACACTTACCTGTATGTCGCCGCGGACCGTTATGACAACAGCGGCTCAACCACCCTCGGCGTCTGGTTCCTCCAGAGCTCGATTGCCCGATCGGGGGGGAAGTTCTACAATACGAACCTTGACGGTTCAGCCAACACCAGCTCGCCCGCCCAACATGTGAACGGCGATCTCCTGCTTGTGGCTAATTTCAACAGTGGATCTGCGACGATCACTTCCTTCACCTGGAATAACGGGTTCCCGTCAACGGGTATAACTCTCAACTCCGACAAAGGCTTCGCGATTGTGAATACCGCAGCTCTTGATGGAGCGGCTGGGCATGCTCCCGCCGTACCCTGGCCATTCAAGTCTTCGGCCAGCGGCGCCGCTGCCAATTATGTCCAGGCCGGCGAATTCTTTGAAGCCGGTGTGGATCTGAACAATCTCTTTCCGAACCACGTGGGCCCTTTCAATTTCAGCTCGTTTGTGGTCGAGACGCGGTCGTCAACCTCATCGACCTCGACCCTTTCAGACTTCATTCTCGGCCATGTCTCGACCGCTCCGGACGTGGCGGTGACCAAAGTGGCAGACAGTTCCACTGTCTCTGCCGGGAGCCAGGTCGGCTTCACGGTCACGGTCTCCAACGTCGGTGCGGGGGGGGACCTGGCGAACGTCACACTCGACGATCCTTTGCCGTCCGGGGTCAATTGGTCGATTGCCAGCTCTAGCACTTGTGGCGCTAGCCCCTGTTTCGTGCTCACCACCACGGCAGGCACTCAGTACCTCAGTCTGCAACCTAATCTCACCCTGGCAAACAATGCGGAGATTTCAGCTCATATCATCGGCAACAGCACGGGCGTTGGCACGCTGACCAACACGGCCACGGTCGCTGCCTTCAACGAGGCTCCCGCCTTCTTCGGCAACAACCAGGCGACTGCCACGATCAATGTAGAGGCCAGCACACATCTGATCATCAACAAGGAGGTCGTCAATGGCACCACCGGCGGCACTCTGACGGCGGCGGCTTTCTCCGGCACGATCAGCGGCGGAGTCACGGCGACGGACGGCCTGACTTGGACCGGCGCCTCGACGAACAAAACGCTGACAACGGTCGGCTCTTACAATGTCGCGGAGAACCCGGTTTCCGGATACACGGCGTCTTACGCTGGTTGCTCGGGCACGATCGTGTTGGGAGAGACCAAGACCTGCACGATCACCAACACCGCTCAGCCGGCGCATCTGATCGTCAACAAGGTGGTCATCAGTAACATCCCAACTTCAGCCGGCAGCGTTCTGACGGCGGCGGCTTTCTCCGGCACGATCAGCGGAGTTACGGCGGCGGACAACCAAAACTGGTCCGGCCCGTCGACTAACAAAACGCTGACCTCGCTCGGCTCTTACAAGGTGGCGGAGGACCCGCATCCCGGATACGATGCGACGTTCAGCCCTGATTGCGAGACCACGATCGCGGTGGGCGATACCAAGACCTGCACGGTCACCAACACCGCTCAGGCGGCGCATCTGATCATCATCAAGGAGGTCGACAACAATACCAACGGCGACGGCGGTCTGACGGCGCCGTCATTCTCAGGCACGATCAGCGGCGGAGTCACGGCGACGGACGGCCTGACTTGGACCGGCGCGTTGACTAACAAAACGCTGACAACGGTCGGCTCTTACACTGTGGCGGAGGACCCGCATCCCGGATACGATGTGTCGTTCGACGCTGGTTGCTCGGGCACGATCGGGTTGGGCGAGACCAAGATCTGCACGGTCACCAACACCGCTCTGAAGGCCACGCCGGGCGGGACGACGACTCAAATGCTTCAAGACAAACTGACGATCACGGGCCTCCGAACGGGCGCGAGTCCGGCCGGGGTCGTGAATTTCCGGCTCTACAAGGAGAGCAACAACAACGATGGCTGCACAGACGCAAACGAGGTCGGTAACGGCTTGAACTTGGACCGGCCGATCGACAACGGCGTCGCATCCACAGGCGCCAGCGTCGCGGTTGGCCCGGGAACCTACTACTGGCGAGCTGAATACACCGGCGACCAGTACAACAACGGCTTCACGACCGCGTGCAAAAGCGAAACAGTAACGGTCGTCAACTGATAGACCGCGGGGACTGCGAGTAGTTTTGGTTATTGCTCGCGGTCCTCGATTTTGGCATCCCAGGGGGTGCGTAATTACTCCCACAGAACCTGCAAGGGAGTGAAGACCACCCGTTTTGGAGCGGTGTGCAAGTCACCGGCTGAACTGGTATTTTAAAACCATACAGTCCACAAGCCCGGTTTGCCCGTGCGTCTTCTCTTTCACGGACACCATCAACTCCGTCGCGTTGACGATCGTTTTAACCTTCCATTCACTTTTCGGATGGGAACCGAACGAATTCCCCACTTTCGGCCTAGTCCGAAGGTGTATTGGCCCGCACCGGCGAAACCCGGATAACGCCACGAAAGTGCCACAAAAAGCCTACTACTAAAATCCGATTGACCGACCTTCACCAAAGCACCATTGGCGGAGAGTCAACCGCAAACAAGAATACACAGCTTGAGCCTGCGTTGTCGTCCGTATGCGGCTGCCAGGCAGCGGAAGGGAGTCTTTGCTCCTTTTCAGAAGTTTTTAAGGAGGAACCGAACGAAAATGAAACGTCTCGCACTTTCAATGACGATTCTGGGCGTGGCGTGGTGGCTATGGACCGTACGTACCATCCACGCTTCCAATGACAGGTATATCGTCGCCCAGTTCACTAATGGTACATCGCAGGAGCCAGGGGGCGCCAATGCAACCCTCGACCTGACGGTTTTTAACGACATCCGCAACCTTTCTTACCCGAACCACTTCATCCAGTGGATCCAGGTGACGGTGCCTGCAGGCTTCACCGGCTCCGGCGCGGGTGGGGCTTTCGTCAGCTCCGATTTTATCCCTCCAGCGGGATGGAGTGTTTCTTCCATTGCCGGGAACGTGATCACGTTCATCTCCGCTTCAACCAATTACACATTTAACGCGGGCCAAAGCCGCACGTTCCTGCTCAAAGTGCATACTCCCACAGCCACCGCCTGCCCGGGGACGACCTACGCGTTTCCAGTTCTCGGCAACCAGTCGACCAATGGCGGTAATGGAAACACCTACAAATACAGGCCGGGCGTTCCGCTCGCCACAGTTGCGGTCACCAACTGTGTCACTCCGACTTACCTGGTTTTAAATTCCGTCCAACCGAATGCCATCCTCACCACCGGCAGCAGCCAGACTGTTACACTGACGGCGACTCTAACGACACTGGCGGGCCACGACCCTGTGGGCAACCCTATACCGGGCACCCCGTTACAGAATGAGCCGTTGACCTTCACTGAGGGTGGCCTGGCGATCACGACATGTCAGGCGGTGCCTCAGACGAATTCCTCGGGAATCGCGACCTGCACATATACACCGTTAACCGGGCCAATTACGCCTTTGGTCGCCGGCAATTACGACGACAGCGCCTCCTTCGCCGGAGATTCAGTACCTTTTCCCCCTTACGGCGGCAGCAATAGCTCGACCAAGCAGCTTACGGTAAATGCGACCGCCACCAGCCTGACGGTGGCGGACGCCTCGGGCCCGTACGGTGGCTCGGTGACCCTCACTGCGACGCTCGCCAGCGGAGCAGGGCAGACGGGGGTTTCCGGGCAGACGATCACCTTCTACTTGAACGGCAGCAGCGTCGGTTCAGCTAGTACAAACAACTCGGGAGTGGCGACTCTAAACAACGTAAGTATCGCAGGAATAGCAGGAGGCACCTACCCGGCATATATAAGCGCCACCTTCGCCGCGGACGCAATCACTAATTACGCACAACTCGTTGTGACGCCAGTGGGCCAGACGATCACTTTTAATGGACCTGGAGATCAAGCCTTCCCTAACGGATCGGTTGGCATCAGCGCCACGGATAGCGTGAGCTTACTGGTGACCTTTACCAGCAACACTACAAACATCTGTACCGTTGGGACGGGCACACTGAACGGCTCTATGACGAGCGCCACGGTGTCCTTCGTCTCGATCGGCCAGTGCAGCATCACGGCCTCGCAAAGCGGCAACAGCAGTTACGGCGTGGCAACGCCCGTCACACAGACATTCAACATCGGCAACGCGGCGATGACCTGCACGTTGGCCAACATGTCGGTGATCTACACAGGTCTGGAGCAGTCGCCGACCTGCAGCACTAATGTTGCAGGCGTCTCCTGCAAAGCGAATAATGCTCCACAAATCAGCCCCGGCTCCTATCCGGAAAATGCCGTCTCCCTGACGGCGGGATACACGTGCTCGGGGCCGGCGAGTTCAGGCACCTTTATCATCAACAAGGCCACGCCCACGATCACGGTGACGGGTCCGGGCAGCGTGACCTACGGCAGCACGGGGACGGCAACATACACCCTGACCAGCGGCGACACGGGAACCGTTACGTTCAGCGCGGGCAGTTCGAGTGGTTGCTCAGTATCTGGAACGACGGTGAGTGTGACCAACGCCAGCAGCACCTGCTCACTGACGGCCTCGGTCACGGCGGATAGCAACTACACGGCGGCAACCAGCGCGGCTTTCCTCGTGACACTGAACAAGGCTCTGGCATTAGTCATCCCGAGCAATCTGATACAGACCTACACGGGTAGTTCGCTCCAGCCGAGTGTAGCTACCGCTCCAGCCGGTCTCTCTCTGACCTACACCGGCAGCGATTCATTGCCGCGGACTGATGTCGGCAGCTATAACGTGGGTTGGGCAATTAACGACAACAACTATTACGGTTCTTACAGCGGCACTTTCCAGATCACGGGAGCGGCGCAGAGCATCACTTTCCAATCCTTCATTGTGGCCGCAACGTCGACTTCGGGCGGGCCGGTGACGTTCAGCAGTGGCGACCCGAACCTCTGCACGGTAACGGCAACCGATCCTGCGACCAATCAGGCGGGACAATATACAGCGGTGGTTACGCTGGCGGGTTCCAATACCGACTGGACCAAGTGCAAGGTACTGGCAGACCAGGCCGGGACCCCGAACTACAGCGCGGCTCCAGAGGCAACCGCTATTCTGGGTAATCCGGCTCCATAATCATCGGGCGAGCCGGGGCAAGCAGTTCCGCCCCGGCTCTCCTCGTCGGCGAACGATTTCACAACCCGGCTTCCTTGGCGGAAGGAGCCGGGTTCTTTTTTTAGGGCGGAAGTTTTTACGCGAACTTCTCAGTGCTTCTCGGTTGGAAGCTGGGGACTCGGGGGTTCCGGCGGCATCGGGGGGATATTCCAGTGCTGGAGCCGGAACATTTGATTATCGCAAAAGGCTTCGATGAGTTCTCCATCCGGAACGAGCGTCAGCGGGATTGTATTCGTCCACGGTTTTACAAAAGCCTTGGGGTCGTCGATTGTAATAACAAGGTCCATGTGACCCACACTGGTCCGCTTGAATCGCTCGATAACGTGAAGTGCGTCGCTGTTTGGATAGGCCATGTTGGCGCTGAGCCAGCCGCGATCGCGGAATCCTGTGCTTTCGACCACGAACGTGTCGCCTTCCCATCTGCCGACCGAATAACCCAGCCAAGTCGGGTCCACTGCGCTTGCTTTCGGCAGCGGGCGGCCGTCGGTAAAGACCTGACGGAACATCATTCCTACGAACGATTCATGCAGAAATGCTGTGAGCATCGGCGTCTGAAGGATCTTGAAGGGGCTGCGCGTGTCGATACGCGGCACACCCAGCGGTAAGCAATAGCCGTAGGGATCATCGACATGATTACGGTCCCGGCGCTGTTTCTGAACCGCAGCCGCCCACGGCGTCAATTGCACATCACCGGGTTTGAGGCCGTTGGCCAGATCGTGGAAGTAGATCATGTTGCCCACGTCCCAGACACCCGAAAGATCGGGATGACCGTCAGCCGCGCGCGGCGCAGGCGCCGAGAGGTCGGGCTTTCCGTTGGGCAAACGCGGGATCCCCGGCGTTTTGACTTGCGGCCATTGAGCATAGGTGGCCGATGTGCCGGCATAAGCCGTTATCGCGACAAGAACGATACGCGCGATGGTCATACACTCCTCCGGAATGGCTCAGTGGGAACGTCTGGATTTTACCAATGGAAAGTGAGATCAGGAAGTATGATTTCCCGCAATCGGCGAAACGCCGGCGCAATTCAATTGGGATTGCCCATCAGCAGGAACGGTGCCCAGTAATACGGGTGGGGATGCTCATCGCGAACGGACAACATGGCAGATCGCAGGCTTTGACCCTTGGTTGCGCCGGCGGCCAAAGAGCGATAGAACGATTTCATCAGATCCGCAGTCGTCCGGTCATTGACGTCCCACAGGCTAAGAACAACCGAAGTTGCTCCTGCGTAGAGAAAACCGCGAATCAAACCCAGCAGTTCGTCACCGGCCACGACGTTACTTAAACCGGTACCGCATCCGCTCAAAGTCACCAGACTCGCCGATGTCCGAAGGTTATAGATATCGAAAAAATTGATGGCGGCATCGTGAAGTTGGAGCGAACTGAACATGGGATTATCCGGACGAAACGTCGCGTGGCTCGCGATGTGGATGATGCCTGCAGTTTGGATTTCGCGGTTCAGACACTCCTTTGTTGCCCCAGGACCGACGAAACTTCTCGCCTCGGGTAGCACGGATTGGATGCTCTCGATTTCTTCCGCGATGAGTGGCGCCGCCTCGTCCGGAACTCCGATTAACAAAGCAGCTCCGTCATTGCACCGCCGTTCCCGCCCGGTGAATAGCCGGTGGATTGTCGCCGTCGGAGCGTAGCTGATGATAAAGCGGTCCGCTAGATAAGCGGTTCCGTCGAAGAGCGCGTGGAACGGAACATAGTGCAAAAAATCGAATGGCACGAAGACGAGCACGGCCGCATCTGCCAGAAATGCTTCGACTGGCCGAATCAGCATTTCGTAGAGCTTTTGTAAGTGATCCTGAATGTTGGCTAAAGCTACCGACGCGCGGGCTTGTGCGGCCGCACGGTTGGAAGCAAATGTCGTTAAATGATATTGCAGGAAACCGAACCGCTTCCTGAGTTCGGCTCTCGAACAAATATTCTGAACGACGGCAAACCGCGCTCGGGATACGCAAAACGCGCTCACGTCGTCGCCGCTCATCACGTATTCGATGAGCCCGGCGTCTGGAGCAAGCCCTGCCATTACGTCTTCGAGTGAGGACGAATTTGCCTGCTTCAATGCCTCGACGCTTCCGGCGAGAAGATCAACGAGAGTGCGTGACTTGGCTCGTTCCGCCGTTTCGAATGCTTCCTCGAGCATTGCGGGATCGCCCAATCGCAGATCGGTCGTCATCAACATCTCGTAGACCGGCACTTTGTCCTTCAGATAGTTCAAACGCAGTTCGTCGGCTGCGATGTTCGATCGCACTTCCTCGAGTTCCTGGATCGCCTGCCAAAACTCCGCCCGCGCCGCGGACAGATTATTTTGAGCCTGATGGATCTCTCCGAGCACGGCGTGCAATTGGTGTCCGACCCAGGGCAACGGTGATTCGCCATGCAGCCTGCTCGCATCGGCGGCATTGCTCGAAGCGCATTCCAACTCCCCTAGCCTCAAGCTCGCCCGCGCCGAAACGATTCGCGCGTAAGCGGCCTTCGGCTTAATGCTCTCTTTCATGAAAGCGTTGTAGGCTTCCTCGGCAACCGCCCGCGTGTCCGTGTACCGGCCCATTTCGAGCCACATCACCCCGCGATGTAAATCCATCGACGCCGCACGCACCGCGTTCCCCTGTTCTTGGAACATGCTTCTGGCCTTCTCAAACAGCCGCCCGGCCTCCTTGTATTCACGAAGCTGGCTATGTGCGATGGCCATAACGCCAACCGCTTTTGCCATCTCGAAAGGTTTTTGAATCGATTCAAACTCTTTGTACGCGGCT
>MNKP01000187.1 GCA_001920875.1 Acidobacteria bacterium 13_1_20CM_2_55_15
CAATCCCAGAGCATGATGACTTTCACCTTAGCTCTATTTCTCGCTTTGGGTGCCGTCGCGCAGAGCGTCCCGGCCAGCCAGCCGCGACCGCTTCAAGGCTTCTTGAAGGAGGGCGCCGATCGTCAGCGTGCGCTGGAAAAGCAGTTCGATTCGTTCTTAAAGAAAGACGAAGCACGCGATTGGATGAAGCGGCTATCGGCCCGGCCGCACCATGTGGGATCTCCCTACGGTAAGGAGAATGCGGATTTCATTGCCGGCCTTTTCCGATCCTGGGGCTACGACACGGAGATCGAACGTTTCGACGTTCTGTTCCCTACCCCCAAAACCCGCATTCTCGAAATGACCGCGCCGGAAAGGTTCACCGCAAAACTGGAAGAGCCTGTGCTCAAAGAGGACGCCACTTCGGGACAGAAATCCGAGCAACTGTCCACCTACAACGCGTATTCGATTAATGGTGATGTCACGGGACAATTGGTCTACGTGAACTACGGTGTTCCTCAAGATTACGAAGCGCTCGAGCGCCGGGGCATTGATGTGAAAGGCAAGATCGTAATTGCCCGCTACGGCGGCTCGTGGCGCGGTATCAAACCCAAAGTTGCCGCCGAACATGGCGCGATCGGCTGCATCATCTATTCCGATCCGCGCGATGACGGTTACTTTGCGGGTGATGTCTATCCGAAAGGCGCGTGGCGAAATGAGAACGGCGCACAACGAGGATCGGTCGCCGACATGCCGCTCTATCCCGGCGATCCGCTCACGCCGGGCGTCGGCGCAACCGCCAATGCAAAACGCCTCGACATGAAAGACGCGCAAACGCTCACCAAGATTCCGGTCTTGCCCATCTCTTATTCGGATGCCCTTCCTCTGTTGCGATCTCTCGAAGGGCCTGTGGCGCCCGCTGCATGGCGCGGCGCGTTGCCGATCACGTATCACATCGGCCCGGGCAAGACCACCGTCCATCTAAAGCTCGAATTCGATTTCAAGCTCGTGCCTGCGTATGACGTCATTGCGCGCCTTCGGGGCAGCGAGCGTCCGGACGAATGGGTGATTCGGGGAAATCATCACGATGCATGGGTGAACGGCGCCGAAGATCCCATCAGCGGCCTCGTGGCCCTGCTCGAAGAGGCGCGGGCGGCGAGTGAGCTGACGAAATCCGGCTGGCGTCCGAAACGGACGATTATCTACTGCGCCTGGGATGGCGAAGAACCCGGCCTGTTGGGCTCCACCGAATGGGCGGAGGCTCACGCCCAGGAACTGCAGCAAAAAGCCGTCGTCTACGTGAACTCGGACGGAAACTCGCGTGGTTACCTGAGTGTTGGAGGCTCACACACGCTCGAACGCTTCGTGAACGACGTCGCGCGCGATGTGATCGATCCCGAGAAAGAAGTTCCGGTCGCCGAACGATGGCGCGCTCGGCGCATTCTGAACGGCAATGCCGACCAGCGCCGGGAGGCGCGCGAACGGGCCGATGTTCGGATAGACCCTCTGGGCTCCGGTTCCGATTACACGCCATTCCTGCAACACCTCGGAATCGCCACGCTGAACATCGGCTACGGCGGCGAGGGCGAAACCAGCGGCGTCTATCACTCGATCTACGATTCGTTCGATCATTACCTTCGTTTCGCCGATCCCGCATTCGATTACGCCATCACCCTCAGCAAGACCGGAGGCCGCGCCATCCTGCGATTCGCGGACGCGGACTACTTGCCGTTGAGCTTGGGGAATCTTTCCGATACCGTTTCCCAGTACGTCAAGGAAGTGATGAAGCTTGCCACCGACGAACGCGACGCGATCGCCGAACGTAATCGACAGATCAACGAGAAGACGTTCGAGATCGTGGATGACCCGGTGCGGAAACTGGTGGTTCCGAAGCCGGAAACGCCGGCGCCGTTCATCAACTTCGCACCGCTCCAGAATGCGTTGTCGCGACTGGAGGAGAGCTGCCGCAATTACGACAACGCGATAAGGGATGCCGCGGCCGCCGCCCGCCTGCAATTGCCCGATGTCCAGCAGGCGCTCGACGATGCGCTGCGCCTGGTCGAGCTGGCCATGATCACCGACCGGGGCCTGCCTCGTCGTCCATGGTTCACGCATCAGATCTACGCTCCCGGCTTTTACACCGGTTACGGCGTGAAGACGTTACCTGGAATTCGTGAAGCCATCGAGCAGCACAATTGGAACGAGGCGAGCGAACAGATTGTCGTTGTTGCGAATACGCTCGAACGAACCGCTGCCCAGATCGACCGCGCGCGAGCGGTGATCGTGAGATAGGCCCGGGATGTAGAAATTTTGAAATCGGACAAATCCAAAATCCTTGTCAGCCTTGCCCCGACCGCACTACAGTATTCCTCCATGAGCAAATCCAAACCGAAGAAAAAGATTTCCCGGCGGAAATTTCTGAAGGGAACTGGGGCGGCGCTCGCGGTTGCGACGGCAGCGCCGAAAATCGAGGCACAAACGCCGGCAGCTGGTGTTGCCACGGATGCGGTTCCTCGGTCGATGATACGGGTTACCGTAAATGGGACCGAGCGGCGCATCGAGGTCGAAGACCGCTGGACGCTGGTCGAGCTTCTCCGCGATCACCTCGGCTTGACCGGGACCAAGATCGGCTGCGACCGCGGCGAATGTGGAGCCTGCACGGTGTTGCTCGACGGCAAGCCTGTCTACTCGTGCAGCAATCTAGCCGTGTGGGCGGATGGCCGCTCCGTCGAAACAGTGGAAGGTCTTGCGCAGAATGGGGGCCTCGATCCGCTGCAGCAGGCCTTTATCGATCACGATGCTCCGCAATGCGGCTTCTGCACGTCAGGTCAGCTCATGAGCGCGAAAGGACTCTTGACGCGCAATCCGCAGCCGAGCGCGGACGAGGTACGCGCCGGCATGACAGGAAATCTCTGCCGCTGCGCCGGTTACAACCACTACGTCGAAGCGGTGTTGGCTGCAGCCAAAGGAGGTTCGCGATGAGACAGCAGAACAGTACCTCCGTCACACCACTGAAGACCGTCGGGCACGCCACGCCTCGTATCGATGCTCTCGAACGTGTCACCGGCAAGGCAACCTACACGAACGACATTCAGTTTCCGGGGATGCTCTACGCGCGAATCCTCCGCAGCCCGCATCCGCACGCGCGAATCCGCCGGATCGATGTGTCCAAGGCGCTTGCTGTTCCCGGAGTGAAGACCATCCTCACTCACGAGAATTGTCAGGTCGTCTGGGGAGCCGGCGGAATTTCCGGCGGGCTGCAATACAACGATGATATTAAGAAGATCACCAGGCAGCGCCGCTATGTGTTCAACAATCCCGTGCGGTTCGTCGGCGAGCCGGTAGCGGCTGTCGCTGCAGTCAATCGTCATGTCGCCGAAGAAGCGGTTCGACTGATTCAGGTGGATTACGAAGTCCTCGGCTTCGTTCTCGAACCGGAAGAAGCGCTGAAGCAGGACGCGGTCAAGATCTGGCCCGAGGGCAATCTTTCCCTCAATACTCAGAATCAGGCGCAGCCGATGACCGCCCGCCGTGGCGACGTCACGGAGGGCTTTCAGGCTTCCGATCAGATCTTCGAGGAACGCTATTCGACGGCTTTCGTTCACAACGCGCAAATGGAACCTCGTTCATGCATTGCCCATTGGGCGGGAGATAAGCTCACACTCTACACACCGACGCAGGGGATCTCCAACTGCCGCAGCGACACGGCGCGCGATTTGGGAATACCGCCGGAGAAAGTCCAGATCGTTTGCCAGTACATGGGCGGTGGATTCGGCAACAAGAACCAGAACCAGGACGCGGACCTCATCACGGCAATGCTCGCCAAGGAGGCGGGCGCACCAGTGAAACTGGAATTCACAAGGAAGGATGACTTCATTGGCGTCCACGGCCGATGGCCCACCGTTCAGTATTACAAGGTTGGCGTGACGCGTGACGGTCTGCTCAAGGCGATTCAGCTTCGCGGCTACAGCGGCATGGGCGGATACCGCAAAAATACCGGCTCTATCGGAGGCATTGATATTTATCAATGTCCGAACATCGAGAGCGTGATTTATCCCGTTTACACGAACAAGACCGTGTCGGGGAATTTCCGCGGTCCCGAATACCCGCAGGGCTTCTACGGCATCGAATCGATGATGGACGATGTCGCGTATAAGATGAAGATGGATCCGGTCGAGTTCATTTTGAAGAACATGACGCGCAAGTACCGCGATGAACTCCCTTACACGAACTACAGTCTCGAGGATTGCATCCGGCGCGGCGCCGAGACGTTCGAATGGAAAAACCGATGGCGGCCGCAGCCCGGCTCCGATCCCGGTCCCGTGAAACACGGCGCCGGCATCGCGTTCATGGCATTTCGTTCGGCCCTCGGGCGCAGCAATGCGGTCATCCGCCTCGACGCCAAAGGAAAGTACACCGTGTTCGTCGGAGTGACCGACATCGGAGCCGGCGCGAAAACAACCATGGCGCTCATTGCTGCCGAAGCGCTGGGAGTGCCGCTCGCCAATGTGGAAGTCGTTTGGGGCGATACCGACCGCTGCCCGTACTCCGTTGGTGAATCCGGCAGCCGCACGACTATCCAGACTGGATATGCCGTCATTCAAGCTGCGGAGGCGTTGAAGCGCCAGATCGCTGAAAAAGGTTTGCCCGCAGGCGAAAACGTTCTCGTCGGGTCGGCTTCTCCGAATCCAAATCTGGAAGGGAAGGTTCGCGCCGCATATGGGGCGCATTTCGTTGAAGTCGCGGTCGATACCGATCTTGGCCACGTGCGCGTCACGAAGTATGTTGCAGTTCACGACAGCGGGCGCATCATCAATCCCCTGACGGCGAGAAGCCAGATTAAAGGCGGCGTCCTGATGGGTATTGGAATGGCGCTGCATGAAGACCTGATCTACGACCGCCGAAACGGCCAGCCGCTGACAGCCGGATTCTACGGTGACCGGATCATGACGCATCGCGATGCACCGGACATCGAAGTCATATTCATCGAAAGCGACGATGGGTTCGGACCCTATGGCGCCAAGAGCATCGGCGAATCCAGCAAAGTTCCTGCTGTTGCCGCTGTTGCCAATGCGATTTTCAACGCGATCGGCCGCCGCATGAAAGACCTGCCGATCACGCGCGACAAAATCCTGGGAGCACTCGCATGAAAACTTTTGCCAATTCCAACGCTCGTGATTTCCAGCACGCCGCGGCTCTCGTCCAGCAAACGCGACAGGAAGGACGCGCCGCATCTCTCGTCGGCGGTGGTAGCGACCTGCTCGCGCTCGTCAAAGAGCGTATCGTCAACCCCGATGTTCTCGTGAACCTGAAAACGATCAAAGGTCTCGATCAGGTCAGGCCGGCGAACGGCGGCGTGAATATTGGCGGGTTGATCACGCTCGACACACTGAGCCGGAATGATGTGATTCGCCGGCAATTCACCGTATTGGCGGAAGCGGCAGAAACTGTCGCGACACCGCAGATAAGAAATGTCGGAACGCTGGCAGGCAACGTCTGCCAGCGTCCGTGGTGCTGGTATTTTCGAAACGGCTTTCCTTGTTACAAGAACGGCGGAAATACCTGCTTCTCCTTCGGCGGCGAGAATCAGTTCCATGCGATCTTCGGCGGTGGACCAAGCTACATTGTGCATCCTTCCGATACAGCGGTTGCGCTTCTCGCGCTCGACGCGAAGTTCCGAATCGTGGGACCCGCGGGCGAGAGGGTATTGCCCGCTGCCGAATTCTTCGCTCTGCCGCAGCGGAATCCCGCTCGAGAGAATGTTCTGGCGGCTGATGAAGCCTTAGCTGAAGTCCAGCTGCCCGGGCTTCGCGCCGGAACGCGCAGTACGTACCACAAGATCATGGATCGCGAAGCGTGGACGCACGCCGTCGTCAGCGCGGCAATCGTTCTCGAAATGGACAAACAGGTTTGCCGCAGCGCGCGCATAGTGCTCGGCGGTGTCGCCCCGATCCCCTGGCGCTTGCCGAAAGTCGAACAAATGCTGGCGGGAGAGCGCATCACCGAGGCGCTGGCAGCCAAGGCCGCAGAGGCCGCTCTTGAAGGCGCAAAACCGCTCGCGAAGAATGCGTACAAGGTGCCGCTTACAAAGGGCGTCGTTCGCCGGACGCTGCTGGAACTCGCGGCGAGGGGTTAGCGCGACGGCGGGCGAAGCCTCGATAAAGGCTGACGCGCCGGGTGAGGGTCACAGGCTTCGTCAAATCTTGAGCCCTCACCCTGCCCTCTCCCAAAGGAAGAGGGAATTTTAATCCATGAACCGTCGTGAGTTTCTGTTCTTCACAAACCCCCGCAAGAACACCGCTGAGCTGTCGTGTCAGCAGCTCTACATGCGGTATCTTGATTCGACGCTCGAGGGAACCACCCCGCAGTTTCTCCAGGAGATCGAACAGCGTCTGTCCGGAATAACCTCCGTACGCCTGACGGACTCCGTTTGGTTGAGCTCGGACGAACTGAAGCCGGTAGCATCTCTTCTGGACGCGTTCCGCGCGCGCGGAGGCCGCATCGAATACAAATCCCCGAAGCCCTAGGAGGCGGGATGTCCATTCTCGAGAATGTCGGCGCGTTAATGACTCGAGGCGTGATGATCGATGTAGCGGCGCTCAAAGGTGTAGATATGCTCTCCGATAAGTACGAGATCACGGTTCAGGATCTCCAGCAGGCGTTGGCTGCCGAGAAGCTCACGCTTCAGCCCGGCGATGCGGTGATCATCCACACCGGCTGGGGCAAACTTTGGGAAAAGACAATGCGCGTTTCCGAGCAAGCGCTCCGGGTATCGGAGTCGCTGCCGCCGAATGGCTGGCTCGCCAGGATCCTATGCTGGTCGGATCCGACAACTCAGCGATTGAGGTTTCGCCGAATCCTGATCCGCAGCTCGCCGGTCCGGTTCACCAGATCATGCTGGTTGTGAACGGCATTCATCTGCTGGAAAACATGAAGCTGGATGAAATTGCCGCGAGGCGACTCTACGAATTCGCCCTGATCCTCGAGCCGCTGAAGATCCAGGGCGCAACCGGCTCGACTGTCGCGCCAATTGCGATACATTGAGCTCTCCAAGCCCGTAGAACGCCGTCACTCACCTGCGCCGCCCAACCCGCGCGCCTTTCAACAGGAATCCTCTAGTTTGACTGCCTAACGGTTTAACGTTCGTCTGCAAGCCGCGCGAGCGGATTCGAGTCAACGTCGCGCGCGGCTTGCCGGTTGCAACTTTTTCTTAGACCGCTTTTGGCGAATAGCCGCCTCATACAAAGTTTCCGGCGCGATATCTGCACCGTTCGGCCAACAAATGGTGCCGCCTTCAAGAAAGAATCGTCTGAAATACGCGACGTCTTGAAGCGGCTCGAAAACTGGGCCTTCTAACCACTCGCTAAAATCAACTGTTTCCACGGTGCCGTCATTAAACGTTAAACGAATCCGAAACTCGTCGCGGTACTCAGCATGGATTACTGATGGTAAGAAACTCATGTCAACCCTCAGTCTAGTGGCGCGATCCTATCGAGCGACAGCCCCTTCTTCATTTTCCTCCAATTCGTTTCAAGCTCGTCACGGTGAGCGGATGCCCACAGCTTAATGAGCTGACGCGCCGTCTTGGAATTAATGCTACCGGCAATCATCCTGCCGTCGAAACTGAACTTCGCTTGCTGGCCCTGATACTCTGCATGGAAGTGCGGCGGCTCGTGCTCCCGGTAGAACATCCGAATCACAATCCCGAAGAAAGCCGAAATGATCGGCATGCAATTGAGTTTACTGTGGCGCGCAAGATTCGGGTGGCGGTCTAACGACCTGGGCGTGAGCCGCGGCGCGTCTGCTGCGCCGTCGGCTCCATGCCCTTGTTGTTAGGCAGCTGTGTCAGTTTGCGCTTCATGGTTCGGAACGTTCCGTCCTTCCTGAGCCACCGCAAACAGTGCAGAGTCGTGCCGATCTGTCCTGAAATGTGATACCGGTTGCCCTACATTCGACGCAGAGACTATGCTCCTGAAGAAAATCGTCGAAACTCGACGGCAGACCGTCGTTGCTCTGTCGGGTTCGCCACTCTTTAACTGCCGTTAGGC
>MNKP01000191.1 GCA_001920875.1 Acidobacteria bacterium 13_1_20CM_2_55_15
GGTTCTTTTTGCAACTACGGCAATGGCACAGGTGGAGCAGCCATCGCAGATTAACATTCAAGGAACTGCGCTAATCACCAAGGATTCCACCACAGATTCAGCGACGCACGGCGCCACACAGTCGGGTGGCCTGCTCGTTGGGTATTCGTATCGGTTCAACCAATGGGCTGGAGCCGAAGGCAACTACGGATACACCCGCAACACGCAAAACTATTTCGGATCGTTCGGCCAATCGGGAATACGGGCGGATATGCACGAAGTCACGGGATCGTTCGTGTTTCACATTCCAGTACGAGTCGCGCACGTTAGACCCTATGCTCTGGCGGGCGGCGGCGCGCTGATCTTCGATCCAGTCGATAACTTTCTGGCGAATGGAATCGATCGGCAGACGAAGGGAACATTCGTCTACGGCGGCGGCTTCAACTTCGACGTCGCGCGCAACTTCGGTGTTCGCGCCGAATACCGCGGTCTGGTCTTTAAGGCTCCGGATTTCACACTGAACGCGCTGAACCTCGACAAAGTAACTCACCTCGCACAACCCTCCGTCGGATTCTACTTCCGCTATTGACTCTCCCACTCCCCAACCCGCCGGTCGTTCCCAAGGCGGCCGGCGGCCAGTCCGAAGGAGGACACAAATGACTATTGATGCGGGAATTCTTATCGCGATCATTCTTGTGGTATCCGGTTGCTCCGGCACGAGCGCTGCAGACAGCGTGCAGATGCCGGCGCCGGCAGTCGAAGTTGCCCGAGTGCAGCAGAAGGATGTTCCCATTCAGCGCGAATGGATCGGGACTCTGGATGGCACGGTCAACGCAGCCATTAAAGCGCAAGTGACCGGATATCTGCTGACGCAAAACTACACCGAGGGTTCGTTCGTGAACAAAGGCCAGTCGCTGTTCGAAATCGATCCGCGCCCATTCCAGGCGGCGGTGGATCAGGCTCAGGGACAGCTTTCACAGGCCAACGGACAGCTCGGGCAAGCGAAAGCGCAACTCGTTCAGGCTCAGGCGCAGCTCCTGCAGGCGCAAGCCAACCAGCGTCGTACGCAGCTCGATGTGGATCGCTATATCCCATTGGCGAAGCAGCAGGCCATTACGCAGCAGGATCTCGACAACGCGATGCAAAACAATCTCGCCTCGCAAGCACAGGTAGATGGAGCAAAAGCGCAGATCGAAACCGCAAAGGCGCAGATCCAGGCGGCCGATGCCGCCGTGGAAGCCGCGAAAGCGGCGGTCGAGGCGGCCCGCGTCAATCTGGGATTCACGCATCTCACTTCTCCGATCGCGGGAATCGCAGGTAAGGCGCAGGTGCAGATCGGGAACCTGGTCAGCCCGGCCGGAGCGCCGATCACCACGGTCTCAACGGTTGACCCGATCAAGGCCGAGTTTACCCTCAGCGAGCAGGAATACCTCAGGTTCATGCGACGCCCGAGCGAGCTCGAGCGACTGCAACTCGAGCTCATCCTGGCGGATGGAACAACGTATGCGCATAAGGGGAAATTCCTGTTTGCCGACCGTCAGGTGGACCAGAACACCGGCGCCATTCAACTCATCGGTCAGTTTCCGAATCCCGGAAACGTGCTGCGGCCGGGCCAGTACGCCAAAGTCCGGGCAGTCGTTGGTCTCGAGCACAACGCTTTGCTTGTGCCGCAGCGCGCCGTGACGGAATTGCAGGGTAACTATCAGGTGGCGGTCGTTGACGACGACAACAGAGTTGCAATCAAGAACGTGAAGGTCGGCGACCGCATCGGCCCGCTTTGGATGATCAACGACGGTCTGGAGCCCGGTCAACGCGTCATTACCGACGGCGTGATGAAAGTCCGGCCCGGTGTCCAGGTGCAACCGGAAGAGAGGTAGCCCATGTCGAAATTCTTCATTAGCCGCCCAATCGTGGCGATGGTGATCTCGATTCTGATGGTTATCGTCGGCGCCGTCACCGTCGCAAGTCTTCCTGTCTCGCAGCTCCCGAGCATCGCTCCACCGGAGGTGTTGATTCAGGCCAACTACGTCGGTGCCGACTCAGAAACGGTCGAGCAGTCGGTCGCGACGCCCATCGAGCAGCAGATGAGCGGCGTGGACAATCTGAATTATATGTACTCGCTGAATGCCGCGAATGGACAGATGACCATGATCGTGGACTTCGACGTCAAAACGGATCCGAATACCGATCTGATCCTGACACAGATGCGCGAGACACAGGCGGCGTCGCAACTGCCAACCGACGTCACGAATTATGGAGTAACGGTCCAAAAATCAGTCACCGCACCGCTCATGGTTATCGGTCTGTATTCTCCGCACGGCACCTACGACGCGCAGTTCCTCGCCAACTACGCGTACATTAATCTGAATGATCAGCTCACCCGCGTCCCGGGAATCGGCAACGTGCAGGTTTTCGGCGCGGGCCAGTATGCAATGCGCCTGTGGGTAAAGCCCGATCAACTTGCAAAGCTCGGCATCACGGTCCCGGAAATCCTCTCGGCGATCCAGTCGCAGAATGCGGTCAATCCTGCCGGTAAAGTCGGCGGCGCGCCGGTTCCGAAAGGGCAGGAGTACACCTATTCGGTGCGCGCGCAAGGCCGGCTCACCACGCCCGAAGAGTTCGGCAACATCACGCTGCGGGAAATGCCGGATGGCGGCATCGTCCGCGTGAAGGATGTCGCGCGCACCGAACTGGGCTCGCAAGACTACAGTGTGATCGGACGGCTGAACGGAAAACCGAGCGCGATCGTGGCGGTCTACCAGCTTCCCGGCAGTAATGCGGTGCAGGCAGCGGACGGCGTGAAAAGATTGTTGGCGGAAGTGAAAAACCGCTTTCCGCAGGACATGGATTACGTTATTTCGCTGGACACGACGCGAGCGGTCACGGAAGGCATGAAGGACATCGTGGTCACACTGCTGATTGCGATCGTGTTGGTGACCCTCGTCGTCTATCTGTTCCTTCAGGGTTGGCGTGCGACGCTGATTCCGCTGCTCGCAGTGCCCGTCTCGCTGATCGGAACGTTCGTTCTCTTCCCTGCATTCGGTTTTTCGATCAACACCTTGTCCTTATTCGGTCTCGTCCTGGCCATCGGACTTGTAGTCGATGACGCCATCGTCGTTGTTGAAGCTGTCGAACGCCACATCGAAGAAGGTCTGGCGCCCAGAGCAGCCGCTATCAAAGCGATGGATGAAATCTCAGGCCCCGTCGTTGGAATCGCTTTGGTGTTGTCTGCGGTATTCATTCCGACCGCGTTCATCCCCGGCATCACCGGACGCCTGTACCAGCAGTTCGCAGTCACAATCGCGATTTCAGTGATTCTTTCCGCGTTTAACGCCCTCACGCTCAGCCCGGCGTTGGCGGCGCTCCTGTTGCGTCCGAAGAGCGAGCGCCGTGGGCCGCTGCAGAAATTTTTCAATTGGTTCAATCGTGTCTTTGGGCGGGCCACAAACCAATATGTTCGCTGGTCGGGAACGTTGCTTCGAAAAAGCGCTGTCGCGCTGGTGGTGCTGTTGGCGTTCGGCGCTGCCGCAGCCTTCTTTGCCAACAAGGTACCAACCAGTTTCCTGCCCGACGAAGATCAGGGTTACCTCTTCCTCCATCTTCAACTTCCGAGCGCCGCGTCGATCGAGCGTACAGAGGACGCTGCTCGAAAGGTGGAAAAGATCCTGGCCGACACACCCGGCGTGCAATACACCACAACGGTAGAAGGCTTCAGCCTGCTCAGCTTCGTCCGCACGACGTACAATGGATTCTTCTTCGTGACACTCAAGGACTGGAACGAGCGCAAGAGCCGGGACGAGCAGTATCGGGAGATTCTTCAGCACGTAAACCAGGAATTGTCGAAACTCCCTGACGGATTCGCGCTCAGTTTTCCGCCTCCGGCAATTCCCGGCGTCGGAACATCGGGTGGATTCACTTTCGTGCTCGAAGATCGTGCTGGAAGAGACGTCCGATTTCTGGCGGATAACCTGGACAAGTTCATGGCGGCGGCACAGAAGCGCAAGGAAATAGGTGCCATGGTGAGCACATTCCTTCCGGCCGTGCCGCAGCAATTCGTCGATGTCGATCGTGAAAAAGTGCTCAAACAAGGCGTGCCGCTGAACGAGGTTTATCGCACTATCCAGACGTTCATGGGGGGAGTGTTCGTGAACTACTTCAACCGTTTCGGACGGCAGTGGCAGGTTTACGTCCAGGCTGAAGGCGAATATCGCACCAGCCTCGACAGCCTGGGCGACTTCTACGTCCGGAACAACAAGGGTTCCATGGTTCCAATGTCATCGCTGGTCCGGTACGAGCCGCGTTCAGGTCCCGAATTCACCATGCGCTATAACCTGTATCGATCCGCGCAGATCGTCGGTAGCGCAGCGCCCGGGTACAGCTCGAGCCAGGCGATGCAGGCCTTGGAAGAGACCTTTGCCGAAAACATGCCCCGCGAGATGGGTTACGACTACATGGGTATGTCTTTCCAGGAAAAGAAAGCGCAGCAGGGCGTGCCCGCATGGGTGATCTTCGGGTTCTCACTGCTGTTCGTGTTTCTTATCCTCGCAGCCCTTTACGAAAGCTGGTCACTTCCCTTCAGTGTTCTGCTGAGCACACCGGTCGCTGTGTTCGGCGCTTTCTTCGTTCTCTGGCTGCGCCGATTCCTGCTGGGATACTTTGTTCCGCCGTACATGATCCAGATCGAAGGCGACGTGTACTCGCAAATCGGACTGGTCATGCTGATCGGTCTTGCAGCAAAGAACGCCATCCTGATCGTCGAGTTCGCCAAGGATAAGTACGAAACAGGTGTCGATCTCATGGACGCGGCGCTCGAAGGAGCGCGGCTCCGCTTGCGTCCGATTCTGATGACATCGTTCGCGTTTATTCTCGGATGCGTTCCGCTATGGACCGCATCGGGTGCCGGAGCCGTCGGCCGCCAGATCATGGGAACCACGGTGATCGGCGGAATGATTGCGGCCAGCGCGATCGGCATCTTCTTCATCCCCGCAATTTTCTACCTTGTTGAAAGACTCTCTGGAGGGGCGCTTCGCGAAGCGCAAGCTTCGCGGACCGCCCCTACAGTTGCACAAGGAGATTGAAATGAAATATGCAGTCATTGTTCTCACGCTGTTCTTGACGGCATGCGCAGTGGGGCCGACCTATCATCGGCCCGTTGTTCAGATCCCGGACACGTTCCGCGGTCCAGAGCCGGTCGCGGCGCTCGAAGGAGATTCTCTTGCCGACCTCAAGTGGTTCGAGGTCTTCAAAGACGACAGGCTGCAGGATCTGATTCGCACAGCTTTGGTACAGAACTATGATCTGCGGACTGCCGTCGCCAATGTTGAGGCCGAGCGCGCGGTCCTCGGCGTTACTCAATCGAACCAGTATCCGAACGTGGCGGCCATCGGTGACGTCCGCTTCACTCGGCTTTCGCGCGATGGTTCGTTTGCTTTGCCGCCTACGTTTGTGCCCTCACAGAACCGTAATTGGGGCGAAGCTTTCCTGGGCCTGCTTTCGTTTGAAGTCGATATCTGGGGCCGGCTCCGCCGGGCCACAGAGGCCGCACGGGCGAATCTCCTGGCCGCCGAGGAGAATCGCAAAGCCGTGATGACAACTCTGGTCGCCGATGTCGCCGCCAACTATTTCTCGCTTCGAGAGCTCGATTACGAGTTGGAGATCTCGCAGCGTACGCTGGGCACGCGGCGAGAATCTCTGCGGCTGATTCAAACGCGGCAAGGCGGGGGCGTCGCCACGCTGCTCGACCTTCGGCAGGGCGAGCAATTGGTGTACAGCGCATCCGAAACCATTCCGACGCTCGAGCAGCGGATCGAACAAACAGAAAACCAGATTACGTTGCTGCTCGCCAGAAATCCCGCCGGCATTGTGCGCGGACGCGGGCTGACCGAGCAGGAACTTCCGGAGGTGCCAGCCGGTCTACCTTCCTCACTGCTCGAACGGCGGCCGGACATCCGCGCTGCCGAAGAAAATCTGATCGCAACGAACGCCAATATCGGAGTGGCGAAGGCCGCTTATTTTCCGCAAATCAGTCTCAGCGGATCTCTTGGTGGTCAGAGCACGCAACTGGCGGAACTCTTCAACGGCCCGCATACTGCATGGAGCTTCGTGCCGCAGATCACGCAGCCGATTTTCACGGCCGGACGCATCAAATCCGGCGTTCGTCTTGCTCAAGCGCAGCAGCAGGCGGCTCTCGCGCAATACGAGAAGGCGATTGAAACCGCCTTCACGGAAGTATCCAACGCGCTGATCGCGCATGCGAAATTGAGAGAGAGCCGTGTTCAACAGGAAAGTCTGGTCACAGCGCTGCGTGATCGGACGCGGCTGGCATACGTGCGCTACGAGGGCGGGGTCGATACGCTCCTGAATGCTCTCGATGCCGATCGTGATCTGTTTCAAGCGGAACTGACGTTATCGCAAATCCGGCTCAATGAGCTTCTCAGCGTCGTTCAATTATACAAAGCACTCGGAGGCGGTTGGCAGGCCTGACCAGAAGGACCTGATTCGACCCGATCTCGAAGACACTGAGACAACGGCGAACATGAAAAGGAGAGGTTTTTAGGAATGGCAAAAGCAAAATTACAAAGGATTCCGTCGACAGACGAGAGACAAGCAAACAGATCCCCCTTAATAACCGAAGATGCTATTGCGCAGCGCGCGTATGCTCTCTACCTGGCTCGGGGACGTGAAGGTGGGCATGATGTCGAAGATTGGCTCCAGGCTGAACGAGAACTTCTAGAAACAACGAATACGCCCTCATCGGAAAAGACGTTGCGCTTAGCGGGAAAAAGGCTTAGCGAGCCCTTGAGTTGATTTTCACAAACTCAGGGTGACCAGCACTTCAGCCTGGTTCAAATTGGACCGTAATTTTCCGGCAGGAAGCGGTTCGTGAAAATTCTCATGTGCCCACCGCGTGTAGCGCAATTCCGGCGCTGCGCGGAGGCCATGGATACGAAATTCTAATCCGCCGGCAATCACGAAGCCCTCAGCCGACCTATATTTCAGTTCGGCGGGCGGGTTTCGCAGCTTAACAGGAGGCGTAACCGGCGCACCTGGTGAGGGGGTAAAAAAGGTGCGAGAGAGTTGCGTCGTATTGACAATGTAATTTGTATTGAGACCCGCACTGATATATGGAGTCCGGTAGGCAAAGGTTCGAACCCTGTATTTCAGCAAGAGCGGCAGGTCCCATCGGCTCACGATGTTGTGCTGCTGCTGGTTAAACGTGCCGAAAGATGCAGCACGCATTTTCGAACTGAAGTTGTAGTCGAGACGCTTGTACAAAGCATCAAATTCGAGCGCCAGTCCGAACGGCAAAGAAACTTCGACTGCCGGACCCACTGTATATCTTTTCGCTCGGGACGTGTAGTTGATCTGTGTCCTAAAGATATCAGCGGGACCGGAATCGAAATCAGCAGTCTCGAGGGCCTCTGTTACAGGAATACCTGCCTTTAAACCCAATGAAACGGTTTGGGCCACGCCAGCGAAGGGTCTGAGCAAGGCAATAAGGAGCAGGAGTCGTTTCATAATTCTTCTCCCAGGGCTTAGTGCGTGGAAGAAGTTGCGATAACTCAGGCCTTAGCCACCACGGCTTGTTCGACGATATCGGCTTTCGTGCTCTCGACGAAGGAGAGGACTTCGGATCTTTCGGCGGCGGGAACGCGGAAAGCATCCAGAGTACCGTTCAGATGCACCAAGAAGGCTGCCCAGTCTTCCTCGTCGATTCGCATCCCTTTATGTGAAGTGTGCATGTTGCGACCGGTGTAGAACAACGGCCCACCTGCGCTTTGACAAAGGAAATCAATGAGGAGTTGCTTCTCGCGGCGGACACTGTCTTCGGCTCGATGTGCCCAAAAACGTCCGAGCTTCGGATCCGACATCAGACGCGGAAGCAAATTATCTGCGACCGCGGCGATCGCATCATAACCGCCAAGGCGCGCGTACAAACTTTTTTGTTCGCCCATAATCAATCTCCTGTGTTGGTGATTCACGGCACTGGAACCGGGGCAGTATACACCCTTGACGTCATCCGATACATGGCCCTTATAATTGCGCGATTTTTCCGGATGCTTCACACAAGCTGGCGGCTTAATTTGTGCTAAAACCGATGGAGGCTTCTATGATACGGAACGGATTTGCCGTCGCGACGTTTCTGTTCGCGTCCGTCGCATTTGCGCAAAACGAACCAGGCACAATTACAGGAACAGTGACCGATCCCGATAAAGGCATCGTGGTCGGTGTGCAAGTTCAGGCGAAACATGTAGCAACTGCGATGGTTTACAAGACGGACAGTTCGCGAACGGGTGCTTTCACTTTCTCGCAGTTACCTCCCGGTATGTATGAACTCTCGGTGCCTGTGACAGGATTTACGTTTGCACCGTATATCAAGAAAGACCTTCGTCTCGATGCGGGCCAAACGCTAACTGCCGACATCCGGCTGGAGTGGCCGATCAACTTAGGAACAGTTGGAGATGACACATTTCTGACCCTACGAAACCGCTATGCTGGGCTATCGGGACCTGCGCCTCACGCACTGGACGGCAAGCCCGATCTATCAGGTATCTGGAATGGGAGCCCCGACCCGAATCCGGAAGGGGCATCTGTGCTGCCGTGGGCAGCTACCCTCCAAAAGCAACGAATCGGGAACAATCTGAGAGAACTGCCCTCGGCGTATTGTCTACCTGGAGAGGTGTTTCCAAGCGCGCCATTGCCATACAAGATCGTTCAGACTCCTTCACTCGTGGTGCAATTATTTGAGGGCGGCTTTCGCCAAGTGTTTTTAGATGGCGGCGGGCATCCGCAAGATCCCGATCCCACATGGCGGGGACACTCGATCGGGAGGTGGGAGGGAGACACTCTGGTGATCGATACCGTCGGCTTCAACGATAAGGCTTGGCTTCCAGCCTTTCTACCCCACACCGAACAGTTGCACGTCGTCGAGCGCTATCATCGGCCCGATCTCGCTCATCTGAATATCGACGTCTCCATCGAAGATCCAGGTACATTCACGAAGCCCTGGCAGCTTCACATGGTCTGGACGCTCGCTCCGGGTGAAGAGATCGGGGAATTCATCTGTGAAAATAACAAGTACTTCGGGGATACGCGTGCCAAGTAAATCGTGTTGAGCCTGACCATCAACGCGCCCTCCTCTACTCGACCGGCGAGCGTTTGCCCTTCGAGTTTAGGTACAGACCGCGGTCTTTGCCTCGCACTCAAACAGCCCGGCATCTTTCGGGGCCTGTTCGCTAGGGCTCAACTCGGTGCCCCCACGGGCATGAAGTTTCTGATCGGTTCGCTTGCGTTGCTCGGATGGAATCTCTTTCAGAAGCTCACTACATCGCTGTACCGCTCTAGCGCGGATCCTCATGACCAGGTCTTCGAGCACCGTATCATTCGCTTGCCTGGCATCACACGCCAGCGCTTCCATCCTGGCAGCGCAAGCTTTGCACTCATCGATGCAGTCACAGCTAGCAAGAGCCTGTTTTGCCGCCTGATATCTCTCCAGCAGTTTCGCTTTACTAACATGGGGAAGATTCTCTAGCAATCGTAGCCCCGCGTATTTGCTGTCCACGTAGATTTCAAGGCTCATGTGCTGACTCTAACACGTGGTGACGAGGCAAGCAGTGGCTCGTAGGTGCCAGTAGATGTTTTTGGGATCGACTAATCGTCCATTCGACGAAGGTCGCAAGCACCTCCGCCGGTCAATGGACCTTTAACGAGGATCCCAATTCGCGCCAACCGTTTAGTCAGGATTACGTGTAATTTGAGGAGGCGAGAACTTCGGCTTCCCGCTCAAACCGACTCACGGGATCCGCATCCCGCGAGATTCATCGGGCAGGACCTCCCGCTCGACTAAGCCACGCATCATGCAAAAAAACCCGCGAGTTGTCCCGCGGGGAAGGTGGAATTGTGGTATCGCGCTCGCGTCATCCAGTGACGGTTGCCGGCCAGCGTTCTTCTATCTGGGAGCGGCTCGTAGGGTG
>MNKP01000178.1 GCA_001920875.1 Acidobacteria bacterium 13_1_20CM_2_55_15
GCACAATTGAATGGACTCGGCTTTTGCCGAAAGGAGGGGTTAGCCGAACTGATCCCACGGGAGTGTTTGAATCACGGCCGGCCGTTCATGAACTGTTTTCGCGTCTGTGGCGTTCATGCGTACTTGCCTGGCCACAGATTCCACGCTCTTTGGTGGAGCCTGGCCTTAGTCTTTCGATCCGCGCGCGCCAGGTCCCGATTTCGTTGCGACATGGATCTTTCCGAAGCAATCATTCCGATCTTCATAGGTGAGGATTGTGCCGGAAAGGTCGGAGAAGGGCTGTGCAATTGTGCACAGCTATGGGTCTTGATTTCCGCGCACACTGCCTGCTTGAGTGTGAATCAGCGGCTGCGTCCGGAGCTGACCTAATCACGTGCTATCCGTTTTACTTCATCGGTGCTGCGCCAACGCGTTTCATCGTGCATGCCGTCTGCGATAGCGATGGTCTATGAAGTACCTGACAGACAAACTTTTTCTTACTGCGTATCGTCAGGCTGTCCGACCTGATTTCCAATGAGGTACGCAGCCCTGTCGATTCTCATCATCGATGCACTGCGATCAATGGATCAGGCCGTTTTGCGGACGTTATTCTTGAGCGGCTATCGGATAACAACCACTGAGACTGCAAGCGAGGCCTTGGAACTAATCCATCAGCATGAGTTTGACTGTATTTTGATCGACGTCGCGACGTCCGACAGCGGTGATTACGGAGGACTAGCCGAAATTCGGCAGTTCGTCAGAACATCAGCGGTCGCGCTGTTGACGGCCGTACCGGTAGAGTCACTTATCCGCGAGGCGCTTGCGGAAGGCAGCATCGAACGGCTCGCTGTACCAGTTTTGAGCACGAGAATTGAGCACCTATCGCAACCGGCGCTGCTTGTGGGCGCCCGTCTTCGTCCTGACTTGATACAGGCAATCAGGAGCAAAGGGTTGCTTTTTTCCTGTGGCACGACTCTACAGTTTGCAATGAATCTGTTGGTCGATGGCTGGTGCCAGATCGTTTTGTTAACGGCCGACATTGCGGGTATAACCGAGCCTGACGAACTGGCGATCTTCCATCAGATCAAGGCAAAACAGTTGGCCATCCTCGCCACCACCTTGCCTCGCACACCATTTGCAATTATCTGCATCAGGAAACCCCGAAAAGCAGGCGACTACATTGCATTGTTTGAGCAGATCTCCGAAAATTGAATCGGCC
Source organism: Acidobacteria bacterium 13_1_20CM_2_55_15 (assembly GCA_001920875.1). Lineage (GTDB taxonomy): Bacteria > Acidobacteriota > Terriglobia > 20CM-2-55-15 > 20CM-2-55-15 > 20CM-2-55-15. The sequence goes on from MNKP01000178.1 coordinate 1,199, forward strand.
CGTGCGGATTTGAGCTGCGTGGGTTCTGGCCTGCAGCAAAAGTTGCTTAGTGCGGGCGCTGCTTATTTTTTGTGGACCCGCACATTTGTCGCGAGCCCCAGGGCGCGCAGCGCACGAATGGCGTACCAACCTAAATCGATTTGCCACCAACGGCGGCTGAAGCATGCGGATGCGGGCAAGGCGTGATGATTACCGTGCCAGTTCTCGCCCCACGCCGTGAGCTGAAGTGGGCCAAGCCACCATATGTTCTGACTGGAATCGACACCCTCCGCGAGCAACGGTTTCAGATGGAGAAGACTATTCACGAAGGCCTGCATGTGAAGACAGTAGACGAGCCGAATGGCGCCCATCCAGAAAAGACCTGCCCAACCGAAAAGAAAGTAACCAAAAAAGATTGAAATGAGGATCAGCGGAATTTGAAGTTTCGCCCACGTCATGAATCGAGGGCGCATCAAGTCCGGGCACCACTTCTTCATTGGTGATGGTTCCCATTGGTAAAGCCAAAGGAGATGTGCCCACCAGAAACCACCATGACGAGGGCTCGACACGTCGTCGATCGTATCGGCGTTCGCGTGGTGATTGCGATGATTCGCGATCCATGTGTTCGGCGCGCCCGAACCGTTGAAGACTGCGCAGAACACGAGAAACTGTTCGACGATTGGATGCAGCTTCACTGCACGATGAGCTAGTGCGCGATGGTAACCGATCGTCGTTCCGAACCCGCCCATGCTCGCCACAATCAAAGCAGACAAAAACAATCGCCATCCCGGAAGCGGAAACAATGCGATCCCAACCAACGCGAGCGCGTGGACTGCGAGGAGGTAAATAAGAACCCATCGATTCTCACCTTCGGCTTTCCACCACGGAAGCGTCCATGGATGTTGTTCGGCAAGTGCAGATCGACTCATCTGTAATAACTCCTGAGATTGAACAAAGAACCTGGAACGCCCAGAGTTCGGCACGTTCGAGAGCGTGAAGTCGAAGATGCGGAACACGCCGCCGATTGGCACCGCTGATTTGGGTTGATCCGCCCTAAGCGGATCCAGCGTTCGCCCTCGCCTCCTGCGAGGACAAAGGTCAGCACTATCCTTGATACTTCGCGAATGCACCGAGGTATGCGGCAAGTGAACGCGCCGCCCCGATGCTTCATCGGGTTATTCACCGCGAACGTCCGCAACCGTTCCCCTGATCACGCCACCTTGCCGGGGCTTTTGGCTTCCAGCGTCTTTTCGACGTTCACCTTGATCAGCTTGGGTTTGGCTTCCGCCTTCTTCGCCAGGCCTATCTTCAGCACGCCCTTTTCATAGTGGGCGCTTACTTGCTCGGGATCCACCGTGTTGGGCAGCGTGAACGAACGGGTGAAGCTTCCGTACATCCGCTCGACGCGATGAAAGTTCTCCTCCTTCTCGTCCTTCTCGAACCTGCGCTCGCCGCGGACGGTGAGGGTATTGTTCTCGATACTGACATTGATGTCCCTTTCGTCAATGCCCGGAACTTCGATCTTCAGGCTAATGTGGTGTTCGTCTTCGTAGACATCCACCGGCGGTGCGAAATTGCTGGTCGTCAACGCCTCGTCCGGACGTTCGGGGCTGAACGACTCACGGAAAATACGGTTCATGCGGTCTTGCCATGTCGGAAAATCACGACGTGTCAAAAATGTCATACGACAACTCCTTCTTCAGAAATATCTGGAAATGGTTAAGAGCCTCTGTCAATCAAGCCAGATCAAACTGGCTCATTGAATGTTCTTGTTAAACAGAAGCGGCTCCGATGCTCTGCATCAGAATTGTCTCAATCAGCGTCGCCATGTACTGTGCAAAACGGCACACAACGGCCATGAAAAGCCGCTCGTTTTTGCGGCGATCCAGCAGCCGACAACGGCGACCCAGTGATGGCGTGGAGTTCGAATCTCGCAGGAAGACTCTGAACAAAAGATCGTTCGTCGTAAATGTTTTCTACATGTCGCCGCGCCAGAGGGTTGGCTAAACGGAGCGAATAATGTGACTATGGATCTGTGGTTTCATTGAATCGTATAACTGGGAAGTCTCGTGTCTCCAGCTTGGTGCTCGGGTTTTACGGCAGTGTAGAGTATGCCGAGGAAGCATCATGGATAACAAAGGCACTCTACACAGTTGTGCAGCTTGCAATGCATATTTATCCAACGGTACCGAATTCCTTCGAACCTTTCTTTTGCACATGCAACATTTCACTCTTTTCCTCCGTCGATCGGATCATCGCTGCCACAGGATTCGTGCGTCTTCCAGTGGGATCGCAACGCCGGCGCAGTGCGGTATCACTCGCGCCGTATAGTCCGCTGATGGGCGGGCCGCAGACACGGCCGCGTTGTAAACGTAGCTGCCCGACGCGCCGGCCAGTTGGCGAACGCGCGTCATCTCCTGCCGCACAGGAGCACTGCCCATGACGCCGTCGGCGTAAAGCTCTACCCGCACCGCCTTGGGGTCGAGGTCGCCAAGATAAACTTGAACGTCAAAGACGTGCTGTTCGCCACGAGTTTCAACCTTCACCTCGCCAAAGTGTAGCGTGGCCCATTTCCGTTCCAGACTGTGCTGCCAATCGATAATTTGCCTGCCGATTGCGCCTTTATTGGCAGCGCGCACATGGTAGGCGGCAGCAGCCGGGAGGTAGTGTTGCTTGGTGTATTCGCGCACCGTGCGATTGGCGGAGAAGCGCGGTGTTAACCGCGCCATGCTTTCCCGCATCCGCTTGACCCATGCGGTGGGAATGCCGCTCTCGTCTCTGGTATAAAACTCCGGGATCACCTCCCGCTCGAGCAGGGCATAGAGCGCATCGGCTTCGACAGCATCCCAAGCGGGATCGTCGCCATGCTCCCGGCCGTCCCCCAACGCCCACCCCACTTCAGGCGTGTATGCTTCCGCCCACCAGCCGTCCAATTCCGAGAGATTGATACCTCCATTGACGAGCACCTTCATGCCGCTCGTTCCGCTCGCTTCCCAGGGTCGCCGTGGCGTGTTGATCCAGACGTCCACCCCCTGCACCAGGTGCTCCGTCAACAGCATGTCGTAGTCGCTTAGGAAGACGATGTGGGGCCGGGTTTCTGGCTGGCGGATGAAATTTATCCATTCATGGATCAAGGCCTGCCCCGCCCGGTCCTCCGGATGGGCCTTGCCGGCGATGATGAGTTGCACCGGGCGCTCAGGATTAGCCAAAAGGCGCAGCAATCGCGCCGGATTGTGCAGCAGCAGGTTCGGCCTCTTGTAGGTCGCGAAGCGCCGCGCAGAGCCCAGTGTCAACGCGTTGGGATCGAATAGATGTTTCGCCCCGTCAACTGTCTTGGGCGACGCGCCGGAGGCGGCCAGTTGCCTGGACAATCGCTCGCGAGCGTATTCAACAAGAGACTGGCTGGCGGCGATGCGAAATTGCCAAAGGCTGGCGTCGGAAACGCAGCGAATGTCCTGCTCTAGGGTTCCCATCGTCCCCAGCCAGCGGTCTTTTCCACAGGCCTTCGTCCAAAGATCGTCGGCTTCCGCCGAGTCCCAGCTCGGCATGTGCACTCCGTTGGTCACATGTCCGACGGGCACTTCGTCCGCTGGCCAACGAGGAAAAAGAGGCTCAAAGAGGCGTCGGCTGACTTTCCCATGCAAGCGACTCACGCCATTTACCGCTCCGCTCCCATGGACTGCCAGATATGCCATGTTGAAACTTTCCGACGAGTCGTTCGGGTTCTGGCGGCCCAGGGCCAGTAAATCGTGGAGTGTTATGCCGAGCTTCTGCTCGGCATAACCACCTAGGTATTGCTCGATAAGGGCCGGAGCGAAGCGGTCAAAGCCGGCGGCCACGGCCGTATGGGTAGTGAAGAGGTTCCCCGCTCGAGTGACGGCCAACGCGACTTCGAAGGGCTGCGCCGTCTCTTGCATGAAACTGCGGGCGCGTTCCAACACGGCAAAGGCCGGATGCCCTTCATTCAGATGACAAACTTCCGGCTGAATGCCAAGCGCACCAAGCAGTCGCCATCCGCCGATCCCGAGCAGCAGTTCTTGCTTGAGGCGCAGCTCCGGCCCGCCGCCATACAGCTCGCTAGTAATCCCTCGATGAGCGGGGAAGTTCGCCGCGTCATTGCTGTCCAGCAGGTAAAGCTTCGCTCTGCCGACCTGGACCTGCCAGGCGCGCAGCCAGACCGAGTAGCCTGGTAAGTCGATCTCCAACCGCAACCACTCGCCGTTCGCCTGGCGCAAAGGCGTGATCGGCAACTGTCCGGGGTCGTTGTACGGGAAGAGGGCCTGCTGCGCTCCGTCCTTGTCGATCACCTGGCGAAAATACCCTTGCTGGTAAAGCAGTCCCACGCCGACCACTGGCACGCCTAGATCGCTGGTTGCTTTGAGCTGATCGCCGGCCACATTGCCTAGCCCGCCGGAGTAGATGGGCAAAGCTTCGCTCAACATAAATTCCATGCTGAAATAAGCGGCGCAGGATAGGGAACTCTGCGAATGATTCTGCTGAAACCACGCTGGCGCCTCCACCGTTTGCCGCCTGCTCTGCACCAGGCCATCAACGTTCTTACGAAAAACGGGATCGGCCAACAGGCGCTCGATCTGGTCGCGCGAGACCGTCTGCAGGACAACCCAGGGGTTATGCGTGATTTCCCACAGTTCGGGATCAAGCTGCCGCCATATCTTGTCGGTAGCATGATTCCACGACCAGCGCATATCCAGGGCGAGTTCCGCCAGGGAATCGAACCCTTCGATTTCCGTGGGCAGAAGGTTGTAGATCGGGTGGCTGACGCGAGTTCTTTCGCTCATAGACTTTCCCTCAAGCTCTTCCGCTTGCGCTCGCGTTCTTGAGCACCGCCTTTAATGCACGCTCCTTTGCGGCGTTCCCGAAGGTGTCGTACGCCTTCATGATTTCCTACAGCCCGCCGCCAAAGTAGCGCTGACAATCGTCTGGGCTTCCTCCAGGATGCGGCGCAGATGATCCGCTCCTCGGAAGCTTTCCGCATAAATCTTGTAGATATTCTCGGTCCCTGACGGTCGCGCCGCGAACCATCCGCTCTCGGCCACCGCCTTCAACCCGCCGATGGGAGCGCCGTTGCCCGGCGCGTGGGTGAGGACAGTCTGGATTTTTTCGCCTGCCAGCTCGGTGAGCTTAACCTGCTGGGGTGAGAGCTTCGCCAACAGTTGCTTTTGTTCCGGAGTGGCTGGCGCCTCAACGCGGTCATAGGCAGGCTCACCGAACTCGCGCGTGAGTTCGTGGTAGATTTCGCCGGGATCGCGGCCCATCCGGGCCGTGATCTCCGCCGCCAGCAAAGCCGGGACAATTCCATCTTTGTCCGTCGTCCAAACCGTGCCATCCAGGCGAGCAAAGGAGGCTCCTGCGCTCTCTTCGCCACCGAAGCCAAGCGAACCACTGAGTAAGCCATCAACGAACCACTTGAAGCCAACCGGCACCTCGTACAGCTTCCGGCCAAGCTTCCCGGTGACGCGATCAATCATCTGGCTGCTCACTACTGTTTTGCCGATCGCCGCTTCCTTGGGCCATTTTGGTCGATGTTGGAAGAGGTAGAAGATCGCGACGGAAAGGTAATGGTTGGGTGGCAGCAACCCGGCGCTCCGCGTGACAATTCCGTGCCGGTCATGATCGGTGTCGCAGGCCCAGGCGACCTCGAAGCGATCCTTGATCTCGATCAACGGCTGCATCGCATAGGGTGAGGATGGGTCCATGCGAATTTGGCCGTCCCAATCCACCGCCATGAAACGGAAAGTCGGATCGACGGCATCGTTGACGACGGTGAGGTTCAACCCGTAGCGTTCGGCAATTCGCCCCCAGTAGTGGACGCCAGCGCCTCCGAGCGGATCCACGCCCAGGCTGATCTTCGCGCCCTTAATGGCGTTCATGTCGATCACATTGCCAAGGTCGCTGATGTAGGCCGTAAGGTAGTCGTGCTGATGTGTCGTGCTGGCGCGAAGAGCCTTCTCGTACGTTATCCGCAATACGTCCCGAAGGCCCCCCGCCAGAAACTCGTTCGCCTTTGCTTCAATCCATCCGGTGATGCCGCTCTGCGCGGGACCGCCGTGGGGCGGGTTGTATTTAAAGCCTCCGTCATAGGGTGGATTGTGCGACGGCGTGATCACGATGCCGTCGGCGAGTCCGGTCTGACGCCCACGGTTGTAAGTGAGAATCGCGTGTGAGATGGCCGGTGTCGGAGTGTATTCTTCTCGGTCTGCGATCATGACGTCCACTCCGTTGGCCGCCAATACCTCAAGCGAACTCGCCATCGCCGGCACCGAGAGCGCATGCGTGTCCATGCCAAGAAACAGCGGGCCATCGATCTGGTGCTGCTTTCGGTACAGACAGATCGCCTGGCTGATGGCCAGGATATGCCACCCATTAAAAGCCTTTTCGAGCGACGAACCGCGATGCCCTGAAGTTCCGAATGCAACTCGTTGCGCCGGGACCGCAGGGTCAGGCACCTCGGAATAATAAGCTGTGATGAGCTTGGGAACGTTGACCAACATTCCCGGCCCCGGCGGCTTTCCTGCCAATGGACTCACTTTCATTGATCGCGATTCCTTGTCTTATGCCATAGCAATTGTTCGCCACGCATTCTCTGCATCCACTGCCAGAAATCGAATGCCGTTGATTGACTGTAGATCCAACTGCGCCGAATTGAAAGTTGTCGTGGTTCCGAGGTTCCCGCGCGTTGGGTTCGCGCAATGTGCTCTACATCCTCGTCCACCATGGCTTGGTCAGGTTCCTTGACGCGGGCGTCCTCCGAGATGAAGCCACGGACGGGTGGTGCTGATCACGGGAGTTGACCTGTGAAATCTGCATTGCCCTGCGTCCTGACGATCAACAGTGGCTCGTCGAGTATACGGTTCGCCGTGTATGAAGCAGGCGAAACGCCGTGGCGGCTGATCCAAGGGAAGATCGATCGCATCGGGTTGAGCGGAACGAATTTGATTGTCAACGATCCGGCTGTAAAGCCGCAGGCCCCCCGCCTCGTTGTCGGCGCCGACCACCGCACGGCGGTGGGTTTTCTGCTGGACTGGCTGAGGCGCACCCGGTTTTCGCGTCGGTCAAGGCCGCGGGACACCGCGTGGTGCACGGCATGAATCATTCCAAGCCCGAGCGGATCACGCCGAAGCTGCTCGCGGAAGGATAAACTTTTCAAACAGCATGCCGCAAGTATCCGGCGGCCATCTGCGGGGTTTTCCGGACTGTGGCGAGGTCACATAATGCGTTTTGCATTATGTTTACTTGCGGGGAGAGCTGCACAGGTCTGCCGCATTTTTTTTGGAGTATTTTTTCTGCCTCGATAATCCCTTAGTTGTGATTGCTTTTCCTGCCACGATGCGTCTCCCGAGGAGATGACCGATTACATGGACTGGAAACAACTTACACTTGAGAAAGCTGACCGGCTCAAACTCGTTGGGAAGAAGTGGTCAAAGGCCGCTGGATGCGCGCGACATATTCGAGGTCCGAAACCGCACGTACTGTTGCCCAGTTGAATTCAGAAATTCAGGTGTGCACCCCGATTCATTAAGAGCTTGGAATTCATTCCAGGCTGAGTTCCGAGCATCGGCGGCGGAATGAATTCTGATGCCAGCCGAGCCGCCGTGCGGCTTCCGCACGATTGCCGCGGGTTTCGCGGAGCATTCTCTCGAAGAGCGATTTCTGAAAGGCAGCAAATTCCCGCTCATATAAACCTTTGCCGGGAACCGCCGAATCCGAAGGCGGTCTGATCTCTTTCGGCAGGTCTTCCGGCAGAATGTAGGCGGTAGCTCCCATAGAGATCGCCCATTCGATGGCATTTTCGAGTTCCCGAACATTTCCCGGCCAGCCATATGCCGCCAGCAGTTGATGGGCTTCGGGGCTGATTCCGGATACTTCCGCGTACGGGGCGCACCGGATGTGCCGATACTTCTTAATAAAGTGCGCGGCAAGCTGCGGAATGTCTTCGCGGCGTTCGGCGAGCGTGGGCATTTCGAGCGGAAGAACATTCAGGCGGTAAAACAAATCTTGCCGGAATCGTCCTTTCTGGACCTCCTCGCGCAGATTGCGGTTCGTGGCGGCAATGATCCGCACATTCACCTTGATGACAGCTTTTCCACCGAGCCGCTTGATCTCTCCCTCTTGAATCACGCGCAGAAGATCCGCCTGCATGGTGAGCGGAAGCTCACCGATTTCGTCCAGGAAGATCGTGCAGCCATCCCCCTCTTCGAACAATCCCTTTTGCTGGGCGACAGCGCCCGTGAAAGCGCCCTTTTCATAGCCGAACAGCTCACTCTGTAACAGGCTTTCGCTGAACGCTCCGCAATTGACCGGAATGAATCGTTTTTGCGATCGGGGACTATTCCGGTGAATCGCGTATGCGACCAGCTCTTTGCCCGTGCCGCTGGGGCCGAGGATCAGAACGGGCCGCTCGCCGGGTCCAACCCGGTTGATGAAGCGGTAGACTTCCTTCATCCGTTCACTGTCGCCGATCATGCCGTGCTCGGCGTAAAGGAGTTCGTTGAGGCGCCGGTTCTCACCTTCAAGCCAGGCGACGTAGCGTACGTGTTCGAGCGCTATGGCCGTCGCGCTGGCAATGGATTCGAGCAGTTCGACGTGTTTTCCCGTAAACCATTCGAAACCGGACTTCGCCATCTCGGCATAGATCACGCCGACCTTCGTACCGAATGTCGTCATGGGGCAGCAGATCACCTGCTCCTGATAATCCGACACGCCTCCACGAAGAACCTTTGATGCAACTGTTTCGTCGATCGGTAAGGCGTCGCCATTCGGCGAAGCCGCACTGCGATGTGTCGAAGAAATGAAATGGTCTTCATCGTCGCCCGCCAGCAGAATGGACACGCGGTGGGCTGGGATGACCTGGAAAATGAAGTCGAGGATGCGGGCCTGGATCTCCTCTGCGCTGCGAAGCTCGTTGATGGACGCGTTCATCCGCAGAAGAGCGGCCAGCGTGGTTGCTTTCGTGGCCTCGTATGGTCCGGCACGATCCGGAGGATGATGGCCGTAGCACCAGTTTCGCTCCGTATCCGTGAGGCTCAACAGTCGCTCGTCGACGTCGTCCTGGAGGAGATAAACAAAAACAGTACGCCCTACTCGAATGTGGTCGCCATGCACGACGATCTTCGCGGGAAACGAGAATTCGTTGACGAAGGTTCCGTGCTCGCTCCCACAGTCCCATAGGAGGCACCGGTCGTACTCGAAGGAAAGGCAGCAGTGCTTGGGCGAAACCAGCGGATCGTTCAGAGAGACGTGATTCCGTGCCCCTCGTCCCACCTTGAGATCGGCGTCGCCGAGAATAAATTGCGATCCCTTCAGCGGACCCGAAATCGCCAGAATTCTTGGATTCATGTGCGGGGACAATAGTGGTGGACCATCGCCGATTCCTCAGCACACGCAGTCCCGCCGACTCGTGGCGGGTGAAACGTTTTCGACGTTTTTTCGAAAAGCCCTCTATCTATAAGACTGACGAGCGGGGTGAAAAAATACATGTTTCGCGAACAATTTCATAGAATCCGGCAAATTTTTTCCTAGACAGCATCTGGTTTTGCTGTCTAGCATCCGCGGTTGCTATGCTGGAAACGATTTTGCTGTCCGGCATCGGCGTTTCCTGGACAGCATCTGGTTTTGCTGTCTAGCATCCGCGGTTGCTGTGCAGGAAACGATTTTGCTGTCCGGCATCGGCGTTTCCTAGACAGCATCGGCGTTTGCTGTCTAGCATCCGCGGTTGCTGTGTCAGGAAACGGTTTTGCTGTCCAGCATCGCCATTTCCTAGACAGCATCGGCGTTTGCCGTCTAGCATCCGCGTTTGCTATACAGGAAACGGTTTTGCTGTCCAGCATCGGCGTTTCCTGTCCAGCATCTTCTACGCCAATTTCGAAGCCAACCACAACCTATATGTTGTGCACCACAACGTATAGGTTGCGGTCATCGCCGTTTTTTCACGCCTCTAAATTCGTAACTTACTGACATCCAAGGATTGGCATCGGATCCATGGACTGGCACAGGCCGTGCCTTATAAAGCGGCGTTGGTTCGGAAGAAAATCGCGGGCTTGATCCCGCAGAAAGGAGGATGTATGACACAGCCAAAATCGATCAAAGCATCAGTTGGTTTCAGGAAGTTATCGGCCGGTGATGTTCTCGCACGCGCCAACGCTGTCCTGGACGGGGTATATACGGCAAAAGACGATTACCCCAACCCGCCGGTGGATCAGGCAACGCTGAAGGCCCAAATCGACGCGTTGTCGGCCGGTATTACGGCGGCGTTGGATGGCGGTAAGAAAGCCGTTACTGCACGGGAGCACCTGAAGGAAGTCGTCATCAAGTCGCTCGGTCAACTCGGACACTACGTCGAGGCGAACTGCAAAGATGACCTTCAGACATTCCTGAAGAGTGGCTTCCAGCCCATTTCCGCGGTACGTACTCCGGCAGCGCCGCTATCGGAATCGATCCGCAAGATCGCTCCGGGCAAGAACAGCGGTCAACTGGAAGTGACGCTCGTGTCCCAGCAGGATGCGCTCAGCTATCAATTGCGCTGGGCCCCTGTCGGTTCGGGTGGAACACCGGGCAATTGGACCGAGCAACCGGTCGGCAACATCAAATCACCAGCGGTGGTAACCGGGTTGATCCCCGGCACGGCCTACGCTTTTCAGGTCCGTGGCGTAACCAACGCCGGTTACACCGACTGGAGTGAGTCTGTCACGCGGATCTGCACGT
>MNKP01000043.1:0-5994 GCA_001920875.1 Acidobacteria bacterium 13_1_20CM_2_55_15
GTTGCGGAAATTTGCTGCCAGCCTGGACAAGTCGTGGAGCTGGGCGAAGTGATCATGGTTATTGATTGAACATTCCCCTCTCCTCGCAGAGCAGGGGTGGCGCGACAGCTTAATACAAGCTGGCGCGCCGGGCGCGAAGCGCGAGCCCGATAGGGCGAAGCCTCAATTGATGGTCAGCTCGGCTGAAACATTGCGCCGACCTGACCACCCCGTCTGCGCCTTCGCTTCGCTCGGCGCATCCACCCCTCCCCTGCGAGGAGGGGAATGTCCCCCGCCTTGGTAGAATGGTTAAATGAGATCCCTACCGAAGAACGTCCGGATCGTCGAAGTGGGACCACGCGACGGGCTTCAAAACGAATCGGCGATTATACCGACTCCGAAGAAAGCGGAATTCATCCAATTGCTTGGGACTGCGGGGCTTCAGGATATCGAGGTTGCATCTTTTGTGCATCCCAACCGGGTGCCGCAGCTCGCCGATGCAGACGAATTGGTTCGCCAGCTTGAACTTGTCCCGAACGTCAGGTATTCCGCGCTGGTCCCGAATATGAAGGGTCTCGAGCGCGCGATTCAAAGTGGAATCCGGCGCATTGCCGTTTTCACGGCCGCGTCGGAGACCTTCAACAAGAAAAACATCAACATGGGTATTCAGGAGTCGATTGATGTTTTCAAGCCCGTTGTCGATCGCGCGTTAAAAGAAGGACTATCGGTTCGAGGATATGTCTCGACCTGCTTCGTATGCCCGTACGAGGGTCCTGTCACTAAAGAAAAGGTTGCCGATGTCGCCGGGGCGCTCTTCCAACTCGGCGTCGACGAGGTCTCGATCGGAGACACGATCGGTGCGGCCACTCCGCGTGACGTCGAAACGACGAGTGGGTATCTGCTTCAACAATTCGCCGGACACAAACTCGCAATGCATTTCCACGACACCTACGGAATGGCGATCGCAAACGTATATCAGGCCCTCCAAATGGGATTCATGATTTTCGACAGTTCAGCCGGCGGACTTGGCGGCTGCCCTTATGCTCCCGGGGCTTCGGGAAATCTCGCAACAGAGGACCTCGTCTATCTTTTGGATCGTCTCGGTATCAAGTCCGGTGTTTCTCTCGACCTCGTCCGGCGCGCTTCGTATTTCATCGCCCGCGAACTTGGGCGCGATCTGCCATCGCGTGTCTTGAAGACGGCCTGATGCCCTACGTCTGCCGAAGCCGCTTTCGCGTACGCTACGCCGAAACCGATCAGATGGGCATGGTGTATTACGCCAACTACTTTGTCTGGATGGAAGTGGGGCGCAGCGATTTCTGCCGCGAGTGCGGATTCAGTTATCGGGACCTCGAACGCGAAAAGCAGGCATATTTGAGCGTCGCGGAGGCAAACTGCCGCTATCTGGCTCCTGCCCGTTACGACGATGAGATTCTCGTGGAAACTACATTGAGCCGCGTTAAGAGCCGCATCATCGAGTTTTCTTACCAGATCAAGACCGGTGACACAGTCCTGGCTGAAGGGCGGACGGTCCACGTGGTGATCGGCGCCGACGGAAGGCCGCGGTCGTTGCCGCAGCCATACCGGGAGCTGCTCAAATCGAAAACGTAGCCCTCTGCCAGCTGATCCTTACCCATAAGTCTTGACTGGACACAGAGACCAGCTTCACATGTCAACTGTCAAATGGCTTGTTGTGCGATGTCGAATGTACTTGTTTCGACTACCAGATTACCCAATTACCCATCGACCAAGTTGCCATTTGGCGGTTCGGTAATCGCACCAAGTACATTCGACATCGCACAACAAGCCATTTGACAGCTAACATTTGTGACTGGCCTGTCACCAGCACGTATGGGACATGCTCAGATCTACCAGCGGGAGAGCGTTATGATTATTACTATGGATCCGCTGTTGATCGACGGTGAGAGTCTTACGATCGAAAATCTCTATGAAGTTGCTTTCGATCGACGGCGTGTAGCAGTCCATCCGGCTGCGCGCCAAAAAATGGCACGATCACGAGCGGTTGTTGAGGGCATCGTCAGCGAACGCCGTCCCGTCTACGGCATCTCGACCGGCTTCGGCAAGCTCTCCGATGTTCATATCGGCGAAGACGACATTTCACAGCTGCAACACAATCTCCTGCGCAGTCACGCATCGGGAATCGGCGGGTCTTTCAGTGAAGAGGAAGTGCGCGCTCTGATCCTTTTGCGCGGCAACGTTCTTGCAAAAGGCCTGTCCGGGGTGAGACCCGTGATTGCCGAGCGCCTCTGCGATTTGCTCAACCATCATTTGTATCCCGTGATTCCCTGCCGCGGCAGCGTGGGCGCAAGCGGAGATCTTGCTCCTCTGGCGCATCTCGCTCTGGTCCTCATTGGTGAAGGCGAAGTCTTCACCGCTACCACCAGGATTACGGGGGGCGAAGCGATGGAAGGACTCGGGATGGCGCCGTTGAAGCTGCAGGCAAAAGAGGGTCTTGCGCTTCTGAACGGAACCCAGGCGACTCTGGCTGCCGGCGTTATCTGTTGGCGCCGCGCCAGACAATTACTCGACTTGTCGGATCTGGCCGGCGCCATGTCCCTTGAAGCATTGAAGGGATCGCCGGTTGCGTATGACCCCCGCATTCACCAGGCCAGACCGCACCGGGGACAGATCGAAGTCGCCAAACGCCTGTCGCAATTTCTTCGGGAGAGCGAGATCCGGCAGTCGCACATCGACTGTGGGCGGATACAAGACGCCTACAGCCTGCGTTGTATACCGCAGGTCCACGGACCGGTCCGCGAATCCCTGGAATATGTGAGGAACGTGACGGCTGTGGAACTGAATAGCGCGACCGACAATCCTCTCGTATTCGCCGATGGCAAAAATTCCTCCGAAGTTCTCTCCGGGGGTAACTTTCATGGCCAATCACTGGGCCTTGCTTTTGATTTCATGGCGATGGCGCTCGCCACGCTGTCGAATATCTCCGAGCGGCGTATCGAACGCTTATTGAATCCGGAATACGGCGACTTGCCGGCGTTTCTCGCGGATCATCCCGGGCTGAATTCCGGATTCATGATTGCGCAAGTGACAGCGGCAGCTCTTGCGAGCGAAAACAAAGTTTTGTCGCATCCCGCCTCGGTGGATTCGATTCCGACATCGGGTAACAAGGAAGATCACGTTCCGATGGCAATGGGGGCGGCGCTTAAACTCAAACAGGTAATTGCGAATCTGGAACATATTATCGCGATCGAATTCTTATGCGCCGCGCAAGGTATCGATTACCTCCGCCCGCTGAAGGCGGGCATCGCCGTCGAAGCGGCGTATCAGTACATTCGTCGAGGAATCTCTCACGTCTCAGTCGATCGCGTTCTCTCAAAAGACATTGAGCAAATGGTGGGGATCATGAATGAACCTGAATTCATGTCGTTCGCGACAACATGACGGTGTAAACGCGAAATATTCCCTTCCTCTGCGAGGAGGGGAATAGCTCTATCTATGACCAAATACACCCCTGTGAAAGCACCACGCGGCACCACGATCTCCTGCAAAGGATGGCAGCAGGAGGGGGCGCTTCGGATGTTGATGAACAACGTCGACGAAGAGGTCGCCGAGAATCCGCGGCAACTGATCGTCTATGGAGGTTCAGGCCGCGCCGCCCGAAGTTGGGACGCATTTCATGCAATCGTTCGCGCATTGCGTACTCTGGAAAATGACGAGACGTTACTCGTCCAGTCCGGGAAACCTGTTGGCACGTTTCGAACGTTTCCTCATTCGCCGCGCGTGTTGATTGCGAACGCGAACCTGGTGCCTCACTGGGCCACGCGCGATGAATTCAATCGGCTTGAAGCCCTTCAGCTGACGATGTACGGGCAAATGACCGCGGGAAGTTGGATCTACATCGGCACTCAAGGCATCGTGCAAGGAACGTATGAAACATTTGCTGCGGCCGCCCGCAAGCATTTCGGCACTTCCCTCGAGGGCCGGATTCTCGTCACGGGGGGACTGGGAGGCATGGGAGGCGCACAACCCCTGGCAGCCACGATGAATGGCGCCGCATTTCTCGGAATCGAAGTCGATGTAACGCGCATCCGGCGCCGCATCGAGACCGGTTATCTGGACATGATGACTGAGCGCCTCGACGAGGCGTGGAAGCTCGTCACCGAGGCCCGCGATCAGCGCCGGCCGTTATCTGTTGGCCTGCTGGGAAACTGTGCCGATATTCTCCCCGAAATGGTCCGCCGCGGATGGATCCCGGATGTTCTCACAGACCAGACCAGCGCGCACGACCCTCTGAACGGATACATTCCGCGCGGGCTCTCGCTCGACGAAGCGGCGAAGCTTCGCCAAACCGATCCCAAGACATACACGATGCGGGCGATCGAATCGATCGCCATTCACGTCGCCGCCATGCTCGAAATGCAGAAGCGGGGTTCGCTGGCGTTCGATTACGGCAACAATATCCGGACCATGGCGTTTGAAGGCGGCGTGAAAAACGCCTATGACTTCCCCGGCTTCATCCCGGCATATATCCGGCCGCTGTTTGCTGAAGGCCGTGGACCGTTCCGCTGGGTCGCGCTGTCGGGAAACCCGCTGGATATTCAGGTTACGGATGATCTGGTTCTGGAGCTTTTTCCAGAAGACCAGGTTCTCAGCCGCTGGATTGGTCTCGCGCGTCAGAAGGTGCATTTCCAGGGACTGCCCGCGCGGATATGCTGGCTTGGATACGGCGAGCGCGCCGTGTTCGGCGAACGGATCAATCATCTGGTAAAGACCGGCAGGATCGAAGCGCCGATCGTGATCGGCCGTGATCATTTGGATTGCGGTTCAGTCGCCTCTCCGTTTAGGGAAACGGAAGCGATGAAGGACGGAAGCGATGCCATTGCCGATTGGCCGATCCTGAATGCGTTGCTCAACACGGCGTCGGGGGCGAGCTGGGTTTCATTCCATCACGGAGGCGGCGTGGGCATCGGCTACTCGTTGCATGCGGGCCAGGTGATCGTCGCCGACGGCACCAACGAATTGACCCAACGGCTCAACCGCGTCCTGACTAACGATCCCGGCATCGGTGTCGCGCGCCACGCCGATGCCGGATACGAGGAGGCTCGAGAATTCGCGAAGCGGAAAGCCATCAAGATCTAAACATCATCCATGCGGCTCAACTCGTCACCGTTCGAGGCCCGCGGCGTACGCGGCGCGGGTCCGAATTGTCGGAACTCGGCATCATCCGCGACGGCGCCGTTCGAATTCGTGACGGTGTGATTCAGTGGGCCGGACCAACCGACCGGCTTCCGGACAAGCATGCGCCGGAATTCGACGCGGGCGGCAAAGTAATTCTGCCGGGTTTTGTAGACTCGCACACGCACGCCGTCTTTTCACGCACGCGCGCCGATGAATTCGAATGGCGGATTCAAGGCACTCCGTACATGGATATCCTTGCTCGCGGCGGCGGGATTTTGTCGACCGTGAAAGCCGTGCGGGAAACCGCGCCGCTTCGCGTGCAGTTCCCAGACCGGTTTTTCGAGTTCGGCACGACGACGATTGAGGCCAAAAGCGGATACGGACTGAATCTCGAAACCGAGATACGAATACTGGAAGCGATCCGTTCCGTTGAAAAGTTAGAAGCTGTTCCAACCTACCTTGGGGCGCATGCATTACCGCCGGAATTCCGCGACGACCGTGATGGGTTTGTCGATCAAGTAATCCAGGACCTTGAAACGATTCACGCGCGGAAACTCGCGGAATTCTGCGATGTGTTCGTCGAGCCCGGCGCCTTCAATGCGAACGAAGCACGGCGCATAGTAGCCGCAGCGCGATCGCTGGGTCTGGGAATCAAGTTGCACGTGGATGAATTTGAATCATCGGGAGGAGCCGGGCTCGCCGTGGAAGTGGGCGCAACTTCCGCTGACCACTTGGGTGCGATCGCGGAGGCGGATATTCCACGAATCGCTGCTTCGGATGTGGTGGCCACGCTCTTGCCGGCAACTTTATTCATGCTTGGCCAAGGTCATTATGCTCCCGCTCGTAAGCTCATCGAGA
>MNKP01000043.1:6094-10329 GCA_001920875.1 Acidobacteria bacterium 13_1_20CM_2_55_15
TTGGGCTCGATTGAACCGGGCAAGGATGCCGATATGGCCGTCTACGATTTATCGGACTACCGCGAGATTCCTTATTTTGCCGCGGTAAACTTCTGTGTGGCGACGTTTAAGCGAGGAGAATTGGTTTACTCCCGATCTATCACATGACTCCACTTGTTGAGTGTGTTCCCAATTTCAGTGAAGGCCGCAGAATCGACGTTGTCGATGCAATCGTAAACGCGATGACTTCGGTTCCCCACGTTTACCTTCTCGGACACGAGATGGATGCGGATCATAATCGCGCCGTGGTCACCATCGTGGGATCTCCAGAAACCATCGGCGAGGCTGCGATTCGCGGCGTCGAAACGGCGATGCAGCACATCGATCTGACGACCCATCAAGGAGAGCACCCACGAGTCGGCGCCGCCGACGTGATCCCGTTCGTGCCCATTCGCGGCGTTTCACTCCTCGACTGCGTGGAGATTGCGAAAAAAGTCGGCCGCGAGATTGCGAGCCGGTTCAAGATTCCCGTTTACCTGTATGAAGCCGCCGCTACTCGTCCCGAACGAATAAACCTTGAAAAGATCCGCCGCGGACAATTCGAAGCGCTTCGAAACGAGATTCAAACAAACCCGGATCGCTATCCGGACTTCGGCGAACCCAGGCTCCATCCAACCGCAGGCGCCACTGTGGTTGGCGCGCGAAAGCCGCTGATCGCATACAACATTAACCTCGATACGTCCGACGTTTCGATCGCAAAGGAAATTGCGAAACGCGTCCGATTTTCGAGCGGCGGACTTCCTTTTGTGAAAGCCATGGGGGTTCTGCTCAAAGATCGAATTCAGGCGCAGGTTTCGATGAATCTCACCGATTACGAACAAACCCCAATGGAGCTGGTCTACGAAGCCGTAAAGACGGAAGCCGAACACTACGGTGTGAGCATAGCCGGAAGCGAAATTGTCGGTTTGATCCCCCAGAAAGCGATCGAGCAGGCCGTTGAATTCTACCTTCGGGTCGAAAACTTCAAGCCTGAAATGATCCTGGAGAACCGCCTTGCGGAAGTGATGTCCCGGGCGCCGGTCCAGGCCCCGGCCCAACCGGCGCAACCCCCGGCCCAACCGGCGACGATGGCGGATGCGCTTCGTGGTTTTGTGGACCGGGTTGCTTCAGCCGAACCCATCCCGGGCGGAGGCAGCGTGGCGGCTCTCGCCGGTGCGCTCGGGGCGGCGCTCGGTCAAATGGCGATCCGAATCACAAGGGAGAAAAAAAATTACCAACAGCATGCCGAACGTTACGCGGACGCTCTGGATCGTCTTTCGCGGCACACGGCGGAGCTGCTCGGTTTTGTGGATCGAGACTCCGAGGCTTACGAACGTGTAATGGCTGCATATAAATTGCCGAAGGACTCACCCGACCGCGAACGAGCGATTCAGGACGGACTGATGCATGCGACCGAGATCCCGTGTCGTACCGGGAGTTCTGCGGCCGAAGCCTTGCGCATCTGCGAGGACCTGCGATCAATCATTCACGTTAATGTAGCTTCGGATTTTCAGGTGGGCGTCCAGATGCTTCAAACATCAGTGCGAGGAGCTGTCGCCAACATGCGCACGAACCTGACGGGGATCAAAGATCCAGCAGCGCGTATCCGTTACGAGGACATGATCTTATCGTTCGAACAGATGCTGGAAATCAGGTGATGACAACGATGCTATACTCCGCATATGGCGGAACGTAAGCCGCAGAGAGTAAGCAGAGCGAGGCTTTCGAATTTCTTCCGGTCCCCGCTCTTCAAGATTCTGCTTTCAATTTTCCTGTTCTTTTTCATTGGTGCTTCGGCCATCCTCCTCTTTTTCTATAACCACTATTCGCGAATCATCGATCGAAGGCTCAGCGGTGAAATTTTCAAGAATACCGCTCAAATCTATGCAGCGCCGTACCGCGTCTACCCCGGCCAGAGACTGGTTTTGGACGACGTTGTTCTGCGACTCCAACGAGCGGGATTCGAACGGGCCGATAAAACGGGAAGCGATGACGATGGCGGTTACGAAGTCAAGGGAAACAGGGTCACGATTCGTCCAAAAATCGGAGATGCGCTCCGTCTCGACTTCGCAAAGAATTCATTGACGAGGATTGTGAAAGATCCCGGCGGCGAGACCGACGAGGCGTGGCTGCCGGCCGAATTGGTGACGAGTCTTTCCGATCAAACTCGCGAAAAACGCCGGCTTGTCGAATACAAGGACTTGCCCAAGATTCTAGTCGACGCTTTGATCTCGGCTGAGGACCAGCATTTCTTCACACATTGGGGAGTCGATCCCGTTCGCCTGATAGGCGCGCTCCTTCATAGCCTGCGCGGCTCGACGCGCGTCGCCGGTACCAGCACCATCACGCAGCAGCTTGCGCGAAATTTCTTCCTGACGCCGGACCGCTCTATCCGGCGCAAAATCACCGAAGTTTTTCTTTCATTCCTGCTCGAGCAGCGGCTAACGAAACAGCAGATTCTCACCATGTATGCCAACGAAGTCTACATGGGCCAGCGCGGTTCGTTCAGCGTTAACGGCTTCGGTGAGGCGGCGGCGGCCTATTTCGGAAAAGATCTGGCGGGAATCACGTTGCCGGAGGCCGCCATGTTGGCGGGTATCATTCCTGCGCCCAACGGCAAGTTCTCTCCAGTGAAGCATCCCGATGAAGCCAAGCGGCGTCGCAACGCCGTCCTGCTTGCCATGCGGACGCTTGGCTCGATCACCGAGAAACAATACGAGGATGCCAAGAACGCCGAATTGAAAGTAGCTCCGATCAAGATTGACGTAAGTGATGCGCCATATCTCGTCGACTTCGTTCACGAGGAATTGCTGAGAGACTACACCGAGGAGGAAATCACCAACAGCAGCCTTCGCGTATACACTTCACTCGATCCCGCTCTTCAGAGGGCCGCGGTTGAAGCCGTTCAGAACGGCTTGAAGTTTGTGGAGACGCAAATTGCAGCGCAGAAGAAAAAGCAGTCCGACGATTTACCCGGCCCGCAAGCGGCGCTGATCGCGCTGGACCCGCACACCGGGGAGATCAAAGCAATGGTCGGCGGTAGCGATTACGGCGCCAGCCAATACAACCGGATCACTCAGGCTTCGCGGCAGCCCGGCTCGATCTTCAAACCTATCGTCTACGCGACCGCTTTCGAGACGGCGTTCGATCGAAACGACGCGCCCTCAAACCCTGGTGACACAACATCGACCGGTGAAGCGGCAAACCCCGAAAGCATATCTGCAAATCCGCGTCAGTTTGAATCATTGCGCCATGAGGGTGTAATCACGGCGATCACCACATTCATGGATGAACCCACAACATTCATCTATGACGGTGACCGCACTTACGAACCCAACAATTACAAACAACAATATCGGGGCCTGGTGACTGCGCGCGAAGCGCTGCAGCATTCGCTGAACGTACCGACGATCAAAATAGCCGAACGCGTAGGATACGACCGGGTCGCTCGGATGGCGAAGAGACTGGGCTTAAACGCGAAGATCAAAGGCTACCCCTCGGTGGCGCTCGGCGCCTTCGAGGTCACGCCCATTGAGATGGCCGGAGCATACACCGTATTTGCCAATGAAGGCCGCCGGCTGGAACCCCACGCGCTCCTTCGAGTCACGGCGGATCGAAACACGGTGAAGACCTACAAATATGAACCGCAGGAAGTCATGCGGCCGGAGTTGGTGTACCTCATGACGTATCTGATGGAAGGCGTGATCAACTCCGGAACCGGCGCCGGAGTCCGCGCTCGCGGCTTTACATTGCCCGCAGCCGGCAAGACCGGCACCTCTCGCGACGGATGGTTCGCGGGTTATACGAAGGACCTTCTCGCCATCGCCTGGGTTGGATACGACGACAACCGCGATCTCAATCTTGAAGGCGCTCGATCAGCGTTGCCCATCTGGACCGAGTTCATGATGAAGGCCACACAATTGTATCCGTCCGATCCCGACAAGATGTATTTCTCGAAACCGTCGGGTATCGAATTTGTTCGCATCGACGCGGAGAGCCTGGTCCTGGCAAATCCTTCCTGTGAGAACACATTCGAGGAAGCCTTCATCGCCGGCACCGCCCCGAACTCTTTCTGTCCTCTCCACGGATTCCGGCTTTCCGAAGCCGTTCAGGACGGTGTCGTTGAAGCCGGAAAAGGAGTCGGCAAAGTCTTTTCGGGTGTCGGCAGATTCTTCGGCGGTCTCTTCGGCGGCAGAGACGACAAAAAGCCAAAACAG
>MNKP01000004.1 GCA_001920875.1 Acidobacteria bacterium 13_1_20CM_2_55_15
AGCGTTTTGACGTTTGCACGTCTAGCGTCCCCGCCACAGGCCGTTCTCCAGGAAACCATCAGCGGCACGATCACGGCAACGAGGACGATCACTCAAAACGCAAGGCTCACCGGTGATGTGACCTGTACGGTCAATGCGGCACCGTGCATACAGTTCGGCGCATCCGGCCTTACGCTCAATCTTAATGGTTTCACCATAACCGGTCAGGGTGATCCGTCGACCGGTTGCCAGAGCAGTAGGGTAACCAATGAGGACGGTATCGCTCTCATGAACCAGGCGGATGAAGCCATTCAAGGTCCGGGTCTCGTGCAAAGATTTAAAGCGGACGGCATCCTCCTTCTCAACAGTACGAGGAATCTTGTGGCGCGTGTCACCACATCGACGAATTGCATGTCCGCATTCTCGTGAGCGGTTCCGCTGACAACCATATCGAGGGGGTTGTATCAGTGAGAAATGGGACTACCGCTGTTCCTTGCGGCGGGCTTTGACTCACCAACGGGAGCCAGCGCAACCGGGTGTGGCGTAATCAGATAAGCGGAAATGGTTATGTCCTGTCCGCCAACCCCGACTTCGGTCTCGGTCTTCTTGGTGGGGTTACCGACAATTTTTTGAAGAGAATGTTGTCACCGGAAACGTGACTGGCGTCCGAATTAACGCCTCAGCCGTGCGCAACGTGTTTCGGGGAAACGTCATCGCTGGCAATCCACCTATCCTCGTTGCGAATAACGCGCCAGACAATGCGGCGTCCGGCTTCGACATTCTCAACCTCGCACCGGCAGGGGCGAACACATTTGAGAACAACACGTGCGTCACATCCATGAATGCGCCCTGCGGAAGTTTGAAACCGGAGGCCGACGTGTTGCCTTTTGCCAACGTCGTTGGCTTTAACACTCCACGAGCGCCCCGCGGCGGCTCAGTCACCGTGACCTTCTCCGGCAACAACCTGACCACGACAACTTATTTTGATGTCCGCTTCCGTGCGCCAGGTGCAACCGCCGATGACGTTGCCTTCAATTGGCAGCAGGGGCCTTCGGCGTCACACGCGGTGCCAGCGGGCACTGCTGTTGGAGATTGGACGATCACGGGTGTAAGAGCGCATGCGGACACAAACGATCACAGTGGTCCTTTTACACCAATTCAGGCAACGTTTTCCGTTTTCGTGTCTCCCTTCTAGTTCTGAAGAGATTTAGCCCGGCACGCCACAATCTGCATCCGCCGGTCGAGCAAATAAGCGATCGGCGGATGCAGATCGCTTATTTCCATTCCCACATCTTCATTGACGTATTGCCCTGGGCGTCCACTTCAAACTCGAAGGCGCCCGCTACCGTGTTTAATCGCGCTAACTTTTGAGGGGCATGGAAAATGATGCTGCCCCGATAGCTGACGGCGCCTCCCTCTCGAAGTTTTCCCGTGCCGATGCCCCGCAGCGTAACGGAATCTCCTTCACGGGTGGCTATCATTCCTTGTCCCTCGCCATACACACTACCATCGGACCGGATGGCAGCCCAATAGGTCCCAATGAAGTTCGCTTCGATGCCCACCAGCTTTCCAGTCTCCTCAAACGACACCTCGATTCTAGGCGCCGTGCCCTCCATCGGCAGCACGGTTCTTGCGGTTCTCTTTCCACGGCCTTCGTAGATCAATTCTCCAAGCATGGTTGCCTCCTATGCGAGCGATCTCGCTCGCGGCGTCGGAATTGCATGGTTACTGAGTAGCGGACGCGTATTATACCGCTCGAGAATCGTTCCGGTGAGCTGAAAGAAGTGCCGGCGAGTTGTTTCAGAACGTGCGATTGAGAACCCACACCAGGAACAGGACGAGGGGAACCAGAGCGGCGAACTGGAGCATGGTGTAGCCAATGATGTCCCGCGCCTTCAGCCCCAGGATCCCCAGGATGGGCAGCATCCAAAATGGATGGATCAGGTTGGCCAGCGCTTCAGTGGCGTTGTAAATCTGAACGACCCAGCCTAAATGGATCTGCAAAGATTTGGCGGCTTCCAATACATACGGAGCTTCGACCAGCCAGCGGCCGCCAGCCGATGGAACGAATAATCCTAGAGAGGTCGAATAAATCCCGACCAGCACCGGAAACGTTTGGTGTGTTGAAACCGTGACGAAGAAATGCGCAAGATCCTTGGCGAGTCCGGATTCGGTCATCATCTTCACAATGCCGCCGTACAACGGGTATTGGATCAGCACGCCGGCCACCGAAGGCACACCGGCCGCCACAGCGTGAACGAAAAAACGCGGACGCCAATGCAGGAACAGTCCAGCGATCAGAAACGCGAAAATGTAGTGATTGAGATCGAGGATGACGGCTGGTCCTTTGTCAGCGACTTCGCGCACGAGGTAGGCAATGCCGAAAAACGAAATGACAAGCGTCAGGATCGGGCTGTATTCCAGCCATTCGCCGGGTCTCTCCCGCTTCGCGATCGGGACTGCAACAGGTTCATAATCGACCCCCATGGCTTGCATGTCACGCGCGAATGCCGGCGTGGGATGGGAGTAGAAGGCGACCAGCATGGACAGAACCAATATCGCCGCACCAATGATCATGCCTTGCCACAAACCCAGCGTCTCGGACAAAGGAATCACACCGCTGATCCGCAGAATCGATTGCGGCAAGGATGCGGGCGCTGCCATGATGAGCGCGGCCGAAGAGGACAATCCAAGCGCCCAGATGCTCCCGATGCCGAGATATCCCGCAGCGCCCATCGCCCGATAATCCGCACCGCGCACACGATGTGCGACTTCGCGCGCGAGAAGGCCGCTAAAGATGAGGCTGAAGCTCCACGATAACAACGAAGAGAGCATGGAAAACAGCGCCACAAATGCCGCGGCATTTTTCCCATTCGTCGGAATCGCAGCCAGCCGGCAAATCAAGGCATATATCGGGCGGGCCGTGGCGAGCGCGTACCCGCTGATGATGATCATGGTCATCTGCATCGTGAAAGCGACCAGGTCCCAGAACCCAGCGCCGAACCATTGAGCTGTTTGGATGGGAGAATTACCGATCCCCACACACGCCAGGTACACGATGGTGACGGCGATGAGCGCTAATACAAATGCATCGGGGAACCAGCGCTCAAACCAATCCGACAGTCTGAGGCCGGATGCGGCGAGCCACGACTCGACCGGTTCTTGTTTTAACTTTGGTTCCACTCCACCAGTTCTTGATTCGGAATTTCACGTTCGTAGTACCACTTCAGACCGAGTGGTTCCTCGCTCAGAATGGTCGTCTTGAAACTTCGCCACGCCTGAATCTCAAAGTAATCGAGTGGCCCGCCATGAGAGCGGAGCCGGTGGGGAGTACCTGGGGGAAAGTAGACGAGCGTGCCGGGTTCGATCTCTTTGAAGTCGTTTTCCACTTCAACCACTCCGCGGCCTTTAAACGTCATGTAGCAATGCGCCGCGCCTTCCGGGTTGGCATCAGTGCCCCGGTGCACGTGATATGGAGAAGAGCCGCCCTCCTTGTAATGCATCTCTCCTGCCTGGATGGCATTCGTGGGCGTTAGCCTCGTTCCATCACGAAGCCTGACACTGGACTCGGCGCAGAATCGGCGGACACGACCGCCACTAGCGTCACTCAATGCGCGAAGCGTTTGCCTGTTGAAGAAATATCCAGGCCCTCCCGGTAGTCCGGCTTCCACGGCCGCAGGGGGCTTCGGCACGATCATGTGGAGCAGTTCGAGATTCGAACCCGACGCTTCAAATCGAGCTGATTCCGATGGTCCGAGAAGCACGCCTGCCCCCTCCTCGGCGTCATGAAGCTGATTGTTGAAACGAATGATGCCTTTGGTAGGAGTCGCTATGACATACACGAGGTGGTATTCGTTCGCCGCCAGCACATCGAGCCTCCGGCCGGCAAAGATCGTTCTCTTATAGACCGTCAGATTCTTGGAGCCACAAAAGCCCGGGCTGCAAAGAGTCACCTCCGTCCCGGATTCAACTCGCCTGGCCTCAGCCGTGTTCGAATTGACTATCGTGAGGTCGCTGATACTCGGCATGTTTCGACACTCCTTATTGCATGGGCCGCAAAGCCGCAACCGAGATATTCCCCTCTCCTCCACTGCGAGGAGGGGAATATGATCGCGGACTATATCACGCCGCCAGGACTTTTCCCTTCGTTTCGGGAAGAAGGAAGGCGGCGATCGCCATCGTCGCGTAGGCAATGGCGGCGAACAGACCGATCGCGCTACCCAACGACATCGACGCGGAGAGATATCCAACGAGCGTTGGAAAAAGCGCGCCTGTTGCTCGTCCAAGGTTATAGGCGAAGCCCTGACCGACACCGCGCACACGCGTTGGGAAATGCTCGGTGTAAAACGCCCCCATGGCGCTGAATACGCCGGAGGCGAAAAACCCCAGCGGGAAGCCGAGCACCAGCATGGCGCTGTTGCCAAACGACAGGCTTGTATAGGTCACCACGACAATAGCCGCTCCGATCGCGAATACAAGAAACGTTAGTCTCCGGCCGATTCGATCCGCAAGGAAACCACCGCTCAAATAGCCGCAAAAGGAACCGCAGATCAGTACGGCCAAATAGCCTGTGGAGTCCAGCACTGAAAGTCCTCGCTCGGAGCGCAGATAGGTGGGAAGCCACGTCATGACGGCGTAATAACCTCCTTGGGCGCCGGTGCCCAGCAAGCCGCCTAAGAGCGTGATCCGGAGCAGCGGAGGTCTGAAGATCTCGAAGAATGCGGGCCGTTCTCCATGCACAGCAAGTTGTGCTCGCGATTCAAGGTATACCGGCGGCTCCTCCACGTACCGGCGAACGAAAAACACAAAAACCGCAGGCGCGATGCCAAACATAAATAATGCCCGCCACGCCGTTGCGGCCGGCAACAACGTGAAAAAGATGGCGTAAAGAAGCGTTGCCATTCCCCATCCCACTGCCCAGCCCCCTTGCATCACACCCAACGCTTTCCCCCGATGTTCGGCGCGGATGGATTCGCCCAGGAGAACAGCTCCCGCGGCCCACTCACCGCCGAAACCAAGCCCCAGAAGCGCGCGAGCAACGAACAATTGCTCGTAGTTTTGCGCAACACCTGAAAGAAAGGTAAAGATCGCAAACCACAGGATCGCAACCTGCAACGTCCGGACCCGCCCAAAGCGATCGGCAACCCAACCTGCGAGCCAGCCGCCGAGCGCCGACGCCAGCAGCGCCGCGGTTCCAAGCACGCCGGCGTCGGCGCGCGTGATCCCCCAGGAAACGATGAGCGCGGGAATGACAAAGCTGTACATCTGAACATCCATCGCGTCCAGCGCCCAGCCGCCGACACACGCGCCGAACGCGCGCCGCTCCCGGGGAGCAAGCTCCCAAACCCACGCAAATGCGCTTTTGCGCTTAAAGGCTGCGGACTCGGCCGTATTAGCTCGCATATTTTCCAGAAAGGAGGCTTCCCGCGTTCGGAATACAGGTTTTGAGGCCGAGCCGTTCAAGCATTTGGTGCGTGGTGCACACGGCCGCAGAAACGACGGGCAGGCCGCATTCCTTTTCGACAATCGGAATCGCGGCCAGGGAAGGCATTTGCACACACGAGGAAAGGACCAGGGCATCGACGCCGTCTAGTCGCAGGTCACGATAAACCTCAATCAGCGCCATCGGGTCCAGCTGTCCTACTTCGACGTTATCTGCAATTTCGAGCGAGACATAGTCAGATACCTGAATGCCCTCCGCTTCGATGTAATCAACAACCAGCTTCGTGAGCGCGTTCAGGTACGGCGCGACCAGCGCAATTTTTTTTGCTTTTAGCGCTTTCAGGCCGGCAATGAGTGCGCCCGCGCTGGTAACGACAGGCACGCCGTGGCCTTCCTTCACGCTGATATCGTGCAATTTTTGTTCGGACGTCCGGTGGTAGCCTTTTCCCATGCTCATAATGGCAACAAGGCAGGCATAGCCCAGAATATCGACGCACGCATCGGCGAGTTCCACTGCGCAGCGGCCGGAATCGGCATCCATCGCTTCGAGTTCCTCTTTAGTGACGTTCTTCATGCGCATCCGGCTGGAATGAAATGTAAACCGTTCCGGCTCGGTGGCTTCACGCGCGCGAAGCATGGCGGGAATTTCCGTTTCCATTGTGGTATTGGAGCTGGGGACAATCTGGCCTATTCGATAGGTTTCTTTTCTCGTTTGCACAGCGGGATTGTACCATTGCTCTCTCAAGTCGGGACTGGTGCACTATTGACATAACATCGCATCCGGTGTGAAATTTCCAAACATCTCAAAGGAGAGCAGAGTGTCGGTCTATCGAGCCGGGTGCGTAGTTTTGTTAGTTCTGTTGGGAATGGTCCTGAGCGGCATTCCGGCCTTTGCTCAGGTGGATTTCTCCGGTGAATGGTCACCCCGATTTTATGAAGACGAACCCGAACGCGTTCCGGGTCCCGAACTGGGTGACTACCTAGGACTTCCAATCAATGATGCAGCCAGAGAACGCGCGGATACGTGGGCAGCGTCAATCCAGAGTATGCCGGAATGGCAGTGCCGGCCGCATTCGGCCGATTACATCTGGCGCGGCCCCTCCCAGCTGCGCATAACGAAGGAAGTGGATCCCGTGACGCGGCAGGTCACCGCTTTTCATGCCGAATGGCTGCGTTCCGTTGATAACATTTATTACCTGGATGGACGCCCGCACCCCTCGGCCAACGCGCCTCACACGTGGGGTGGTTTTGCGACGGCGAAGTGGGACGGCGACATGTTGACGATCAAGGTGACTCATCTCAAAGAAGGATACGTTCGCCGCAACGGCGTTCCGCGCAGCGATCTCGCTACCGTGACCGAGCATTGGATGCGTCATGGTAATTGGCTGACGGTGGTCACGATCGTGGAGGATCCCGTTTATTTGACTGAACCATTCGTTCGGAGTACAGATTATGAATTAGACCAGCATCAACTCGTCGCTCCATATCCATGCGATGTGGTTGAGGAAGTCGAGCGAGGGAAGAACGTGGTGCCTCATTTCTTGCCCGGCACCAACCCGTCGCTCAAGGATTTTGCAGCCGCCCACAATCTTCCGGAAGAAGCAACGCGGGGCGGGGCGGCTACAATGTATCCGGAATATCGGTCGAAATTGGCTACAATGCCTACGGCTGGGAAGAAATAACTATTGGAGATGGCAAACTGAAAGTTTTTTCATTTCTAAATTTCACTTGATGCAATCTCGAATTTGCAGATTATTTATGTTTCTCAGGAGGAAACATGAAGGCTCGATGGATCCTTTTAGTGGTTGCTCTGGCGGCGCTGATGTCGGGAATTCAGCTTTATGCGCATCATTCCTTCGCGGCGACCTACTTCGAAGACAAGCAACAGACGGTTGAAGGCGATCTGGTTCAATTCTTGTTCCGCAATCCACATTCTTTCGTCCATGTGGAAGGCAAGGACGAGAAGGGAGAAACCGTTCGCTGGGCTATCGAATGGGGCGGCGGCGGCCAGCTTGGGCGTCAAGGCGTCACTCGCGAAACGCTGAAACCCGGCGACCACGTCGTCATCGTTGGTAACCCCGGGCGGAATCCGGATGATCATCGTCTTCGCATGCTTCGATTGAAGCGGACCTCCGATGGTTGGACCTGGGGCGGTCGTCCGGGCGAGTCGTTTGACTAAACGGAGCGCCTGCGTCGCTCTTTTCTTTCTGTTCTGGACGATTCCCGAAGGCGTGCACGCGCAGCGCGGCCGCGGTCAGGCGGCCGCGAGTGTGCCGGCAAAGGCATCGGCGCCGATCGATCTGACGGGCTATTGGGTTTCACTCGTCACGGAAGATTGGCGCTGGCGCATGGTCACGCCGGCCAAAGGTGATTATCCCAGCATCCCCCTGAACGAAGCCGGTAAGCGTGTCGCTAATGAGTGGGATCCTTCCAAGGACGAAGCCGCCGGCGAACAGTGCAAGTCTTACGGCGCCGGCAACATCATTCGCCAACCTGGACGCCTTCACATCACCTGGGAGGACGACAACACGCTTCGCTTGGATTTTGACGCGGGAACGCAAACGCGACTCTTTCACTTCGGAGACTGGAGCGCCCCGAGTGGTCCTCCAAACTTGCAAGGCGATTCCACTGCCCAGTGGGAATTTGCAGGCGGAAGCGGCGGACGGGCACAGGCCAATCAAGCCCGCCGCGGGAGTCTAAAGGTTGTCACGACGCATATGCGGCCTGGTTATTTGCAGAAGAATGGTGTGCCCTATAGCGGAACCGCGATCGTGACAGAGTATTTCCACCGCGCCGATGAAGAGAACGGGGACTCGCTGCTGATCGTCACCACGATTGTGGACGACCCGCAATATCTCACGGGCCAGTTTGTCCGCAGCACCCATTTCAAGAGACTTCCGGATGCTTCGGGCTGGAATCCACAACCCTGTACGGTTCGCTAGGTTTTGAAATCGGAATAGCCACAAAAAGGCACAGAATTCACAGTAGCCAACAGGTCCAATTACACCTCGATCGAGAAGGGTGTGAAGTCTGTATCGATATCGTAGTAGTCCTCCTGCTCGGCGCGCTTGAGAAATCCGACGACTCGATATGTGAAGGGCGTCACTATTGCTTCCCACAAGACTTTGATGATGTAGTTGCTGACCATCACTGTGAGCACCAACCGGTTTTCCCACACACCCAGGAAGGCGAGCGGATAGAAAACAAGTGAGTCGACACCTTCGCCAACAATCGTGGATCCGATCGTCCGCGACCAAAGAAATCGGCCGCTCGTCAAAATTTTCATCTTAGCCAGAACGTAGGAATTGGCAAATTCACCAACAAAGAAAGCTCCCAGGGAAGCGAATACGATTCGTGGTGTTTGGCCGAACACGGTTTCGTAAGCCCGTTGATCGTTCCAACCCATCGCCGGAGGCAAAGTCAGAACGACCCAGCTCATAAAAGACGCAAATACAATGGCTCCGAAGCCTGCCCACACCACTTTACGCGCGCGTGCATAACCATACACCTCCGTAAGGACGTCATTGAAGATGTAACTGATGGGGAAGAATAGGACCCCCGCGCCGAATGTGAATCCCCAGACGGTACAGACCTTTGCAGCGCCGATGACGTTTGAGCAAAGCAAAACTGTCACGAATAGGGCCATCACCAGGTCGTAGTATTTGTAGAGCCGGCGGCGGATGCGAGACATGCATCACTCCAAAAAAGGCCTATCGTAGCATGCTTTGCACCCTCTCCCTCTGGGAGAGGGCAGCGCGCCGAAGGCGCGCGGGTGAGGGTCTCAGGATTGATAAAAACTTTTGAATACAGCAAGCAGGAAGTTGACGTATACATATACCGAAGCATTTCGACAACGATCCGGCTCACGACCCCGGTAGCAAGTACGGCCAGGCTCAAGAACAGGGCACCCAGACCCATGCTGGCTAGAGGCCCTGCAATTGTGGTTAGAAATTCCGGTCTGGCGCCGGCCGGCTGCATCTGTTCCATCTCCGAGACCCCGCCGAAAATGAACAGGGTGATTCGCCGGACCGGAATTCCAAGGCGGCGAGCAACGATACAGTGAGTCAGTTCGTGCAGGAGCACGCAGCCGAAGAAAGCCAGCGCACTAAGAGAACCCGCCAACCAATATGTGTATTTGGGGTAATCAGGAACTTGGAAGGGAAAGTACACGGCCGATAGCGTCCAGGAAAATAAAATAAACGCGATAAACCATGACTGGTCAATGCGTACACGTATGCCGCCGACGGAAAACGCGTTGAATGTAGGCACGGTCCCCCCTCCGTTAGACTCAATGCAAGGGAGTAGCCACAGTATTGAATGAGAATGAGAAATGGAAATTGATTAATGATTATTGATTAATTTCATTTGTCAACTCATTAATCAATTTTCATTTCTCATCTGCTGTCGATGAGCTGGCGCAGGACGTACTGCAAAATGCCGCCGTGCTGGTAGTACTGAACCTCGTAGGGCGTGTCGATTCGAGTAACGGCCTGGAAACTCTTTTCCTCGCCATTTTCTGCTCGTGCGCGGATACGCACGAGCATGCCGGGCTCAATGCCCCCCGCAATGCCATCGATGTCGAATGTTTCGAAACCAGTGAGGCCAAGGGTAGCGGCGTTTTCTCCTGCTCTGAACTGCAAAGGAAGCACTCCCATGCCGACCAGATTGCTGCGGTGAATCCGTTCGAAGCTTTCCGCGATTACGGCTTCGATACCCAGCAACCGAGGTCCCTTGGCAGCCCAGTCCCGAGATGATCCCGAACCATACTCTTTGCCGGCCAGCACCACCAGAGGCACACCCTCGTTCCGATACTGCATCGCCGCCTCATAGATGGTTGTTTGTGTCTTATCCGGCAAGTGAACGGTCCATCCGCCTTCGGTCCCAGGCGCCATCTGATTTCGCAGCCGGACGTTCGCAAAAGTGCCGCGCATCATCACTTCATGGTTGCCTCGGCGTGCTCCGTATGAATTGAAATCTTTCGGAGCGACGCCGTGGTCGATCAGGTATTGACCAGCGGGACTATCGATCGCAATGGAGCCGGCGGGAGAAATGTGGTCGGTGGTGACAGAATCTCCGAGCACTGCCAGGGCGCGGGCCGCACGGATATCGTTTGGCGGCGGAGCCTTCCGGGACAGGTTTTCGAAAAATGGCGGACGTTTGACATATGTCGAACTCGGATCCCACTGGAAGAGCTCGCCCGAGGGAGCGTCGATCATCTTCCATCGCTGGTCGCCTTCAAGAGATTCTTCGTAGGCCTTGTGGAACATCTCGGCCCGAATCGACGAATTGATCGCCTCCATGACTTCTTTTTGCGTCGGCCAGACATCGCGCAGATAGACTGGTTGTCCGCTTTTGTCGCTGCCGAGCGGCTCTGTTTCCAGGTCGATGTCCATCTTACCCGCGAGCGCGTATGCCACCACGAGCGGAGGCGAGGCCAGATAATTCGCCCGCACTAGCGGGTTGATCCGGCCTTCAAAATTGCGGTTTCCGCTGAGAACGGCCGCCACAACCAATCCGTTGTCTTTCACCGCAGAAGCAACCGGCTCGGGAAGCGGGCCGCTGTTACCGATGCAGGTTGTGCAGCCGTAGCCCACGAGATGGAAACGCAGCTTTTCAAGGTACGGCATCAACCCTGTTTCTTTGAGGTAATCCGAAACTACTCGTGATCCGGGCGCGAGACTCGTCTTGACCCAAGGCTGCACTCTGAGTCCGCGCTCGACCGCCTTTTTTGCGAGAAGGCCTGCGGCGAGCATCACGGAAGGATTCGATGTGTTGGTGCAGCTCGTAATCGCGGCAATCACAACGGAGCCGTGTCCGACGTTGTATTGGTTTTCGTTGTCGGATACCTTGACGCTCGATACGTTCTTCGTCTGTTTCGCCGCCATCGAAGGCAGCGCTTCTCGAAAAGCTTGTTTCGCTTCTTTCAATGCCACGCGGTCCTGCGGCCGGCGAGGTCCAGCGAGGCTCGGCTCTACCGACGTCAGATCGAGTTCGAGAGTGTCGCTGAAGATCGGATCGGTGGTGGTTTCCGTGCGGAACAGTCCTTGAGCTTTCGCATAGGCCTCGACAAGGTTGATGTGGCTCGGCTCGCGTCCAGTGAGCTTCAGATAATTCAGTGTTTCCGAATCGATCGGAAAGAGACCGATTGTCGCGCCATATTCGGGCGCCATATTGCCGATCGTGGCGCGATCGGCGAGGCTTAAGCTTGAAAGACCCGGGCCGTAGAACTCGACGAACTTTCCAACCACACCTTTTGCGCGAAGCATTTGCGTAACCGTGAGCACAACATCTGTGGCAGTCGTGCCCTCCCTCATACGTCCGCGCAGCTTGAAGCCAACAACCTGCGGAATCAACATGGATAGAGGCTGCCCCAGCATGGCGCCTTCCGCTTCGATGCCGCCAACACCCCAACCGACGACACCAAGGCCATTGATCATCGTCGTATGCGAATCGGTTCCAACAAGTGTGTCAGGGTAGGCGCGCGGACGCCCATTCCTGTGCTCGACGAATACGGTCTTCGCGATGTATTCGAGATTCACCTGGTGGCAGATTCCAACATCGGGCGGCACCACACGACAATTTTGAAATGCCTTCTGTCCCCATTTGAGAAAGACGTATCGCTCACGGTTGCGTTCCAACTCACGGTCGGCGTTGAAGGCGAACGCAGTAGGACTACCGTACTGATCGACCTGTACGGAATGATCGATGACCAGGTCGACCTGCTGGAGGGGATTAATCCTTTTCGGGTCGCCGCCCATCTGCTTGATGACATCTCGCATCGTGGCAAGATCTACAATCGCCGGAACGCCCGTGAAGTCTTGCATCAGGACGCGTGCCGGACGAAATGCAATTTCTTTTTCCAGGCGCCTCGCAGCGAGCGAGGACACCAGCGCGCCGATGTCATCGGCCGAAACCGTCTGTCCGTCTTCAAAGCGAAGCAGATTTTCCAACATTACCTTCAGCGAAAACGGGAGTTTCGATACCTCACCGGCACCAGACTTCTCCGCGTTCTCCAACGAGAAGTACTCGAATTCAACACTTCCTACTTTCAACGTCGACTGCGAATTGAACGTGTTCATAAGACTAAAATTTTAGTTTGAAACCGTAGCAGCGGTCCATGAAAGTGTGACTGAATTGGCTAACCCTCTCCCCCTGGGAGAGGGTTAGCTCAGAACGCCACTCCAAAGTGCGTACCGAAGCCGACAGGATTCGTCGCCGGTCCATTCGTGGGCCGGTTGAAGCGGACCGGTAAGACAGCCTCGACGAAGAACGCCTTGAACAAGCTGTCATTAAGGGGCCAACTGCGATTCACCAGCGGCGTGAAGCCCCACTGCGGGGAATTGACGTCAAATGCCGCTCGTATTCCGGCGCCTATATTGTTCCCGACGTCCCACACCAAACCGGGATGCACCGTCAACGTCGTCAGCCGCGGTGTCCCTCGAACCCCGGGAACCAGCTCGAGATCGTAAGCCATGTGACCATTCCCTTTGAAGGTGACTCCAAGTGGAAAGCCGATGGAGAAGTTGTCCGCGATAGTCGTTGTCTGGCCTGCAGCATGCGTGACCAGCGGAAGCACAAAACCGACATGCCCGCCTATAGTCATTTGGGCTTCGGCTGCAGGAATACCTTTCAAACGCCAAGATGTCCTACGAGGCGACCGAAACGCCAAGGAACCTGCCGATAAAGTACGTAACGGCCGCCGCTACGGTCCCGATGCCAAGCATCCGGAATCCACTGAAAAACAGATTGCGGCCGGTGAAGACCGAGACGACGCCGCCCAGGATGAACAGGCCGGTTCCGCATACGACAGCGCTTGCGACGAACGCAGCGTTGCCGGAAAGCAGAACATATGGAATGACCGGAATGATGGCCCCCGTAGCGAACGCAACAAAGGAGCTTGCGGCAGCGAGCCAAGGAGATCCCAATGCTGCCGGATCCAGTCCGAGTTCCTCTCGCGCGAGCGTCTCGATAGCCGAGTCCGGATTCGAGAAAATACGGTCCGCCAGTTCCTCCGCCTGGCCGCTTGGAACTCCCTTGGCTTGATAGATCAACGCCAGTTCCTCTTTTTCTTCTTCAGGCGACATTTCCAATTCCTGGCGCTCTACCGCAATCTGCTGCTCGTAAAGTTCGCGCTGCGATCGCACCGAAACATATTCGCCTGCGGCCATGGAAGAAGCGCCCGCCAGCAGGCCGGCGATTCCCGCAAGCAGAACGAACCGCGGCTCGGCGCTCGCACCTGCAATTCCCATCATGAGACTGAAGTTTGAAAGCAGTCCATCATTAGCGCCGAAGACCGCAGCGCGCAAGCCGCCCGCGTAAAGCGTGCGGTGCCATCCTTCAAGATCGAGAATCGATTCAGGCCGGTCCTGGCCGCGCCGCTGCATCGCGCGCAGCGCGCGCATATGACTGCGTTCCTCAGCGGGAATGCCACGGGCCTCGACCTGGCCTCTGTAGACGTCCTGGTCTCGAGATTCCAGCCCTGTGACGACGGGCAGTAAGTGCTGAGTTCCGAAACGTCTCGAAAGCCAGCCCAATAAAAGAATACGCCAGCCCGGCGTGTATACGGGCACCGGAGCCTGGTTGTTCCGCAACAACCTTGCCCATCGTGCCGCGTGGCGCTCTTCGGCTTTCGCAAGCTTCTCGAAAATTTCGGCTCGCGCCGGATCTTTTTCGGCTTTCGCAAGCGCGCGATACAGGGCAATTCCATCCTGTTCGCGAAGGAAATTGTCCTGGTAACGACGAAGATCTTGCTCGGACGGCTTCACAAGAAAATCTACGACAGCGCAAGCTTAACCCGGCGGTTGAGCTCGGCGTCGGATTTCGATAAGGCCAGACTTCTAGGCAATGGAATGTGCTTCAAGCCGAATTGTTTTTCACGCAGCCCCTCGTACGCGGAAACACAGTCCAGGCGGACACGGCTGATGCCGCCCGACATGGGGTGCAGTTTCTTCGCGGCTGAAAAGCGAGCGAACAGCGGATTACCGAGATAGACCAGTAAACCGCCGAGCGCTTCGCGGCGGAAACCTTGAATCGCGGTCTGCAGGATATGCCCTGCATTATAAAAGTAGCGATAGCACCGGAACAGGAGATCCTGCAGTTCCGGCCAGCTCAGATTGGGATGGCTCCACGTTGTTGTGGTCCCATCGAAACGATCCAGATTCTGTTCTGTGATCCAGTCCGCTTCCAGGAAACTATCGTATTGCTCAGTTCCGGGAATCGGCGTGAGGATATAAAAGGACGCCTTGTGCGGACGCAGACTCCGGAGCACACCGAGATGTTCGCGAACCGTGCGTATAGAATCTTCCGGGAATCCGATGATGTTTGAAAAATGTGCCAGAACGCCGTATTTGTGGCACAGCTTCACAATGTCGCCGTACGTGGATGGATGATTTTGCGTTTTGTGCACAGCCAATAACGTCTGCCGGCTAAAGGATTCCACGCCGACGAACATTTCAAAGCAGCCGGCCTTTCCGAGCAGGCTGACCAGTTCCTCTTGCTTTGCGATTTGCGTATCGCACTGCACAAAAAACGGAATATCGATCTTTTCCGCGATCATTTGCTCCAGCAGTTCGTGAGCCTCGGCGTATTTATTGAAATTGTCGGAAGTGAACATCACCATACGAACCCCGGCGGCCTTGGCCCGCCTGAGACTTTCCATTGTCGTTTCGATCGCCTGGCTCCGGATCTGACGGCCTGCGATTTTGATAACTGAACAAAAATTGCAGGTGAAGGGACAGCCGCGGGCAGGATAGATGCCGAGCAACGGAGCGATGTATCGCTTGAGATCCCGTTTCGAAGGCGGAATCAGTACCGGCGCCTGGAGTTCGGGAGCCCAGCGCCGACCGGCTCCGTAAACCGGTTCGAGCTCGCCCCGGATCGCGTCCTTCAAAATCTGCAGCCAGATCGTTTCGGCTTCGGCCAGAGCGAAGCTCACACCGCGATTCTGGAGCATGCTGGTATCGCAGGTCATGGGATGCGGCCCGCCGATCACACAATGACGCACGCCATTGGCTCGTGCGAAAGCGGCTAAATCCAGACTTCGCCGGAACTGATGCGACTGCACGCCGACGAGGGCCAGCAGCGTCGGTTCTTCCGGCCTGCGCAGGAGATCGAGATAACCAAGATCGGTCTGGACGTATTCGTCCACGGCGTGAGTCTCGATTGTCACGCCCTCGATCGACGCCGGCGTCATGCTCCGAATGTAGGGGACCGTGCTGTTGGGCATGAAGCCGCGCCGGAACCGCTCGACGTAACCGCTTAAACCATATTTACTCGGTTTGAGAATGACGACGCGAAGCATCCGTGAATAATAGGGGACGGCGATTGCGTAAAGAAAGGTAATTCTGTTAGCGTTATCTGGCTTTGCCCAGAAAACCCATCGTGGCCCTCTCCCAGAGGGAGAGGGCAGGGTGAGGGTCGAAATGACAATTGAACATTGAACAGTGAACAATGGCAATTTCTGGGGAAATGTTCAATGTTCAATTGTCATTTCGAGCTAGGTGGGAGACACGTCGCGCCACCCCCTCCCAGAGGGAGAGGGATCTCGCCTTTTTTTGTGCGAAGCTTTATCCGGAGACCGGCGGATGCTGCATGAGTACAAGGGGATCTGGCCAAAGCTCGGTGCGCGAGTGTACGTCGCCGAGGGCGCTCAAATCGTGGGAGACGTCGAAATCGGCGACCATTCCAGCGTATGGTACAACTGCGTCATTCGAGGCGATGTTCACTACGTCCGTATCGGCCAACATACGAATATCCAGGATGGTTCGATTGGCCACGTTATGAGAGGCACATCTCCGCTGATTCTCAAAGATTATGTGACCGTAGGGCATGGCGTGACGATGCATGGCTGCACGATCGAGTCCCATTGCCTCATTGGAATGCGGGCTATTCTCCTTAATGACGTCGTCGTAGGCGAATATTCCATAATTGGTGCCGGTGCATTGATCACTGAGCGAACGGTGATTCCTCCGCGTAGTCTCGTTCTGGGTCTTCCCGCGCGAGTCGAACGCCCACTGACGGAAGAAGAGGTGGCCAGTATCGACGAGTACGCGCGGCGATATTACGAGTACAAGGAAACATATCTGGCCATGAAAGCATCCAGATGATTCACGCAATACGCGGCACTTACGATGTGCTTCCCTCCGAGATCGGGATCTGGCACGCTCTTGAAGACCGGTTGCGGCAGACATTTCAGCGCTACGGTTTCGAAGAAATTCGCACGCCCATATTTGAAGCCACGGACCTCTTCGTTCGAAGTGTCGGCGAAGAGACCGATATCGTTTCGAAGGAAATGTATACGTTCACGGATAAGGATGAGACAAAGTCACTCACGCTGCGCCCCGAAGGTACGGCGCCCGTTGTGCGCGCATATATCGAGCACCAGCTCCAGAATGAAGCCAGACTAGTGAAGCTCTATTACATCGCTCCGATGTTCCGTCGAGAGCGTCCTCAAAAGGGCCGCTACCGGCAACACATGCAAGCCGGGGCCGAAGTGCTTTCCAGCACCGATAATCCGGGAATCGAAGCCGAGGTCCTCGAGATGCTAACTGACTTTCTCAACGGCATCGGTATTCCGGATTTGGAAGTGAACATCAATTCCGTCGGCGATCGGGAATGCCGCCCCGCTTATATACAGTCCCTGAAGACCGCGGTCGTGGCCCGCGCGGAGCGCCTTTGCGAAGACTGCCGCCGGCGGGGGGAAAGGAACCCCTTGCGCGTCTTCGATTGCAAAGTGCCGTCGTGCCAGCCCGTGATTGCCGAATTGCCGACCATCACGGAACATCTCTGCCAACGCTGCCGGGAACACTTCGGCCGATTCAAATCGTATTTAGCCGCACGGGGAATTCAGTTTCAGGTGAACCCTCGGCTGGTTCGCGGGATCGATTACTACACACGGACGACATTCGAGATCAATTCAGGGCGCCTTGGGTCGCAGAATACTGTTGCCGGCGGCGGCCGCTACGACGGATTATCGGAAGATCTCGATGGACCGCCGACAAAAGGGTTCGGATTCGGCATGGGTCTGGAACGATTGATCCTTTCGATTCCGAACACGGCCAGAATCATTCCGGATTATACGCCGGAATATTTTGTTGCTCCCCTTGGTGATGAAGCTTTTAATCGCGCCACCTTGCTCGCTCGCAAACTTCGTTCTGCGGGCAAACGCGTGTATCTGGACTTCGACGCGCGCAGCCTCAAGAGCCAGATGCGGCTGGCCGACAAACTACAAGCGAAGTCGGTGATCATCATCGGCGAGGAAGAGTTGAAATCGGGCACCTTGTTGGTGCGCAACATGTCGACGAAAGAGCAGCGAACTATCCGGGAAGAAGAGCTGTAATGGAACAGTTGCAAAGAACACATTCCTGCGGCGAACTCACGTCAGCGAATCAGGGCCAGGAGGTCCTGCTGATGGGTTGGGTCAACCGGTGGCGCGATCATGGCCAACTTCTATTTGTCGATCTGCGCGACCGCGAGGGTGTCACTCAGATCGTATTCAATGCCGAAAATAACGCCGATCTGCATCGAGCCGCCAAAGCGTTGCGGTCCGAGTTTGTCGTTGCCGCCCGCGGCAAAGTCCGGGTGCGGGACAAGGGTCTGGAGAATCCGAATCTGAAAACGGGCGAAATCGAGGTAGTCGCAAGCCAGCTCTGGATTTTGAGCGAAGCGAAAACCACCCCGTTTCCGATCGAAGACGAAATCACAACTTCCGAGGACCTTCGCCTGAAATACCGCTACCTCGACCTGCGCCGGCCCAAGATGCAGGAAACGTTTCGCATGCGGCATCGCATCACGATGACCGTGCGTGATTATATGGACCGCCAGGGATTCTGGGAGGTCGAGACACCCATCCTGACCAAATCGACACCCGAAGGCGCGAGAGATTACTTGGTGCCGAGCCGCCTCCATCACGGCAATTTCTATGCACTGCCCCAGTCGCCGCAGTTGTTCAAACAGATCCTGATGATCTCGGGCTTCCAAAAGTATTTTCAGATTGTGAAATGCTTCCGCGATGAAGATCTGCGGGCGGATCGGCAGCCGGAGTTCACGCAAATCGATATCGAGATGTCGTTTCCCTCGCGCGAATCCTTGTTCGCCATGATCGAGGGTTTAATGGCCGAAGTCTTTTCACTAAATGACATCACTATTCCCCGGCCTCTTCCGCGCCTCAGTTTCCAAGAAGCCATGAGCCGCTACGGGAGCGATAAACCGGATACGCGTTTCGATGTCTTCCTCCAGGACTTCACGGATATCTTCAAAACTGCCGAGGCGGGTGTATTTCGAGAAAAGTCAGAGAGTGGACAGACCGTCCGCGGATTCGTCGCGCCAAAAACATCGTATTCGCGAAAAGCACTCGATGACATCGCGCTTTTTGTGAAACAACTGGGCGGGGCGGGTGTGGCTTGGATCAAGTTGGGAGATGACGGCATCACCTCTGCTCCAATTGTCAGGAATGCAGGCGCAGCCGCTGTCGAGGCGGTCATTAAGAAGGCGGGAGCAGCAAAGAGCGATACGATCTTTCTGATGGCGGGTCCGGAGGAAGCCACTTTGAATTTGCTTGGCTCGCTCCGTCTCGAATTGGCGAAGAAGGAGAACTGGATTCCGTCGGGGAAGTGGAACATGTTGTGGATCGTTGATTTTCCGCTCCTGGAATTCGATTCCGCCGAAAACCGCTGGGTCTCGAGGCATCATCCGTTCACTTCCCCTGTGGACGAAGATCTCCAACTGCTCGAGACGCATCCCGAACGGATACGCGCTAAGGCCTATGATCTCGTGCTGAATGGAACCGAGATCGGCGGCGGCTCGATCCGAATCCATCGAAGCGACATTCAATCGCGGGTCTTCAACGTCCTTGGATTCACCCCTCAGGAAGCTCGCGACAAATTCGGCTTCTTTCTCGAAGCGCTCGAATTCGGTACGCCGCCTCACGGAGGCATCGCACTCGGACTTGATCGACTGGTGATGATTCTGACGGGGCAATCTTCCATTCGTGATGTCATTGCATTCCCCAAAACCGCTCGGGCCGTCGATTTGATGAGCGGATCACCCTCTCCGGTTTCCGACCAGCAATTGCGGGAAATCGGGATTCAAGTCAGAAAGTGAATTTTGTGCCTCTTTGTGGCTAAATCCCTGTATGAAGATTCGCATTCTGCCCGACGACATCGCCAACCGCATAGCAGCCGGGGAAGTCGTGGAGCGGCCAGCATCCGTGGTCAAGGAATTGGTGGAAAACGCGCTGGATGCCGGAGCTCGAAAGATTACCGTCGACGTTGAAGAAGGCGGCCGCAAACGGATCCAGGTCACCGACGATGGAGAGGGCATGACGCCGGAGGACGCTCGGGCCTGTTTTGGCCGTCACGCCACGAGCAAATTGTACGAGCCCGACGATCTGTTTGCGATCAAGACGCTTGGTTTCCGCGGCGAGGCGCTTCCCTCGATTGCGTCGGTTTCTCACCTGGTTTTGGAAACGCAAGCCGAAGCGTCCGCCGGCACGGTTATCGAAATCGCCGGAGGCCGGGTCGTCTCCGAGCGTGAACAAGCTTTCCCGCGCGGAACTGAGATCACTGTGGACGATTTGTTCTTCAATGTTCCGGCGCGGCGCAAATTTCTGCGATCCGAATCTTACGAGTTGAGCCAGATAACGACTTACTGCACTCATTACGCGCTTGCGTTTCCCGAAATCCACTTCGTGTTGAGAAGCGCGGGGTTCGAAATTCTTGCGGCGCCGGTGACGACGGGCTTTCGCGACCGCATATTTCAGATCTTCGGCAAAGATCTTCTCGACCAATTGGTCGAGTACCAAAAGGACTACGGAAGATCGGGTGTGAAAGTCCATCTATTCACGTCGCGGCCTCATGTTCAAAAATACAACCGCAACTCGATGTTCTTCTTCATCAATCGGCGTCTCGTTCGCGACAAGATTATTCTTCACGCGATCAGCGAGGCTTACCGGAACATCCTGCCGGCGGGGACCTTTCCTGTCGTGATTTTGTTCGTGAGCATTCCATACGAAGACGTCGACGTGAACGTGCATCCTGCAAAAACAGAGGTGCGGTTCAAGCACCAGTCCTTCGTGCACGACGCGATTCGGGATGCAATTCTGTCTGGCTTGACGCAAGACAAGACGATTGTGCCCATGGAAAGCGATGGGGTCCCAACGTCGCCATTCACAGCTCCGGCGCCGCAACCGCGCATACCGGATTCGTGGGTGTCCGATGACCCAATCGCAAGAGATTCGTTCGCGCTCGAACCGGGGATGCGTGCTGTTATGGATCAAGCCATCCCGTTGGGTTTGAATTTCAGGGCCAGCGAGACCAAGACAGACGGTTGTGAGGAGCCGGCTGAATTTTCTGCGTACCCGGAATTCGATCGCGTCAGGCAGGAAGTGCAACCGCTGGGACAGCTCCGGGACAGCTTCATTGTGGCCGTAGACTCTTCCGGACTCATCGTCATCGACCAGCACGTTGCGCATGAGCGTGTCCTATTCGAGACGTACCTGCGACAAAAGCTTGCAGGAAAGCTCGATATCCAGCGATTATTAATGCCCATCCTTGTTCAATTGCCTCCGCGGCAGCTTGTGATTCTGGACAGCATCATCCCCGAGCTGGTGCGGAATGGTTTCGAAGTGGAGCCGTTTGGTCCGAAAACGATTGCAATCAAGACGGCTCCTGCGATGTTGAAGGCTTCGGCGGTGGAGAAACTGCTCGTGGAATTGCTCGATGGTTTGGAGCGTGAAACCCAGGTGATCAACATCGAGGCATTGAAGAAAAAAATTGCCGCAACGGTTTCATGTCATGCCGCAATCAAGATCAATACGCCTCTGGAGGAAACCAAGATGCGCTGGCTGATTACGGAGTTGATGAAAACCGATGTCCCGACGGTGTGCCCGCATGGACGGCCGATCATCTTGCGCTACGATCTGAGAGAAATTCAGAAGGCTTTTAAGCGAGCTTAGCTTGACAGAACAGATCTGTCACTCTAACGTTCTAAAGCTGGTCTGGCTTTAGTGGCGTTTTTAAGTCCCGCTACGGATAACGTCGACTCCGCGGAGCCGTCGCGTGGAGTCCGACATGATCCGGTGCGGGAGTTAGAACTTCGAAAGGATAATCAGGAAAGCTGTACACATTAAAGGAGGAATTTGATGGCAAAGATGACCCAAACGCAGATCATCAGTGAGATGTCGACAAAGACGGGCATCGCAAAGAAACAGGTCAAAGACTTTTTGGCTGCGTACGTTGACCTCGCATACCGCGAAGCAAAGAAAGGCGAGTTCGCATTTCACGGTCTCGGAAAACTAGTGAAGCAGAAGAGAAAGGCCCGCATCGGCCGCAATCCC
Organism: Acidobacteria bacterium 13_1_20CM_2_55_15; assembly: GCA_001920875.1. Lineage (GTDB taxonomy): Bacteria > Acidobacteriota > Terriglobia > 20CM-2-55-15 > 20CM-2-55-15 > 20CM-2-55-15. The sequence goes on from MNKP01000004.1 coordinate 21,755, forward strand.
GCCACTGGAGAGGAGATCAAAATCCCAGCAAAGACGGTTTTGAAATTCCGCGTCGCGAAAGCTGCGAAAGATGCCGTTCTCGGAGCGGGCCCAAAGAAATAATTCTTAGCCACAAAAAGGGCGCAAGACTCAGAAGGGATTTTGTGCGCCTCTTTGTGGCTAAATTTTCTCTGCCGGAATTAGAACAGCCGTCGCCGAACCGATGGCGCCCAGAATCGCCGCCAGAACACAATTTGCGACGATCCCGCCTGCGTGCGCCACTATCGCACTGGCGAACGAGACTGCGTCAGCCGTAAGAAATCCAGTCGCACCGAGTGCCAGGTTCGCAATAAAAAAGATTGCGATTAACGCGACGGCAAACGGGCGAAGTCGAACTTTTCTTTCATGGGGTCGACTGTATGTGCTATGGATTCCGGCACATCAAGGTAGACGGCCAATATAGCATGTGCCGCTGGGGTCGAAAGGTAACTCAAAGCAGAACTGGGTTACCCACCCCGCAAGTGCATCTACCACGTGTGTGCACTCACTCGGAGGCCCGTCTTGTCTTCTTGCTGGATTCCCAGCTGGAAAAATCGCGTCCAAGGATAAAGAATTTCCTGCCAATCTGAACGATTGGAATGCGATCTTCTTCAATGATTCTGCGGAAATGCCGGATCGAAAACCCTGCGAGTTCGGCGGCGGTGGGAATGTCCAAAAACATCTTCGTTCGAGCTGGGTTGGCTGTCGGAGTCTCAGTCAATATCATTCTGTTTCCTCCCTTATCATTCTGTTTCCTCCCTTTCGACGCGGTTCATGCATTTGGCTTTCCAATGCGCGAACCCTTCAGAAAGGGTCATGACAGGACGGAAGCCCAAGACCATAAGTATCTGGCTCCCAAAGGGTTGCCGGGGCTGCCATTTTTCCGACGAATGAATGTCGAACTCTGTCAAGAAGCGGACAAACAAGAAGCGGACAAACATTGAGCGCGGAGGCGGCTCCAAGCAGATCTCGCGACTTTTTTGTTGCGGAAAATGCAACAAACCACCCTTTCTTCTGGGAAGGGTACGGGTAAGGGTCTCAGGAGTGCACAAGACTTGCGACCCTCGTGGGGAGCGGCAGGCTGTGCGGCTGGCGCCGTCCTGTCCCGGGGGCAGATAGCTTACAATGAAACCTGTGAAGAGCTTCATCGAAGGCATGCCCAAGGCCGAGTTGCACTTGCATATTGAGGGCACGCTCGAGCCGGAGTTGATGTTTGAGCTGGCGTTGAGGAACCGGGTCCATCTCCCGTTTGATTCTCCGGACGAAGCCAGGAGAGCCTATGCATTTTCCGATCTGCAATCCTTCCTCGACATTTATTACCAGGGGAGCCGCGTGCTTCTTCATGATCGTGATTTCTTCGACCTCACGTGGGCTTATCTCCGAAAGGCCAAAGAACAGAACATCCGGCATACCGAAGTCTTTTTCGATCCACAAGCGCATACTGCGCGCGGTGTTCCGATTGGCGCGGTGATCGAAGGAATCCATCACGCTCTCGCGAATGGCGAGCGAGAACTGGGAATTTCCTCGAAACTGATCTTGTGTTTTTTGAGAGATCTCAGCGCCGAACATGCGATCCAGACGCTGGAGTCAGCGCTTCCTTATCGGGATTACGTTGCTGGAGTCGGACTGGATTCTTCCGAACGCGGGCATCCGCCCGAAAAGTTCACGAAAGTATTTGGACGAGCCCGGGATGAAGGTTTCTTTGTGGTGGCGCATGCTGGTGAAGAGGGCCCTCCCGAATACGTCTGGCAGGCCTTGGATACGCTTGGGGTTTCGCGGATCGATCACGGCGTCCGTGCCATAGAGGATGCCGCTCTGGTGGAACGGCTGCGAGCCGAAAGGGTTCCGCTGACGGTCTGTCCGCTCTCCAACGTCAAGCTTCGCGTCTTTGATTCAATCCATCAACACAACCTGCCCGAGCTGCTCGATGCGGATCTGATCGTCACGATAAACTCGGATGATCCTGCCTACTTCGGCGGCTACATCAACGAAAACTTCATTGCCGTGCAGGAAGCATTCAACTTGACGAAACGGGAACTCGCAACGTTGGCGCGCAATTCATTTGAAGCGTCGTTTTTGGCGGAGGACCAGCGTCGCGAGGTTTTGCGGGAACTCGACGATCTTAGCGCCCTATAAGGGTCAACCGTTGGCAGCAACTTCGACCGGTAGTCTCGATTCAAGGTGGGCCAACACTGTTTGCAGGCTCGTGTAAATATCCCATTCCTGAATGTCATACTTCTCGCCGCGCAGCACACCGCCCAATCCTGAATCTAAGCGATTGTTGCAGTCAGGATCGATAAAGACAGCCATGGGGGTGCCGGTCGTTGTGGCAAGCCACGACATTCCCGAATCCGAACCGAGGTAAAAGCAACTCCACCGGATCATCGCGGCGATCACTTGGAACGGCATATCGGTGCATTGGATCGCCCCTAGAATTTCTGGGTTCACTTTTCTGCCGAACACAACCATCGGCATTTTCAACTCCGCAGCAAGATTCGTGAGGTTCGAATTCGGCCAATGCCGCCCCTCACCATTCCCCTGAGATACGGTGACAAATGCGCCTTTCAACAATCCGTTTCGACGCAGGAATTCCTCGGCCTCAATGAAGGCGCCGTCATTCGGTTCGAGCCGCGCTCGTCGGCACTCAAGCTGTACACCACATTTGCGGGCCATGAAATCGATCGGAAGAAGGCCACTTTCTTGCCATTCCTCTTGATTCCCTTCAGGGTCCGCAAAGAAAATCCGGGTGAAGCCCTCAGAACGGATCCGATCCCAAGGAATAGTCTCCTGCGGTTCCATTTCAAGTATCGCATCGGCCGCACTCGCGCTGGCCAGCGACGCGTATCGCGGCGAGGTCAACCAAACGGTTTGAGATTGAAATTTTTTGCCTATTGCTTCCACGACGGGAAACGCATTGACGATATTTCTCAGGCCACCGAAAACGACGAACAGCACTTTGGGAATAGTTGCTGGGGCAACGATTTCGAACACATTGGCTTCGGTTTCCCGGTATAACGTCGAACAATTGAGCATCCGCCGTGCTTGGTTATGCCGGGGATTCCGGCGAAGGCATTCTGCGAAATGGGCTCGTGCAGCGGCTGGATTGCCAAGCTGGCTCTCGATACAGCCCAGATGATATTCGGCGCGATCCCAGTACTGTTCGTCCGGCTGTTCGCGGACAAGTTTAAAGAGGCGCCGGGCCTCGTCGAGATCGCTAATGCTTTCCAGATAGGAAGCCCCGTTGTAAATCGTCACGGTCGTGGCATCGCTGCGCCGGGGGCTGATGCCTCCAATGTCTTTGAGGCATTCGAAAACGCCGTGCAAGAAATAGTACCGGCATACATGGGTAAACAGATCCGAAGAGCCCTCAGGAAGACTGTTTGAGCCGGACTGCTCGAATAATGAAATGTCCTCAACCGCGGATTCCGCATCGGCTGCCAGTTTGTCATTACGAATGAGCGCGTCTATGTCCTCGATCTCCGGCATGAATGCGGGAAATTTTGAATGCAGGAAGACCGCGGAAATGCCCTCCATGAATTCACGTTTGATCAAATCGCGAATCTGGACCGCGTGTTGTTGAAAACCGATGGCAGACTCGACGGTGCGCAATTCGAACCCCTGCTGCTTAAGGCGGAGTTGCAGTTCGAGATCCTCTAAACGGCGAGTGAAATTTTCATCGTACCCTCCCTGCTCCAGCACGAAGGGCTTCCATAGCAGAATTGGTGCGAGAAACTTTTTAGCCTCTTCCATCCATTTCATCGTCAGTGTCAGAGGCACATCTGGATCCCACATGACCCGGGCGGCAAGCGCAAGCTTCGGATTGTTGTGCAGGATAAATTCGGCTACTAGGCGTACCACCATGTCCGGCGCCGCGTAAACGTCGTCGTTGATGATGAGCACCATGTCATGTTGCGCCGCCTTGAGTCCCCGGTTGATAGCGGCTGCACGTCCGCGCGGCCGTTCATGCCGGATGACGCGAGCGCAGTCCGATGGTAAAAGAACCGGCTGGGCCGAACCATCATCGACGACGATGATGTCGGCCTCGTTGTGTTCGAGGGCTAGCACACACTCGACAACGCTGTTGTTTCGGTCCCGAGTGGGAATAACGATCGTAAGGTCCATCCCTCCCTATTTATCGTCGGCGGGAATGGTTGCCTTTAGCGCCTTCCCGGAGAGCCGTCACTACCCAGCGAAGAATCAAAGCGCCGGGAAAAGGTCTGCGGATTCCATTGGACTTGCGCCCCTCACCCGTTTGACAGCCGCCTGTCAAGGAACCGGCGTTGGAAAAATCGGCTAAATTCACGCAATGGATCGTACGGGCTTGTAATAGGGCATCCCGTTCACCTTCAACGTTGGAAGGCTAGACCGGGACGTAGACACGGTTAGTTCGGCGACCATCAGTCCCTAGAGGCGACTGCACTCCGCATGCCGCTGGAAGGGATGGGGGTATCTTTTGGATTTTGGGCGGGTCCCCTCCTCGCAGAGGGGACTGATCGCTATCTCCCGCCGCTCATCGAAGCTAGGAATTCGGCGTTGCTCTTGTTCTTGCCCATCTTATCCAGCAGAAGCTCCATAGCTTCCACAGTAGACAAGGGATTCAGAACCTTTCTCAGTATCCAGATCCGGTTCAATTCATCCTTGGGAACAAGCAGTTCTTCCTTACGGGTTCCCGACCTGTTGATATCGATGGCTGGAAAGACGCGCTTATCGACGAGTTTGCGGTCGAGACCGATTTCCATGTTACCGGTGCCCTTGAACTCCTCGAAGATCACGTCATCCATGCGGCTTCCCGTGTCGATTAACGCGGTGGCGATGATGGTCATACTGCCGCCTTCCTCGATATTTCTCGCGGCGCCGAAGAACCGTTTCGGGCGTTGGAGCGCGTTGGAATCCACACCGCCCGACAGCACCTTTCCGGATGGGGGCACGATTGTGTTATAAGCGCGTGCCAATCGGGTGATGGAATCCAGCAGGATGACGACGTCTCTCTTGTGCTCCACAAGGCGCTTGGCTTTTTCAATCACCATTTCCGCAACCTGGACATGCCGCGAAGCCGGTTCATCGAAGGTCGAGCTGATGACCTCGCCGTTCACCGAACGCTGCATATCGGTCACTTCTTCCGGCCGCTCATCGATCAGAAGCACGATCAAGATGACCTCAGGATGATTGGCTGTGATGGAATTGGCGATCGTCTGGAGCAGCATGGTTTTTCCTGTCCGTGGCGGGGCCACGATCAGGCCGCGCTGTCCTTTTCCGATCGGTGTGAGAAGGTCGAGGACGCGAGCAGAAAGGTTGTCCTTCCCGTTCGGCGTCTCGAGCTTCAAGCGCTCGTTCGGATACAGCGGCGTTAGGTTATCGAAGAAGATCTTGTTGCGAGCCTCGTCTGGATGTTCGAAGTTGACGGCCTCAACTTTGATCAATGCAAAATAGCGTTCGCCGTCTTTAGGAGGGCGTACCTGTCCTGACACCGTATCGCCGGTTCGCAGATCAAATTTGCGGATCTGGGATGGCGACACATAAATATCGTCGGGACCGGGCAGATAGTTGTAATCCGGGGCTCGGAGAAATCCGAATCCGTCGGGCAGTGTTTCGAGCACGCCTTCACTGAAAATGAAGCCGCTCTTTTCGGTCTGCGCCTGCAGGATTTTGAAGATCAGTTCCTGCTTCCGCATACCGGAAGCGCCCTGGATGTTGAGGTCTTTGGCAACTTGCGTCAGCGCGGAGATGTTCATCTCTTTCAGCTGTGCAATGTCCATCGTGGCTGCGCCTTCTGGACGATCTGGAGCAACGAATTTTTTTGAACTCATAGGTGGGTTTTTCTCACTGTGGGATCTGAAGTTGTCGCGGCACTGATTCGGGCCAGGATCGCGTCCTTGCCAGCACCGCTGACCGCTGAGAATGCAATTATCTCCTTTGTGTCTAAGGTTTGCGTTCCTTGACGGAGCGCCTGATGCAACTGGTTATTGGAAATCTTGTCGGTCTTGGTCAAAACCACTGTAGTCGGAATACGGCAACGATCGAGCCACTGCTTCATCATGACATCTGAGTCTGTCGGAGCCATCCGGCTATCCACTATCATGACGGCGAGGTTTAGCTGTTCACGATTTCTCAGATAATCTTCAATCATCGGTCCCCAGCTCTCTCTGACCGTCTTGGAAACCTTCGCGTAGCCGTAGCCTGGCAGATCCACAAAATACATACTCTCATTGATGACAAAAAAATTGATCGTCTGAGTTCGGCCCGGTGTTGAACTTGTTCGTGCCAGTCCACGGACATTCGTCAGAGTATTCAACAAACTGGATTTGCCAACGTTTGATCGGCCACAAAAAGCGATTTCAGGCCGCTGATCTCGGGGAAAATCATCCGGTCGTGTTGTGCTCTTCATGAAACGGGCGGAACTGATTTTCACGACGCGAAGCGCAAGTGCAATAGTGCACAGCCTAAAGTACCGTCGTCGAGAGGCCGGAAACTATTTTCATTATATCAGCTTGACCGCCAAGCAAACACCATTTATTGGAGATTGGAATTTTCCAATACCTCAGTGCATGATCGATTCTTGAAGGTCGCCATCTCCACCCACCGGCGGCCGGAAAGGAACAGCTCCCGCGGCGTCTTCTACCAATGGCGTTGGCTTGTACGTCAATGCGACCTTCAGAACCTCGTCCATATTTTCAACGAAGTGGATGGTGAACTCATCTTTGATGTTGGCTGGGATGTCGGCAAGATCCTTCTGATTGTCCTTGGGAAGGATGAGCGTCCGAATTCCAGCCCGATGAGCCGCCAGTAGTTTCTCTTTGACCCCTCCGATCGGCAGTACCTTTCCCCGCAAGGTGATCTCTCCCGTCATGGCAACATCACATCGCACCGGGATCTGAGTGAGAGCGCTCACCAGAGAGGTCGCCATCGTGATACCGGCTGACGGACCATCTTTTGGGATCGCTCCCTCGGGAACGTGTATATGGAGGTCAAGCCGACGGTAGAAATCTTTGGGAATTCCGAACTTTTGCGCCCGCGAGCGCACGTAACTCATTGCGGCCTGAGCTGATTCTTGCATGACATCGCCGAGTTTGCCGGTCAGCGTTAGCTTACCTTTACCTTCCATCAACGTGGCTTCGGTAGCCAGTATCTCGCCTCCGACCTCGGTCCAGGCAAGACCAGTTACGAATCCAATTTCATTGAGCGATTCGTGACGATTAGAACGGTACTTTGGAATACCGATGTAGTCAACTACATTTTCGTCGCTGACCGTGACGCTGTTCTTGGGGCCTTCTTTGACGACAATGCGCGTCACCTTCCTGCAAATCGATGATATTTCGCGCTCTAGGTTACGAACGCCGGCCTCACGGGTGTAGTGCCGGATAATCGCTTTTATACCTTCATCGCTGAAGGCCAGATTCGACGATCTCAGCCCGTTGGTCTCCATTTGCTTGGTAATCAGGAATCTTCGCGCAATTTCGACCTTTTCGTATTCCGTGTAGCCCGGCAAACGCAAGATCTCCATACGATCCTGCAGCGGTTGAGGAATCGTATGCAACACGTTCGCCGTCGCGATGAACATCACCTGTGACAAGTCATATTCGACGTCGAGGTAATGGTCCTGGAATGTGGAGTTCTGCTCCGGATCGAGCACTTCAAGCAAAGCCGCCGATGGATCCCCCCGGAAATCCATGCTCATCTTATCGACTTCGTCGAGCAGGAAGACCGGATTGACAGTGCCGGCTTTCTTGATCATCTGAATGATCTGGCCCGGAAGCGCGCCAATGTAGGTGCGGCGATGGCCACGGATTTCGGCTTCGTCGCGTACTCCGCCTAACGCAAGACGGACGAATTTGCGGCCTGTTGCGCGAGCGATCGACATTCCAAGCGACGTTTTTCCCACGCCCGGCGGACCGACAAAGCACAAAATAGAACCCTTCGGTTTCTTGACCAGCTGCCGAACGGCAAGGAACTCCAGAATGCGTTCCTTGACCTTGTCGAGTCCGTAATGATCTTCGTTTAAAACGCGTTCGGCCGTTTCAATATCCCGAATTTCCCGCGACCTCTTTTTCCATGGCATCGCGAGCAGCCAGTCGAGGTAGTTGCGCGAAACGGTGGATTCGGCCGACATTGGCGGCATCATCTCCAGCCGCTTCAGTTCCTGCATCCCCTTTTCATAAGCGTCCTTGGGCATGCCGGACGTTTCTATTTTCCGCCGCAGTTCTTCGATTTCCGACTTTTCGTCTTTCTTTCCAAGCTCGCGTTGAATCGCTTTGATCTTTTCGTTGAGGTAATACTCTTTTTGGGCCCGTTCCATCTGTCGCTTGACGCGGTTTTGGACGGACCGGTCCACATGAAGCTTTTCGATTTCCACATCGAGGATATCCGCTAGCCTTTTGCAGCGTTCAACAGGGTTGAAGATCTCGATGAGTTCCTGCTTTTCCTCGATCGATAGCACCATATGGGCGCAAATCGTGTCGGCCAATCGTCCGACATCGTCGACTTTGATCGAAGCCAGCGCTTGATCGGCATTAAGGTTCTGGCTCAGTTTGACATACTGCTCGAACTGCGTACTGAGACGGCTCGCCACAGTGTCGTAACCGCTGAAACTTTGGTTTCGGAACGGAGAAAGACGGAGATTCGCCTTCCAAAAACCCTCTTCCTCGACTAACTGCAGAATCCTCGCGCGCTCAATGCCTTCGACGAGGACCTTGGTGTTGCCATCGGGCAACTTGAGCGACTGGACAATGTTGGAAATGGTCCCAACCTGATAGATTTCATTAGGCTTAGGATTATCGACAGTAGCGTCGTGTTGCGTCGCCAGGAAAATACGCTTATCGCCGCGAAGCGCCGTCTCCAGAGCGTTGACGGAGCTCTCCCGGCCGATGACGAAGGGAACCATCATGAACGGAAAGATCACAACATCCCGGATCGGGACCATCGGAAGCTTCGTCTGCTCGTATTTTTCCTTGGTGGACATGGTTGGCAGTCTTGACTTTCGGCCGAATCCCTTCTATCCAGCTTTCGGGAATGGCAGCTGGACTTCCTTCTTTTCGACCATTTCCTTCGTAATCGTTAGCTCCCGGTGCTCTTTTTGTTGTGGGAGCTGGTACATCAAATCCAGCATCAGCTCTTCAAGAATGATCCGAAGGCCCCGGGCGCCCACGTTTCGTTTCATCGCATCGAAAGCAACGGCTTCCAGTGCGTCGTCGGAGAACTTGAGCTTCACATTCTCATATTCGAACAAACGCTGGTACTGTTTGACGAGCGCGTTCTTGGGACGTGTGAGAATGTCGACCAATGCCTTCTGATCCAGGTCGTGCAAGACCGCGACGATGGGGACGCGGCCCACGAATTCCGGGATCATGCCGAATTTGATCAGGTCCTCCGGTTCCAGTAGCTCGAGGAGGGCCGAGCGAGGGTTCTCGGACTTCGTCCGGATCTCGCCGTGGAACCCCATGGTGCTACGGACCGCCAGTCTACGCTCGATAAGCTTGTCCATGCCGACGAATGCGCCGCCGCAGACAAACAGAATGTTGGTCGTATCGACCTGCGTAAACTCCTGATGGGGATGTTTTCGGCCGCCTTGGGGAGGAACATTAGCGATCGTGCCTTCCAACATCTTTAATAACGCCTGTTGGACGCCTTCGCCGGACACATCTCGGGTAATGGACGGATTCTCGTCCTTCCGGCCGATTTTGTCGATTTCATCGATGTAGATGATGCCTGTTTGCGCGCGCTCGACGTCCCCGCCGGCATTCTGGATGAGACGTAGAATGATATTTTCCACGTCTTCGCCGACGTAGCCGGCTTCCGTCAGGGTTGTGGCGTCGACGATCGCAAACGGAACGCTAAGCAGGCGGGCCAGAGTTTGAGCCAGCAGCGTCTTTCCTGTGCCTGTCGGGCCAATCAGCAGGATGTTCGACTTTTGGAGTTCGACATCGGATTTTTTCCGGGCCAGTTCAATCCGCTTGTAGTGGTTGTAGACCGCTACTGCAAGTTTCTTTTTCGATTTATCCTGACCGATGACGTATTGATCGAGGAAGCCTTTAATCTCGGGCGGCTTTGGAAGGTGTACGTTTCTCGGTGAAGGTTCGTAATTCTGATCTTCGTCGATGATGTCCTGGCAGACGCCGACACACTCATCACAAATGAAGACAGTAGGCCCCGCTATCAGTTTCCGCACATCATTCTGACTCTTATTGCAGAATGAGCACCGCAGGACATCATCACTGTTCTTTTTCACGGATT
>MNKP01000202.1 GCA_001920875.1 Acidobacteria bacterium 13_1_20CM_2_55_15
CATTTACGTCACCGGCCCCACAGGTTCAGGAAAGACGACCACCTTGTATAGCTCGCTGAATGAAATCAATGCACCCGACATCAATATTTCGACGGCCGAGGATCCGATTGAATACGACCTGTCGGGCCTATGCCAGGTCCAAACGCACGCCGATATCGGACTTGATTTCGCGCGCATCCTCAGGGCATTTCTCCGGCAGGACCCGGACGTGATTCTGGTTGGTGAAACGCGCGACCATGAAACCGCAAAGATTGCTGTCGAAGCCGCGCTGACCGGCCACCTCGTATTCACAACGCTCCATACCAATGATGCGCCCGACTCCTTCACGCGCCTCGAGGAAATGGGAATCGAGCCGTTTCTGGTGGCGAACTCGACCATTGGCATCCTCGCCCAACGTCTCGCGCGGCGTCTGTGCCAGAACTGCAAAGTTCCGATGGAGGTCGATGAAACCACTCTGAGTTACTTCGGATACAGGAAAGACAACGCTCCGCCATTCTATAAGGGCGAAGGTTGTGACGAGTGCAATGACACAGGCAAGAAGGGCCGCATCGGTATATACGAACTCCTTACAATGAATGATGATCTGAAGCGCGCTGTCGCGAATGGAGCCAAGACCGACGAGATTCGCGACGTCGCCCGTGCAGGTGGAATGAGGACGCTGAAGGAATACGCCATGTTACTCATGGCCGATGGTCTAACCAGCGTCGATGAAGTATTGAGCAACCTTGTCATCGGCAGCTAATCCGCGGCCGACTTTTGTGCTTCCTTATAGAACTGGTTGTATTGTTCCACGTCCTCGCGGCTGCCAATGATCAACGGCACTCTCTCATGTAACGATGTCGGCTGGATATCCAGGATTCGCTGCTCTCCTGTGGATGCAGCGCCGCCGGCCTGTTCGACGATCATCGCGAGCGGGGATGCCTCATACAACAGCCGCAGCTTTCCTTTGGGACCAGGATAGAGAAAGATGCCGCCTTTCAGTAGATTTCGATGGAAATCGGCAACGAGCGAACCGATGTAGCGCAAGCTGTACGGATGTCCGCGATCCTTCCGGTCCTCTTTCAGATGCTCGATGTACCGCCGCGTGCCGGCGTCCCAGAAATGCATGTTCCCTTCGTTGATGCTGTAAATCTTTCCGCGCGCCGGCGTGCGAATATTTTCGTGGGAAAGAAGAAACTCGCCCAAGCTTGGATCGAGCGTGAATCCATGAACGCCGTTTCCGGTGGTGTAAACCATCATCGTGCTCGAGCCGTAGATAAAATAGCCCGCTCCGATTTGGTCCGAGCCCTTCTGCAGGCAGTCTTCGAGAGAGCCGTCTTCGTGATCTTTGGTGATCTTGTGATGGATGGAAAAGATCGTTCCAATACAGGCGTTGACATCGATATTGGAAGATCCGTCCAGGGGATCGAACATCAGAACGTATTTGCCCCGCGTGCTGCCGTCCGGAATCGGAATGATATTCTGGGCTTCTTCGGAAGCCATGACACACAGGTGCCCGTTGTGGCCCATTGCGCGGCAAACGGTTTGTTGCGCAAACTCGTCGAGTTTCTGGACGGCTTCGCCGTGAACGTTCACCTCGCCGGTTTCTCCAAGAATCTTGACGAGCCCCGCTTTGTTGACCTCCCGCGAAATGATCTTCGCTGCCAACGTGAGCGTGGTCAGGAGAGCCGTGAAATCGCCGGTGGCTCCCGGGTGCATCCGCTCTTCGTCCAGGATGTGCTGCTGGACTGTCTTGATCTTGTTCTGCATGGTTCTAAACCTTACAACGGGGATAGGTTTCTTGCAAATTCGCGATCTCGACCCTCTCCCGGAGGGAGAGGGTCACGGCAAATCAAACAGAAGAAACTCGCAACCTGCGGATCCCGTTCCGGTGAACCACAACTCGAGCTCTTCACTGACGCCCGCGCCATCGCCTTCGTCCAAGATATCTCCATTGAGATTGAGGTCACCTCGCACAACCTGGATCCAGGCCCGCCGACCGGTGAGCAACATACGTCTTATGGATTCTCCGGGGGCGAGTTCCGTTACGTACAATCGCGCGTCCTGATTGATGATTGTTGCCTGCTCCCGTTCGCTTGCCTGCGGTCCCGCGAGTAACCGCGAATGTCCGCGCTTCTCGACAGCCGCGAATGCCATTTGTTGATAGGACGGCTGGAGGTCCTCCGAAGCGGGCGTAATCCAAATTTGGATCGAGTGTACGGGATCACTCTCCGATGCATTCCACTCGCTATGGACGATGCCGCTGCCGGCCGACATCGTTTGGACTTCGTTGGGCCGCAGAATGTGGCACTCACCTGTACTGTCTTTGTGCCTCAGGCTGCCTTCGAGCACGTAAGTGATGATCTCCATGTCGCGGTGAGCGTGTGGTCCGAATCCTTTGCCTGGAGCGATACGATCATCATTTAGAACCCGCAGCACGCTAAAATTCGAATAGGCAGGATCGCGATAATCGCCAAAGGAGAACGAATAAAATCCCTTGAGCCAGCCGCGATCTGCCTTTCCCCGATCCTTACTCCGACGAATGGAGATCATTTCCAGCCTCGCCTTATCTGCTGCCAAGCTCTTTCCGGACGATCCTGGCCCCTTCGACAAGTGCCTTCAGCTTCATCTTGGCGACCATGCGCGGCAGCGGTTTCATGCCGCAATCCGTGCTCAGGTAGACGCGGTCGGGCGGCACCACTCGAATGACCTTGCGGATGCGCGCCGCCACTTGTTCCGGCGTTTCGATCATCATCGTGCGAATATCCAGAACGCCGATCTGGACTTCCTTGTCTTTGGGCAAAGATTTCAACGCTTCGATGTCCGCCATTTCTCGGTTCGCGTAATCCAGCACGTACTGTTCTACAGGGACGTCGTAGAAGCGAGGAAGCACAGTTTCATAACCTTTGGGGAAGATTCCACTCAGAGCGTTGCCCCAAGCATTGCCGAAGCAGAAGTGCCAGGCGATCTTTGCTTTCACTCCGTCAACGCAGCGTGTGATGACTTCGGCGATCCACTTGTAATCGTCGTCGTTGGTGGTGAACAGCGGTAGCCATGCCCCGAGATCCTCGATTTGAAGATATCTGGCACCGGCGGCCACGAGATCCTTCATCTCTGCATTGAATATGGGAGCCAGAGCGAGACTCAGCTCGCGGGCGTCCTTGTAATGCTTATTGTAAACGTGCCAGGCAAGGTTGACGGGCCCCGCACCGACGGAAACCTTGAGGGGCTTGCTCGCGTACTTTGTCGCGATCTTATAAAGCTCGGCCAGCCGGATCGGCCCGCGAGTGACAGGTGCGTCATTGACCACGCCGCCCCAATCGGAAAGCAGCTCCACTTCCTTGGTTCGCACGGCCGCACCGATTTCGGATGGATGCGGTTCCTTTGCGTGCTGAAATCCGCCGATGCGCTCGTACATGTACCAGCAAAATGAGCCGATCACGCCGACGTAGTCATCATAGGACATCTGCCCGTCGGTGATGATATCGAGACCGGCCTCTTCCTGGTCGTGGATGACCACTTGGGTTGCGTCATGGTAAGCCTCTTCGTGTTCGACCTCCTTGAAAGCGACACGAATGTCGCGTCCAAGCAGTTGGTGGCGATACCAGTGGGGTCTCGGGTACGACCCCACCATCGTGGTCGGTAATATCGTATCGACGATCTTCGTTGCCATATTCGGTTACTCCTTCAAATGACGAGTGCGCTTCTATGGATAAATGACATCGTCTCCCTTGTTTCTTACTGCGGGCCTGCGTCTTCACTTCTTCCCGATTGGAGCGGCTGTGGCAACAGGTGCCGGCACGTTGGCAGGAACCTGGTTCCGGACGGGTTTTATCGTCTGCAGGTATGCCCAGATCGCCTTGAGATCGTCATCCGTCATGTTCGCGTACATTTCGTAGGGCATCGGAGGCAGAATGCCAACACCGTTAGGCTTCTTGCCCGTGCGGAACATCGCCACGAAGCTCGCTTCACTGTACCTGCGAGCCAGTAACCCAGTTGTGGTGTCCGGAGTCAAGTTCGAGGCATAGGTCGTCCCCCACGGACCGGTCCATGCGGTGAGATCAAGGGCGGTATGGATTTCACCCGCAGTGGTCGAAGGTGCCGGAGTCGTTGCGGGACGCCCGCTGAGCGGCCGCGTTTCGTCAACGTGGCCGGCAGCGTCCTTTTTGGGGGAGTGGCAATCATGACATCCCGTAATGCTAACGAGATACTTGCCGCGTTCGACAGCTGACGCAGCGCCTCCCTTGGTAACCTGGCCGGCCGACTGGGACATCGATATGAAAATGCCCAACACGATAGCCAAAGCACAGACCGCCCAAGAGGAACCTAACCAAGTCTTCATCGAAACACCTCCAGGTATTAACGAAATGTTCTGATAGAGAAGCAGAGATTATGCGCGTTGCACCCGCATCGTCAAGCCAGCATCGACCTCATGTCGACATTCAGCATTGACGCCGGCAATGGTCATTCGTCATCGAGGGGGCGCCCCAGGAGCCGCGCCGGGATCGCCCGCAGAAGAGCCGACGAACAGCTTCTTGCCATCCGTAAATGTGATGATGCTGCCGTTGGCGCGGTTGGAGCCATCTTTTGACTGGTAACCTTCGACGAGTATTTCCGTTCCGGACGGCAGCGAGTTCTTCGTCCAGCCTCGGCGCAGCAGAGCATTCGGTGCTGCGGCTTCGATCATCCAGGGCGTAACTTTGCCGTCTTCACCTTTAACGTCGATGTGGATCCATGCATGCGGGTTGATCCATTCCATCTTCGTAACCATTCCCCGGAATTTGACCGGTTTGTTTGCATCGAACTCCGCAGCGAATGCATGGTGCGCCCAGACAGGTACTGCTGCGCCCAGCAATGCTATGGCAATCATCAGCGCTACAAATTTGCTTCGCACGGTACTCACCTCTTCTTTGAAAATCCGGCACAGTGAGCAATTTCTTGGCGTATCAGAAATTGCTCACTGTTCCCGATTTTCTCTTTTCTCTTCTGCGCGCGCCCCACTGAGCGAATCGAACATGGCGTAGTTTCCCTCGTGGCACGCGTATTCAAAATTCTGGTAGTCGGGTTCCTGCGTAATAGGGAACGCGACTTTCCACGGTCTGATGTAGGTTTTCGGGTCATCGATCGTGACTTCGTACTGAATGGTATTCGCATCTGTACGCGTGTAACGTTCCGTCAGCTTCAGCGCGTCGCTCGTCGGCGTGCCGCCACCGTTGAGACCGACCCCTGTTTTGTTGCCCAGGAAATTTGTGGTTTCGATGACCAGCGTGTTGCCGTCCCAATGTCCTCGCGAGTCTCCCATGTAGGTCCGGATGTTCGGACTCGCGTGCGGGCCGTTCAAGGGAATGACACGAGCTTCATGAACCATTTCGTGAAGAATCGTTACGAAGCCAGGCGCCTGTATGATCTGTGCTCCATTGCCGTAAATTACAGGAAAAATGGAACCCGTCACCCCGCGCGTGATGCAGCGGATGTAATAGCTAAAGTCTTCCCAGGATGCCGGGCGCGGATTGTTATTGCCCGCTCCTTCCGGAATGCGGCGGGTTCGCGCCTCTGCCGTCAGGTCTGGAATTCTGCCATTGGGCGGATCGACAACCAGAGATGTCTGCTTGCAAGGCCTCCTGGCTCGTTCGCCCCAATGGGGCGGAGGCCCGACCCCGGCCCGAGTGTCCGCCGCGAGGAATTCTTGTTTGTCGTTTTCGGTTTGTCGGGCCAGTTGGGTCTCGCGCTCCTCAATTTCCAGCTCAGTCAGATAAAGCCTCTCCCCAATGTTCGCGGGCCGCTGCATCGGAGTGCCGATGCAATCGTCGCTTGTCCAAATACCTTGAAGATCCGGATCGCCCCAAGGGGTCTTGGGTGCAGTCCAGCCCTTGGAGGCAGCGACGGTTTTACCAGACACCGCAGGCGGCGTCTGTGCTCGAGCTTCGAGTAGCAATGTCACTGAGATTAACAAGCCCATTGAAGCAAATACACGCCAGTTCATCTTGGATCTCCTTCGGGGCAGACAGAAGCCGTGAATGAATTCGAAGTACGTCCCTCTCCCTCTGGGAGAGGGCGGCGCGACAGCCAGCGGGCTGGCGCGCCGGCGTGAGGGTCGCGCGAAGCGTGAGCCCGATAGGGCGAAACCTAAAGAGAAGTCTAATCAAGTCTTGGCACCCTGACCCTACCCTCTCCCAGAGGGAAAGGGTGAGTTATCCCTTTGCCAATTCATTCATAGCTTCGACACATGCCCGCTACAGTCACCTCTTTCGCAGGTGGCCATAAATCAGCTCTTCCGCAAATTCGACGCATTTGAATTCTCCCAGCTGGGCATTCTGTTCCTTCCGGCGGTAGAGCGGCAGGCTGATCTTCCACGGCCGCGTAAAAATAGTACTGTCATCGATGGTCGCTTCGTAACTGATGTGATCGGCGTCGGCCAACGTATAACGCTCCACGATGTGAACGTTCTCTGTCATGAAATTACCGGATCGGTCGAACCAACTCTGGCCGTTCAGTCCGGTTACATCCACAACCAAGGTGTCACCTTCCCAGTGACCATTCGATGTTCCCATCCACGTATCGACAGCAGCCTCGCGCCCCTTTCCCATATTGATCACACGGTTGGATGTCGCATATTCGTAAGCGATTGCAATGTCGTTCTGAGATTGAATGATCTGAAACGGGTACGGCATGTAGGTGGCGCGCGGCACACCGGGCATGTAGCATTTCACTTCGGGATCCAGTTTCATCCGGTCCGTAAAGTTCTGCTTCTGTTTCGCTGCCGCTTCCGGTTTATATGGAATCTCACCGCCCTCGACGATGCCTTGGCCTCCGGGGATCGCGCCGATCGCACCGAGCTGGTAAAACGGGCCAGCTTGAGCACTGTGGTCCCGGATGTCCCAATATGCGGTTCCCAAAGCTTGCCAGAGACCAGTGAGATTTGGTTTGCCATCCGGCATTCTTGGTATTCGCGAAGCCTGGGTCTGTCCTAGTGCGGGAATGGCAAAGCCAAGAACGATGACCAAAGTCGTGAACCGGCCACGCATCAATCGATCTCCTTCCTTACCTATGGGATGCTAGCATACACGGTTAAGATTGGAAGGTTTCGGATGAAGACATTTCCGGCGCACGACTTGCCGAAACCTGTGACCATCAACCGGCGCGCCCTCTATTCATTCTTGCCTATCGGGCTCGCGTTTTGCGAGCGCTTTAGCTGGCCACAAAAGAGGCACAAAAAGATGCAAGAATCCTTTATGAGTTCTGTGCCTTCTACTGGCCATTTCCTACTTCAGGTGCTCCGCGTAACCAGCGTTGGTCCGCCGTATTGATCCAGGGTCGGCAAAGAATACGATTTCAGCCCGTTCCTGCCCCCCTTTTGTTCGATCGGTGACGTGCCCGTAATCGTATAATCCCGCCCCGTGCAGCCTTCTCTTAAAAGGTTCCTTCTGATCGCAGCGTCGCTAAGCGCCACGTTACTGATCGGCACTGTCGGTTTCATGTGGGTGGAAGGCTGGACGCTTTTCGACAGCTTGTATATGAGTCTCATCACTTTGACGACGGTGGGATATGGCGAAGTCCATCCGTTAAGTTTCCAAGGACGTGTCTTCGCTTCATTTCTGATGCTCGTTGGAGTGACGACGGTCTTCGTGTCGATTGCCGTGATGGGAGAGACCTTGCTTCGGCTCGAAATGACGGATTATTTCGGGCGCAAGCGGAGAGATCGCATGCTGAAAAACATTTCCGGACATTACATCGTTTGCGGTGCCGGCCGCGTTGGCAGAAGCGTGATCAACGAATTGCTTCGAAGCCGGGCCAGCGTCGTTCTCATTGACAACAGGATAGATCGCGCCGGGTGGGCAACCGATAAAGGTGTGATCACGCTCGTCGGGGACGCGACCAAGGACGAAATCCTGCGGCAGGCGCGAATCGAGACCGCCAAAGGGCTTGTCGCCGCCATCAGCAGCGACGCGGAAAATGTTTACGTGACGCTGTCCGCGAAGGTCCTGAATCCGGATCTGGTCATTGCGGCCCGCGCTAGCGACGAGCAAGCGGAAGAAAAACTCAGACGCGCCGGAGCAGCGACCGTCTTCACGCCTTACTCATTCATCGGACATCGCCTGGCACAGTCGATGCTGCGACCCCACGTCGCCACGTTTCTCGATGTCGCTTCAGCTTTCCGGCAATCATCCGATCTGGACCTGGAAATCGAACAGCTCCAAATTGGCCGGGCGAGTCCGTTGGTCTCGAACACGCTGGAACAGTTGCGGCTCGCGAAAAATTACGGTGTCATTGTGCTTGCCGTTCAGCACAAGACTGGTGTGATGCAGTTCA
Organism: Acidobacteria bacterium 13_1_20CM_2_55_15; assembly: GCA_001920875.1. Classification (GTDB taxonomy): domain Bacteria; phylum Acidobacteriota; class Terriglobia; order 20CM-2-55-15; family 20CM-2-55-15; genus 20CM-2-55-15. The sequence continues at coordinate 8,290 of MNKP01000202.1, forward strand.
ACCCGCCGGCGGATACCAGTATCGAGGCCGGCGACGTCTTGATCGCGATGGGCGAACGGCCGAAATTGAGACTTCTAGAAGAGGAAATCGGGAGGTCAGCATGAACCTGCGGAACGCTACGGCACTCATCACAGGCGGCAGCAGCGGAATCGGACTCGCTATCGCCAAAGTTCTCATTGATGCAGGAACACGCGTCGCTATCACCGGCCGAGATGAAAAGAAGTTGTACAAAGCGGCCGAGATGTTGCATGCGGTTCCGATCCGCGCCGATGTTACAAACGAAGCCGACATTGCTCGGACGTACCGCGAAGTCTTTCAGGCATTCGCCGACCTGGACATTCTTGTGAATAACGCCGGCTCCGGCGTCTTCAAGAAACTCGTCGATATGGACCGCGCGAGTTTTGAAGCCGTCTTTGCCACGAATGTGACTGGAGCCATGTTGATGGCCCGCGAAGCCGCAAAACATTTCATCCAGCGGAACCGCGGCAACATTATCAATATCTGTTCCACCGCGAGCCTGCGCGGCTCTGCCAACGGGACGGCGTATTACGCGAGCAAATTCGCTCTACGAGGAATGACCGAGTGCTGGCGCGCTGAACTCCGCCAACACAACATCCGTGTGTTTTTAGTCAATCCCAGCGAAGTGCTGACGAGTTTCGCCGCTGCAGCCGGATACACGCAGAAGGAAAATCCGACCAAACTCCGCGCTGAAGACATTGCGTTCATGGTCAAAGCGATACTCGAGATGGATGATCGGGGTTTTACGCCTGAACTGACGATTTTCGCGACGAACCCAAAGGACTGAGTCGCCTAGGCCAGGAAAGCGAGCAAAAGGAAAACGTTCAAAGGAGCACGCGTCCAATTACGAGCAAACGGGATTTGCTTGAAAGATCCGCGCGCAATTGCGAGTAAATGGGATCTGCTCGAAAGATGGCGCGCCCAATTACGAGCAAACGGGATTTGCTCGAAGGAGAGAGTAGCGGGTAGTGTCCGCCCTGTGGTCAATCCGCCAGAAATGGCGCCTTAGACTTCTTCAACGGAAAATCGCATCAGACGTGTAAATTTTTTGATGTTTTATTTTTTGATTGCGAACCAGAGGGCGTGGGGATTATACCAGTGCGCAGCTAATACCAGCTATGTGAACAACAAAGGGGGTTTGGAGTGAAATCGGAGAGTTGCTTCTATTTACGGGTGACTGTCCTGTCCCTGTTTGCGTTGTGGATCCCGTCCCTGTTGGCTCAGTCCGGCGCCACGGCTGCGCTGACGGGGAGAGTTACCGATGCTACGGGAGCCGTGCTCCCCGGGGTTACCGTGACGGCAACGGCGACTGCTACCAATCAAACTCGAACCGCGATTACGGCTGAAGACGGCGTGTACCGGCTTCCGCTGCTGGATCCGGGGTCGTATCGCGTGCGATTCGGTTTGGCGGGTTTCAAAACATCCGAGGCAACAGATATCACCCTGGCCGTTACGGAGACGGCGGTTCTCCACCAGACGTTGGAAGTCGGCGCGGCGGGAGAGCAGGTCAGCGTGGAAGCCTCTGTCGAATTGGTTCAGACGGCAACGTCGACTTTGGGGACCACGGTGCAGGGCAACACGATCACGAGCCTACCGCTTGCGGCCCGGAACTACACCGCGGTCTTGGGAATGTCGACAGGCGTCGCAGTTCCCGCTGCCAACGCCGTCAGCTATGGACGAGGCTCGCTAAGCATGAGTGTGAATGGAGCGAGTCCGGCAGGAAACAATTTCCAAATGGATGGCGTACACATTAACAATACCGCGGGGAACAACTTTGCTGAGGATGCGGGGCTCTACACGGGAATTGCCGTCCCCAACCCCGATGCTATCCAGGAGTTCAAGATTCAGACCTCGACCTATGACGCCAGCTACGGACGTAATCCAGGCGCCAACGTCAACGTTGTGACTAAGGGCGGCACCAACCAGTTCCATGGGACGCTGTTTGAGTTCTTCCGAAATGAAAAGCTCAACGCGAATGACTTTTTTTACAACCGGGATAATCCGCTTAGCGCAACACGCAAGCAAATATTGAGGCAAAACCAGTTTGGCGGCACGATCGGCGGACCCATCAAGAAGGATAAGCTGTTTTTCTTCGGCAGCTACCAGGGAACCCGTCAGCTCAATGGCGTGGCGCCGCAGGGCTTGAGCTCGGTGACCTTGTTCCCAGTACCGGGGAATCGCGAGGCTCCGGACTTTGCGGGCAGGTTGGGAGCAGCCATGTGTGTGCGGAATGACGGCGGCATTCCAACCGTTACCGATCCCGCTTCTGCTCGAAGGTTTCCAGCCCGAGGAATCCAGATTGCCTGTGATGGTTCCAATATCAACCCGGTGACGATCGCGCTCCTACGATTGAAACTGCCCGACGGCAGCTACTACATCCCCGGTTCAGGAACCAGCGGCGCCGTGCAGCGCGTCTTCAGTACTCCGGCGAAGTATCGCGAAGACCAGTACATTGCCAACGGCGACTGGATTGTCACCGACAAGCACAGTCTGTCGCTCCGACTTATGGATTCCATGAACCCTTACGAGTATCAGCTGGGCGCCCAGGGACCGGTTGGCCAATTGCCCGGCCGCCAGGCAAAGGATGACCGAAGTAACAAGTCGGCAGTGATTCGGCTGACCTCGATTCTGACTCCCAGTCTGGTCAATCAGGCTCGCGCGTCGGTCCAGCGCATCATCGAGAGAGGAAGCGAATCGGTGCCGTATACGCCGCAGCAGATCGGCTTGAGGCCTTTGGTCGACAGCGCGTGTTGCAACGGAACGACTCTGGGCTCCTATACTCAGCCGCCACCCATGAGCATTCTCGGCGCATTCGCCGTCGGCGGTGGCCTGCTTCCATCCAACGCACCCACTACTCAAATCCAGTTTTCGGACGAGCTTTCGTGGACGCGATCTTCACATACGATACGCACCGGTTTTGAAGCGGAGTTTGTCCGCTGGCCCCTCACCTTCGGCGGTTTGGGCCGCGGCTGGCTCCAGGTGAACTCCTTTCCCGACCTTTTGATCGGACGCCCGGGTTGCCCGTCGGCCGATCCAACTTGCAGTGTGTCGAATCCCGGCAATACGACGGGCGTGGCACAGAGCGCTTTCAACGCCTGTCAGTTCTGTGTGCGCAGCCGTTCGAACGGCATCGTCCATAGTTACTTCTTGCGGAACCAGTACGCTTTCATTCAAGACGACTGGACGGTGAACAAGAAATTAACCCTCAATCTTGGCATCCGGTGGGAGCACTTCGGCACGCTCGCGGACAAGTACGGAAACCTGACCAATTTTTGGGCCAGCGATCTCGCGTCTGTCCCGACAATTCCCACCGCGCCAACGTTCACGGATCCGAGAGCTTTCACGGGCTATGTTGTGCCGGTAAACTATGATACGCGGCCCGTCGCTCAAGGCGGATGGGGTCCGCTTCCGCCCGGAGTCCGGCAGTTTGACGGCAAGTTCACCGCGAAGAACCGGGTTCCGCTGAGCAACTTCGCGCCCCGTATCGGTTTTGCGTGGCAGCCTGCAGGTACGGGCCGCTTCGTGGTCCGCGGTGGCGCCGGCATCTTCTACGACCGGATTGGCATCAACCGGATGGTTCATGCCGTACAGGAAGGAAGGCCGTACGCGGATACAACCGGAATTACTGCGGAGACGGCAAGCCTACAGAATCCCTACCAGGACCGGCCGCTGGCGCTTTTGCCCCGGTGGTTTGATTTCGCAACCCTGAGGGGTTCCGACTTCAACTCTCCGTTCTACGATCGCGTCCAGACGCCCTTAATCCGCCAATACAATTTGGGTGTCCAGTACGAGTTCCTTCAGGGTTATGTGTGGGAGGCCGCCTACGTGGGCTCCAGCGGGATCAACATGTCCAACTATAATCACGTGGTCAACACCGCGCGGCTGGCCAGCGCTTCCAGTCCTATCAACGGTTTTACCACCAATACCGTTGCGAACGCCAAAGCTCGCGTCCCGTATTTGGGGTTCCTACCCAGTGGTTTGCAGCAAAACGGTTTCGACGCGGTTTATAACTACAACAGCTTGCAAACCACCGTCCGCAAAAGGTTCGCTAGTGGGTTGGGCTTCCAGGCCGCCTACACATGGAGCAAGAATCTCTCGAACGTCGGCTATGTCGGTGCTAATCTGAACAATCCGACGGACATGTGGCAGCAATACGGGCCGACGCCTTACAGCATCCCACACCGGCTCGTCGTGAGCTACCAGTACGAATTGCCATTCCGTACGAGCGGAGCACTGGGACGATTGACCGAGGGCTGGTCCGTTTCCGGACTCACACTCTTCTCGGCTGGCAGCCCGCTGACGATATTCGACAACCGGGCCGGCACGGCTTACGGTATGGGTAGCAGCACAAGTATCGAGTTCGGCGTCAGCCGGGCGCAACTGTGTCCGGGTGTGACCAACGACCAGATTCTCACCAAGGGTAACGTCAAAGACCGGTTGGGCCGCGTTGGCGATGCGAGCGTCACGCGATACTTTAACACCGCGGCGTTTTGTGCTCCGCCTGTCATCGGTGATGACCGGATTGCAACCGATTTTGGCAACTCCGGCGTAGGCATCGTTCGTGGTCCGGGCCAGGCAAATACGGATTTTTCGATAACCAAGGTGACGCGAGTTCGCGAGGATCAGAACATCCAGTTCCGCGCCGAATTCTTCAACCTGTTTAATCACCCGCAATTTGCGCTGTCCCCAGACCGCAACGTTGGCACGCCCGCGATTCAAGCCAACAACCCGTTGTTCGGTGTGATCACGTCGACGGCGGTCAATCCGCGGCTCATCCAGTTCGCATTGCGGTATCAGT
>MNKP01000005.1 GCA_001920875.1 Acidobacteria bacterium 13_1_20CM_2_55_15
GTGTTTGTAATCCGATCTCATGTTCGCCGATGGAATACGCGATCGCTTTCCGCACTTCATCGGGTGTTTGTAATCCGATCTCATGTTCGCCGATGGAATACGCGATCGCTTTCCGCACTTCATCGGCGGTGACGCCGTCTTTGAGGAGCCGATTGATCTCCTTCTCCAAGGATTCTTTGACCTGCGTTTCATTCTCCGGAGAGAAAGCTACGTATGTATAGACCGCGCCCGCCTTCGAGAAGAACGTGGTCTCAGTACGAACGGTGTAAGCAAGTCCCTGTTTCTCGCGAATGGCATCAAAGAATCGGCCGCCAAGGCCAGATACGATATTCTGCAGCACGACGAGTCCATAGCGATCATTGCCCGAACGTGAAATGCCTGGATATCCATACACCAGAGCCGTCTGTTGCCTGGAAGTGTTTTCTACAGCTTCTTTGGTCTCGGCCTTGAGGTTGGGCGAAGGCAAGGAACCAATCTCTCGTTCATGCAGATCTTCGTTTGTCAGCATGTCCGCCAGCGGAGCAACGAGTCCTGTACCCTGGGTATCGCCCACAACCACGATTGTCGGAACCAGGGGACGTTGATTGGTTTTGAACCACGTCTGAAGGTCTTCTTTTGTAATGGATTGCACGGCAGCTTCCGTACCGGCGGCTGGGCGGGCATATGCATGCTCTCCAAAGAGAGTCTGCATAAAAACACTCACGGGATAGGCGTAGTTGTTCTCTCGAAGGTTCTTGATCCGGGCCAGTTGCAGCACTTTTTCCTTCTCGAGATCGTCTTCTTGAAATACCGGCTGCTGCAGGATGTCCATCAAAATTTCCAGCGCTTGGCCCAACTTACCGCTGAGACCATCGACAAGGTACCCGAAGAAATCGGGCTGGTTGACAACCTGGATTCGAGCACCCGCGTTCTCGAGCCGCCTTGCAATATCTTCAGAGTTGAATCGTTGAGTCCCTCGTAATGCCGTGCGAAGCATCAATTCCGTGATACCTGCGTTTTTTGGGGACTCGTATAAGCGGCCTCCAGGATAGAACAATCCGAATGACACCAATGGCAGCCGATGGTCTTCGATGATGTAAACATCCGGGCCGCGTAAAATCGAACGCTTCTCCACCGGCTTCACAAGATCGTGAGTGAGCGAATCGTCCGCTGACGGAATCTCTGCGGCGACCGGCAGTTCCTGAATAGCGCGCTGCTCGATCGCAGATGCTACTTTATCGAGCACGGCCTGCAGGTAATCACTTTCAGTCAATGTGCGCGTGACCGATTCCGGAAGATACTCAAAGGCAGAAAGATTCTCGAACACCAAATACTTCTTGGCAACTCGAATCACATCATCAGCAGACACTTTTTGGATCGCTCTCAAGTAGGACAGGGATCTCTTCCAGTCCCCTAGGGCTTCGTGATATGCAAGATCCTCCGCCATACCGCTGACCGTTTCGATTTCGTGATAACGGCTTTGAGCGATCAGCGCTTTGGCGCGTGCGAGCTGCTCGTTCGTTACTCCGAATTTTTTGATGCCTTCAACTTCGGCCAGAACACCAATCTGTGCCTCCAGCGGCTTCGCTGTCTCAAAATCGATTTCAAAGAACCCAAGATTCTGGAAAGCCTGCAGGTTGGCCGAACCACTTGTGATCAGGCCTTTCTCGTCACGAACATATTGGTTCAGAATCGAGGCGCGTCCTTCGCCCAGAATCGCAGCGAGGACTTCGAGCCCGCGGGCGTCATCGGTCAAAAAGCCCGGGGTGTGAAAGCCGAGCGCTACGTGATTCTGCTCAATCGGACCGAGCTGCCAGCTATATCGCACCGCAGTTTGCTCCGGCTCGGCGGGTCCGTTGTCTCGCTCGATAGGCTTTCCATCGTCGGGAATGTTGCCGTAAAGCTTCACGACTTCAGCGATGGTTTCTTCGATGTCGAGCCGGCCGGCAATCGAGAGAATAATGTTGGATGGCCGATAGTACTTCTGGACATATCGAATGATGTCGTCTCGTGTGAGGGCCCGCAAACCTTCAGGTGTACCGATGCGCCAGCGCCGCATCCGATGCTGCTGGAAGGCAGTGGCATAGAGTTTTTCCGAGGTAACAGCGCCGGGATTATCCAGCTTTCTGTTGTTCTCCTGCAACACGACTTCGATTTCGCGTTTCAGTTCTGTCGCGTCATACACTGAGTTCCACAGTGCATCGGCCTGAATCTCGAGTGCCTTCTTCATGTTCTCCGCTTGGACTTCGGTGTCATAGACCGTGCGGTCGTAGAACGTATGTGCGTTCAGATATCCACCCAAACCATGGGTTTCGCGAGCGATTTCGCCCACAGGACGCTTTTGGGTGCCCTTGAAGAACATGTGCTCGATCACGTGCGAAATGCCGGAGATCCGGTCGTCTTCGTCGAAATATCCCGCTTTCACGTACGTATTAACGCTGACAAGGGGTATGGCTTGCTGCTCACGAACGAGTACGGTCAGCCCGTTCTTGAGGACGACCTTCGTGGTCTGTCCCTGATCTTCTCGAAAGGTGTACGGTTCCACGATTTGTGTCACCTGGGAAAGTAGGATGAATGCTGCTAAAAGCATATGTCTATTTTACGAGTATGGTCATCCACATAACTGAGAAACACCCGAACCGCACCTGGTGTCTCGAACCGGCCCAGGCGGTCCGCCCACTCGACAATCACCGCAGCATTGTGATCGTCGAAAATCTCTTCCAGTCCTAATCCACCCAAAGCTCCGGTTTCAATTCTATAGAGATCGATATGATAAATCCTGACCCGCCCGACGTATTGGTTGATCAACGTAAATGTCGGGCTGGATACGTCGTCGACGTCGGTGACACCAAATCCATCCGCCAGCCCTTTCGCGAATACCGTTTTCCCAGCACCTAGATCACCATAAAGGAGAATGTGCGCGGGAATTTTTGTATTATGAGCGAGTTCTTTAGCGACGGCGTAGGTTTGTTGTTCGGACTGGGAAATCATCTCTCAGATTTTCCCATGCTTTCGGGAGGAATCGCAGCAGGTCGGTGGCGACCAGGCTCTCTTCGCCGACTTCCTGAGCAGCGAAGTCGCCTGCCAAACCATGGAGGTAAACGGCGAGGCAAAGCCTTTCGATGAAGGATCCCAGGTGTTCCTGAGCGAGAATACCGGCAATCATTCCAGTCAGGATGTCACCCGTGCCCCCAGTCGCCATACCAGGATTGCCGGTTGGGTTGATGTAAACGGATCCGTCCGGCGCCGCAACGACCGTCCGATATCCCTTGAGCACAACGTATGCATTCCGCGCTTTCGCGAATTGCTTCGAGACTTCCACGCGATCCGACACGACATACTCGACACTTTTTCCGACGAGGCGCGCCATCTCGCCGGGATGGGGCGTGAGCACAGCCCCGCCGAGATCGCCGTCAAAACCAGCCAGAGCATTCAAACCATCTGCATCGATGACCATCTGCGTGCGGCACTCCGAACCGACACGCCGCACGAAGGCACTGGTCTCCGGAACCGTCGTCAACCCCGGGCCAATCGCCACGACGGTTTTGTCCTTCAGCAATGCCGAGACCGACTGATTTGCAATCGTCCCTTCGGAGGTTTCGGCAAGGGGCACTGTCATTAGTTCAGACATCGATCCGGCAATAATGGGAAGCACGCTCTGAGCCGTAGCGACAGTCACCAGGCCCGCGCCCGCACGCAATGCGGCTTGTCCGGCCATTGCTGCAGCTCCCGTCTTGCCCCGCGAACCACCGATGACAAGAACCTTGCCATACGTACCTTTATTCGTATCTGGAACCCGAACCGGCAACTCGTGCGGCTCAATCAAATGGAGGTTGTAAGCCTCCGCCTCGAGAAGCTCGGGCGGATTTCCAATGTGGGCGAGGATCACGTCACCCGCATCCTCACAATCGGGATATAGAACCAGCGAGGGTTTCAACGCGGAAAACGTCACAGTGATATCGGCCTGCACTCCGGGAGAGGGAACATCCACAGCAACAACTGTTGCACTCGGAAAATCCTCCGCAATGCTCTCGATAACGGCGCGGTACAGACCCTCGACTGGCTTTCTTACCCCGGTTCCAAGAAGCGCGTCGACCACGATATCGGCGTCGAGCAGTTCCAGCTTTTCTTCATTCCAATCGTGTTCATTCAGGACGATTGTGGGCGGGTATCCGAACGCCTTCAAGATATTCAGATTCGTCTTGGCGTCGCCTTTGACCTCCTCTTCCGGTGCGAAGAGAAAGATGAAAGGAAAACAACCTTTTTGTACCAATTGCCGCGCGACAACGAAACCGTCACCTCCGTTGTTTCCCTTGCCGCAGAAAACCGCTACGGTGAGCTGGTCAAGATCTTCGAATCGATCTTCAAGAACTTCGGCCACACGCATCCCGGCGTTCTCCATCAGAATGAGACTCGGAATCCCGTATTTTTCGGTAGAAAGGCGATCGACTTCGCGGAGTTGCTCAGGCGTGAGGATTTTCATGGGGGAAGGTAATTGAGGGACGCACCCCTAATTTCTCAAACCCAAGAAATTAGGGGTGCGTCCCTCAATTACCGCCGTTTCAATTCCCTGCTTTCTTTACCACCTGCCCAAGATCTTCCACCAGCTTCTCCACCGGAATGAGCTGGCCCGTGACGTTCTTCCAAATCAGTTTTCCACTCTCGTCGATCAGGAAGTAATAACGGTTTGCGATCTTGTTGGCGTTCAGGGCGCCGTAGGCGCCGATGACTTTCGCCTCCGGATCCGTCAAGAAGGTATTCTTGGCGTTGACTGTTTCCTTGAATTTCTGTTGTGCCGGCGCCAGGTCTCTGGATATGGCGACGATTTCGATACCCATCTCTTCAAATTTTGGTTGGTTATTACCGAACTCGGTAAATTCCCGCGTTCAAGCCGCGGTGAATGCGGCGGGGAAGAACGTCAAGAGTACCTTCTTCTTCCCGGTGAAATCCTTCATTCCGAGCGTGCCGGCCTGGGCACCCAAACCCTTCGGCAGCTCGAAATCAGGCGGCTTTTCGCCTAGCTTCGGTGTGTTGTCCGCGCCCGGAGCCTGCAATTGCGCATAGCCGGCAAACGCGATCGACAACACAACGAGTGGCAGCAGCCAATAGACATTTTGTTTCATGTGACACCACTCCGGTTGATAGTTTCAGGGCCGAAAAACCAACCTGCATCTTATGCTAAGCTTTCGGCCTTATGCAACTGGCGCACGTCAAAGAACTGGAGAAAAAGTATCTGCTGGGGACTTACAGCCGGTACGAGCTTCTCGCCGACCGCGGAACCGGCGCATATTTGATTGATAAATCCAACAAACGCTACCTGGATCTACTGGCCGGAATTGCCGTCAACGCGCTGGGTTACAATCACCCTCGCATCAAACAGGTACTTCGGAAACAGATCAAAAAACCGATCCACGTCTCCAACTTGATCTACCACGAATATCAGGGCCGGCTAGCAGAGAAGCTGTGCAAGATTTCGGGACTGGATCGCGCCTTTTTCACGAACAGTGGAACGGAATCGATCGAGGGTTGTCTGAAGTTCGCGCGCGCCTACGCTCGTCCGAAATTCCGCGTGCTCTCGCTCGATCAGTCATTCCATGGCCGCACTTTCGGTGCTCTATCGGCGACGGGGCAGAAACAGTATCGCGAACAATTTGAGCCGCTGGTCCCCGGCTTCGATTTCGTGAATTTCGATGACGTTGGGGATCTCGAGAGGAAGCTGACCGAGGATGTCTGCGCTGTCTTGATCGAAACGATTCAAGGTGAAGGGGGTATCCGACCCATCTCGGAACAGTTCTATCGGGCAGCTCGTGAGCTCACGAAGCAGCGCGGGGCCGTCCTGATTATGGATGAGATCCAGTGCGGACTTGGCCGCACTGGCCGGTGGTTTGCATTCCATAGCTTCGCTCCGCTGGGCAATAAAGACATGGCGCCGGACATGATCGCGCTCGCGAAACCACTCGGCTTGGGCATCCCGCTTGGAGCGGTGATTCTCAACGAGAAAGTTGCAGCGGCGATCCAACCCGGTCAACACGGCACAACATTCGGCGGCGGTCCGCTGGCATGCCGGACCAGTCTCGAGTACTTCCATATCCTCGAGGACGAAAATCTGCTGGAGCGCGCTAGAACGACAGGTGCCTACTTCAAACAACGTCTGGAAGAATTGAAGGACTTGCCGGTGGTGAAGGATGTCCGTGGAGAAGGTTTGATGCTCGCGGTAGAACTGAAAATCTCCGGCAAAGAAATCGTGAAGCAACTTCTCGCGCAAGGATTCATTCTCAACTGCACGCACGAAACCGTCTTGCGCCTGCTGCCGCCGTTCATCATCACCGAGAAACAAATCGACAAGTTCGTCCGCGCCTTAAGGCCAATTCTGGAAGCGCAGCACGTATGAGCGAAGCCAAACTGCTGAGCCGCCGCATCGCATACAAAGGCAGCCATATCCAGGTCCGGGAAGACCGGGTCATCGAGCCGGCGGGCCATGAGTGTTCACGCGAGATCGTCGTTCATCCCGGAGCGGTATGTATTGTTGCCCGGCCCTCGCCCGAAGAGGTGGTTCTCATTCGGCAGTACCGCCACGCAACCGGACAGGAGTTGCTGGAGATTCCTGCCGGCACCCTTCACGACGGTGAGGATCCACTAGCGTGTGCGTTCCGCGAACTGGAAGAAGAAACCGGATATCGCGCCGCGACGATGACCGAGCGCGCTCGATTCTGGACCACACCTGGGTTCACGACAGAGTTCATGCATCTTTACGAAGCGGCCGGTCTGACCAAGACGCAAAGCCATCCGGACGAAGACGAAGTCATTGAAGTCCATATCGTGTCGCGCGCCGAAGCCCTCCAACTGATCGAGAACGGACGCATTCAGGACGCCAAATCGATCCTCGGCCTGCTGCGGGTCTTTAACTCCCGCTCTGGATCATGTTGACTCCACGGGACGTTTCCGTGGAGTCGACGTTATCCACAGCGGGACTTAGAAGAAAGTGACCGATGGCATTGCCGCAGTGGCGTAAGAATCAGATCGCCGTTACGATCTCCAGTGCATTCCTGAATTTCGGATACACGCTCGTCATGTCCTTCCTGCCGATCTACGTGCGCGAACTGGGAGTGCAAACAAAAGGAGGCATCGCACTCTGGAGCGGATTGATTCTAGGTTCGAGCCCTATGATGACGTCTCTTATTGGACCACTATGGGGACGGCTCGGGGACCGAAAAGGCATGCGGCTTCTTGCCACCCGGGCAACAGCGGCAAACAGCGTTTTCTGGGCGCTGATGGCCCTGGCTCAGAATGTATGGCAGTTGTTCGTGCTGCGCATTGTGCTCGGGCTGCTGGGGGGATTCAACAACACCGCCGTAGCGCTCGTCACGCAGCTTGCGCCTAAAGAAAAAGTCCCATCGATCATTGGATCCCTTCAGTCGGTGCAAATTCTCAGCGCGGCAATAGGTCCCTTTTTCGGAGGATTCCTGGCGACATCAATAGGTGTCCGAAATACGTTCATCGTGACGGGCATCATGAATTTCGGATCTTTGCTGAGCATCCTTTCCTTGTACAGGGATGCAGATCGAACGAAGCCGCCCGAAAAAGTGTCCCCCGCACCCTCCGCGTCCGCATTCTGGAAGCGGCCGGAATATTTCACGGCGCTGATGATTCTCTTTTTCGTGAACATGGCGGACCGGACATTTGGCCCCATCATTCCGCTCTTTTTAGAGGAGCTGGGAACACCGCGCGCGGGACTCGAAATGGTGGCGGGAGCGCTGATCTCGGTTGCGGCATTCGGCGAAGCATTCTCCGCGTGGCTTTCCGGCAAGCTGGCCTCACGCGTTTCGCTGAGACGATTGATCACGGGGCGCCTTGTCCTCAGTATATTGGTCCTGCTTCCAATGGTCTTCGTCCATTCGACCGAACAGTTCTCGATTTTGCGCGTCCTTCTGGCGCTTTTGGCCGGGGGCACGCTAACTCTTGCGCTGAGCGCTGCGCATCACGTCATTCCGGGGGAGCATCGCGGCACCGGCT
>MNKP01000177.1 GCA_001920875.1 Acidobacteria bacterium 13_1_20CM_2_55_15
ATTTCCAAAGTCCAGGCAAGCAATGCTCTCAATTCCGCGCTCGACGGAGTTGTATCGACGCTGAAGAAAGGGAGCAAAGTGACCTTGGTCGGCTTCGGTACCTTCTCGGTCAGCTCGCGCAAGGCGAGAACCGGCCGTAATCCCCAGACCGGTGCGCCGCTGAAAATTCCTGCCAAAAAAGTTACAAAGTTCGTCGCCGGCGCGGAACTGAAAAAAGCCGTCAACCGCGGCCGCTAAAATTTTTGCAGCAGAAACTGACGGCAAGAAGACCTGCATTCCATAAATTGAAACCGGAAACTAGGGCAGCTCTCCAAGTCCGCTACGGATAACATCGACTCCAGGGAGCCGTCCCGTGGGGTTCACACGATCTGTAGCGGAGTTAGAGGGTTGTCCCAGTTTCTGGCAAAAATTCCCTGCTGTACCCATCCCACAGCATCGGTTGGCGAAATTGTGTCTTACAAATCATTGATTTATCTCGCAAGATCGTTGGCAAAAAGAATGCTGAACAGTGGCCATTCCTGTGAGAAATTGTCCCGCAGGTGAGTCTCAGGGACACAAAAGCTCACGGATAACAAGGGGGAAGTTCATGGTCAGTCGTAACAGAGGATTTTCAGTTTTGTGCGTCGCATTGCTGGCAGGAATATTTGTCTTGTCGGGATGCGCAACCAAGAAGTATGTACGCGAGCAAGTTCAAACCGTCCAGCCCGCGATTCAAGAAGCCCAAAATGCAACAAAAGAGAATGCCGAACGAATCGACGCCGTCGATAAACGCGCTCAACAGGGAATAAGCGCTGCCCAAAGCGCTGCTCAGACCGCCGATCAGAAGGCCGTGCAGGCGGGGCAGTCGGCCCAGACCGCTCAGGGCGCTGCTCAGACCGCCGATCGAAAGGCCGAAACCGCCAACGAAGGTGTACAGCAGGCCAACAACAGAATCAGCACACTGGACACGAAAGTCAACAGCATCAACTTTAACGACAACTATGCGCAAAGTGAAATGCAAACGCTGGTGTTTGCATTGAATTCCGCAGCGTTGTCAGAACAGGCGAAAAGCGCTCTAGACCAGATTGCGGGCAACGTGGGCGGCCAACGGTTCGGATACATGATCGAGGTCCAGGGATATACCGACAACACCGGTGACGAACAGTATAACATCGGACTCAGCCAACGCCGTGCCGAAGCGGTTGAGCGGTACCTCGTCAGTAAGAACATTCCGCTGTTCCGCGTTTCGATTGTCGGATTAGGCAAAGACAAGCCCGTTGCCGATAACAAGTCTCGCGATGGCCGCGCACAAAACCGGCGTGTGGAAGTGCGCGTCTTAAAAGCAACCAGCTTCCGCCAGACCAACTGACGGCCGATATACCTTCCTTCTTGGGGGGATTCGGGGGCACTGTGGCGGCGGTCTACGACCGCCGCCGATCTTCATTCAGTCCTGAACATCGGCGGCGGTCATCCGTTAGCGCCGTGCGCTATTGCGTCTGTGCTTCTTGGATCGCCGCTACAGTGACCCCTCCCTACTTCGCGTAGTATCCGTTCCGGGACTGCGTCAGGCGAAAGTGCTGATCGGTTGCGCGGACTTCGATGCGCCGGAACGAGCCATCCTTTTCGGGTTGTGACGACACGTAGCCGAGCGTGTACGAATTACCGACGTCGCGGCCGATCTGCTGGTACAGGGGCACAATGTCTTCGAGACGTTTCGGGTAGACAATGTGTCCTCCGGAAACTTCCGCAAGGTCCTCCATGCGGCTGCGGACACCACTCAGGTACCGTTCAGGCAAGGATGAATTCGGAAAGACGATTTGGAGCCGACGATATTCATCGGCGCCGAGACTGTTCACTTCAAGATTCCTGTCCGTGTTGAAGGCGATGAGGTACACCGGTATCCGCTGGTTGCTTGCTGTTTTTAACACTCTCTGATACGGCCGATCTTCCTCTCGTTCGAGCAATCGATTTCTTGTCATCAATTCTTTGTAGATAGACGTGTCCCGTCCATCCGTCAGAACAACCAGCGCTCGGCGGCCGGTGATCTTGTTGAATTCACGCCGCAGGACCCGGTCGACCGCGCCATAGAAATCGGTGCCGCCGATCTTTTGTGGATGAATCAATTGGGGCAACGCCAGTAGCGCTTTCTGACGGTCGCTGGTCCAATTCAACTGCTCGGCGAAATCAGCATCGAAGGTTGCGATGGCAATGCGATCCTGTGGACGCAAATTCGCAATGAATCCCGCAACAGCGCGTTGCATGAGTAACCACTTGTCTTGGGTACTGCCGCTCCGGTCAAAAAGCAGAAAAATGTTATAGGGCGTCGATACAGGGCCAAAGTAGCGGATTTGCTGGCGAATTCCGTTCTCATATATCTCAAAAAGATGTTGTGGTAGATCGCTGATGATGGTTCCGCCGGCACCCTGAACAGTAACGTCGACAAATATGAACGGCACGTCAACTCTCAGCGTGTAATCGGGTTGCTGCGCTGAAAGCCACGCCCAGCTTACAAATGCGACTATCGCGAGTCTAAGAATAAGCGGCATCGATGTGCTATCCTAACATCAGATCCGGTCCCGTGGCGGTCCCGTAGAGTCAACCCGATCCAGAGCGGGAGTTAGAAGATAACGTGAAGAATATTCTACGAACTTTGGCGATAACCGGGGTTGTGGCTCTTCTGCTTGTGCCATTTACGGCTGCGACTCCCGAGTATTCCAAGAAAGAAAACAAGCAGTGTGTGTACTGCCATACCGGAGTCGGGAAACCGGACCTCAATGACGCCGGTAAGTACTACAAGGAGCATCACACGCTGGAGGGTTATAGAGAAAAAAGCCATAACGCCCCTCGATTTCATTTCTCCCCGTAGTTTCCCTTCTATAATTTCACTCATGAGAATTGCCGTAACGGGTTCGACCGGCCTCATAGGCTCTGCGCTCGTTACGATGTTAACGAATGGCGGCCATGAGGTCGTTCGGATGAGACGTCCCGCCGAATGGGATCCGGACGCGGGAACCGTTAATGCCTCTGTATTGAACGGCGTTGATGCGGTCGTCCACCTGGCAGGTGAGAACGTAGCTGCGGGCCGCTGGACAGCAACTCGAAAGACCCGAATCCGCGACAGCCGTGTCAAGGGAACAAAGCTGATTGCTGAGACTTTCGGAAAAATGGGGAAGCGGCCGCAGGTTTTGGTGAGCGCTTCTGCAATCGGATATTACGGCGACCGTGGCGCGGAAGTGCTCCGGGAAGACAGTTCACCCGGACACGGCTTCCTTGCCGATGTCTGCCGCCAGTGGGAAGCTGCAACGGATACCGCAACGCGCAACGGCATCCGCGTCGTGCATCTGCGAACGGGTATCGTCTTAAGTGAGAAAGGCGGTGCGCTGAAGCAAATGCTGTTGCCTTTCAAAATCGGACTCGGCGGGAGAATCGGTTCAGGCGACCAGTATTGGAGTTGGATTCTGCTGGACGATCTCACCTCGGCGATCGTTCACTGTATTCAAGCAAGCGGAGTGCACGGAGCGGTGAATACCGTTTCACCATCGCCCGTCACAAACCTGGAATTTACAAAGGTGCTAGGACGTGTTCTCAGTCGGCCGACGATTTTCCCCCTGCCCGCCTTTGCCACGCGGTTCGCTTTTGGTGAAATGGCAGATGCGTTGCTACTCGCAAGCGCCCGAGTGGAACCCACGAAACTTTTAGCTTCGCGATTTATTTTCCGACACAAAGATCTTGAGGCTGCATTGAGGGAGATATTGCGGTAATTTTTATTTTCCCAGGGTTTGTTGAATCGCAGCTTCCAGTACCGGCTTCTCCTGGAAATTTACGAAGTGCCTGACGATCGTTCCCGTCTTATCAACAAAGAACATGGTAGGAAAGACGCTGACGCCGCCGTAGGCCTGCTGGGTTTCCCCGTTGAGATGAGCGAGTGTGAAGGTGAAGCCGTACTTTTTCGCGTAATCTGCGCGAGCTTTGTCGTCATAGGGTAATTCAAGGACTTTATCCGCGTTGGCGCCGACGATCTTGAAGCCTTGCTTCGCGTATTTGTTATAGAGCTCCGTCAGAATTGGAGAGCTTTTGACGCAGGGAGGACAGTTGGTAAACCAAAAATACATGAGGTGCGGCTGGCCGCTGAACTGAGCCGAAGTGATCGGCTTCCCATCATATCCGGTGAGTGAGAATACAGGGGCTTCTTTTCCCGGCCATCCGGCAATCGTCCGTTCAAGCACTCTGCCGAACTGCGGGCTCGCTTTAACTGCGTCGATATCGACTCGGGTGATCTCGCCTGTTTTCGGATTACGCTCGATGAACTTCGGGACGCGCGGGTCCGCCTCCATGATCCGCAGAATGACGTCGGCCTCACCGGGCACCGTGAAGTTGAACTGTTCGGAAAGTTCCCGCAGCGTAGGAATATTCTTGGTTGCCGTGTTGTATTGGACGATGAACATTGGAATCTTGAAAAACGTGCTGTACAGGCGGTCCAGGACTCTTCGCTCTTCGGGTGTTTTGAAAACATTGTTATAAAGATCCGAAACGACAACGGCCCGCCCGGGCACCACATTGGCTTTGAGATACTCCACAATAAGCGTCTCGGCGTTCGACGTTTGAAGTAACAAAGAAAGCACCACAGCACCCGCTACTTTGAGCATAATTCCTCCAGGTCAGGCATTATCGCTAACTTACTATCCGCCTTCCGTATTGTCCAGCCTTTGATTATGATCAACGGCCAGGGCTTGTAAGAAGGAGGATCATGGCTAACCACTTTCACGACGAAAACGATCTGAAGCTATTGAAAGAAATGTCGAGACTTGCCCCGCAAGAGTTCAAGGCTTGGTCGAATCTGGACGGAATCGTCGGTAGAGAAGATGGACGTATTCCTCGGAAATATCGCGAGTTAATTGCGCTGGCAGTGGCGCACACAACACAGTGCATTTATTGCATAGAGGTCCATACGAAAAACGCGAAAAAAGCGGGAGCGAGCAAGGAAGAAGTTGTTGAGGCGGTATTTCTCTCCGCTGCACTTCGAGCCGGTGGCGCTGCTGCGCACGGGACGCTTGCGGTGAAATTCTACGATCAGGCGTAGGTGAATTGCATGAACAAAGACGACATCCAACTGCTGTACAGGTACAACCGATGGGCGAATGCAACGATTCTCAATGCAGTCGCGCCGCTCAGCAAAGATGACTTCAGCCGGAAATTGGGGGGCAGTTTCCCTTCCGTGCGGGAGACGCTGGTTCACATTATGGGAGCGGAATGGATTTGGCTAAGGCGCTGGAAAGGCGTATCGCCGCCCGCGCTACTGAGCGCCGCAGAATTTCCGGACCTGATTTCGATTAAACACAGGTGGCCTGAGATCGAGGCCGAGCAAATGGAGTTCGTTGCCGGAATGACGGACGCCTTGCTCCAACAGCCCCTGAAATACGTGAACTTGAAGGGCCAACTGTTTGAGTATCCCCTTGTCCGTGTGATGCAGCATCTCGTCAATCACGGCTCGTATCACCGTGGGCAAGTCACGAATTTTCTTCGCCAACTCGGGGCGCAGCCCGTAGCGACGGATCTCCTGGTCTACTTCGACGTGGACGGCAAGCTGGCCTGATGCGGATTGGCGGGGGAATCAGGGGGGAATCAGGGACGCACCCCGAATTCTTCAACTTCAGAATTCGGGGTGCGTCTCTGCGCAGCCGCCTTGAATCCGCTTGTAAAGGTGACGCGTATAAAGGTAACCTACCCTCGCTTTTTCAGTGCTTTTTGGCCGGCGAGGGCTGTGGAATTAAATCGAGGGAGGACGTATGAGTTTGAATGTGAAAACTCGAAAAGTCGATGGCATCGTAGTCGTGGATATGTCCGGTAGGCTCACGATTGGTGAGCCTGTACTTTTACTTCGCGAGACTCTTCGAGTGCAGGTCAATGATGGAGCGCGGCAGTTCGTCCTGAATTTGGGCGACGTTTCCTATATCGATAGCTCAGGACTGGGAGAGCTGGTTTCGGCCTACACCACGGTTCGCAATAAGCAGGGTGACGTCAAGCTGCTGAATTTGACGGCAAAGGCAAAGGACCTGTTGCAAATGACGAAATTGTTGACAGTCTTCGACGTATATGACGACGAAGCGAAGGCAATCGAGGCGATAAAAGGCTCAAAGACATCCGCATAGCGCTCCGGGCAGAGTTGGCGGAAGTGCGTGGGAGTCGAACCCACCGGACGCCGGTTCCCCGACGCCCCACAGGCTTTGAAGGCCAGGAGAGTCACCGGACCCTACTCACTTCCGGAACCGCTATTATAGGGAAATCATGACGACCAAGTACGAAATCCTGAAAAAGCGCCGCGTCAACCGCGCCAAGAAGAAAGCGCGCCTTAAACGGCGGGCCCAAGAGCATTTCCAAGCTCGTAAAGCTCAACCGACCGGTTAATTTATTTATATCACGCCACCTGTGTTTCCACTTTTACTCGTTAGGAACCGCTGAGTGAGTTATGAGCCGGCCTTCGAGGCTCTAAAGAACGGGGATTTTCGAACTGCCGTAACTCTGCTGGACAAGGCAGCGCTCGAAACGGGGTACACCTCCGATGTCATCAATCACGCCCTTACCCTGGCGCTTTATCGGGTCGGCGAAAAATCCCGGCTTGCCGACATTGCTTTTCGTGTGGCGAATTCGCTCGTGGAGCACGATCCA
Source organism: Acidobacteria bacterium 13_1_20CM_2_55_15 (assembly GCA_001920875.1). Taxonomy (GTDB): domain Bacteria; phylum Acidobacteriota; class Terriglobia; order 20CM-2-55-15; family 20CM-2-55-15; genus 20CM-2-55-15. Next base: position 6,646 of record MNKP01000177.1, read on the forward strand.
TCTTCCGCGATGGACTATTTTCAACGCGCCCTCATCGCGGGATTGGATGCCGAGCGGGTTCGACGTATAGGACGGATTTTCGAAAGCTGGGCCCTATCCGCACCTCGGGTAGAGCGGGCGCCCATTGGATCCACCGATCGGGTTGCGCATGTCGTGGGATGTCTAATGCCCGGGGCATCGTCCACCGAGTACATCAAAATGCTCGTGTCCATGTTGAACTTACAGGGAATCGAATCGGCGATTTTTACCACAGAGTGGTCGGCGTCCTGGTTTTTTAATCCCGTGGCTCTGGCGCAGTCGCAGAACTCCGAAATCGATGCTGCCGTAAATATTGCCTCCGTCGAAGGTGATTTCACAGAGCGCGCCGAGCGAATCGCTCAATCGATTCGGGACTGGGGTACCAGGATCGCATTTTTTCACGCCGATCTGAGCGAGCAGATTACCGCACGTGTGGCAGCAATGCGTCCGGCGCCGATCCAAGTCAACGTGAATCATGGCGCTGAAATGGAGGCCGATTTGTTCGACGGCCGCATTCATCTTTTTCAAGCTGCGTTGGAGCGGACGCGTTTTTCGCAACCGGCCGAATGGATTCCGCCGGCATCGGATATCGAAACCCGCCTGCGAACAACTAAACCCGTCACATTGCAAAGCATGGGTCTGGAATCCGCGAGCACGATTTCCGCAACCTTTGGCGATTTACGCGAGATGGCGGGAAACGGATATCTCGGAGCTCTTTCCGAGATCATGAGGCGATTCCCGAAACACTTCCATATCTTTGCGGGTGAGGGGACCGTAAAACCCATCCGGTCACATCTGCATTCTAGAGGAGTGTTGCCGCGCGTCCGATTTCTGGGGCATTTGCCCGATGTTGCTCCGCTGTTGGGGCTGATCGATGTTTATCTCGCGTCATTCCCGCAGTCCAATTCCCAGAGGATTCTTGACGCCATGGGAGCGGGAAAACCCGTTGTCGTTTTGAAATCTCCTCCCGATTCTGACTACACCTGTGGAGCTGAACTTGTCGGTGTGCGGGAGCTGGTCGCGCGGGGTGAGGCCGATTACGTCGCAATTGCCGATCGCTTGTTGCGCATCCCCGCCTTCCGCGCAGCTCAAGTACAACCCATGCTTGATCGCTTTCGCATGGAATTCCGTCCCGAATGCCTCGGCCAGCGGTTTAAGCAGTTCATCGGGAAAGTGAGCGGGATGTAGCCGCCTGCCTGAAACGCATTATCCCGATTTGCGGTACGCCACCATAAACAGGCGGCGGAAAGCAAACAGAATTTTCCCGTTCGGACGCGGTGGATAGGCGTCGCGAATCCGTTTTGAATATTCCGCCAGGAATTGCGTACGATCCGAGTCCGTGTCGAACGCCTCAAGGAACGGGCGCAATCCAGATCCCTTGTACCACTCGACGATTGCTTCGACATTCGGCAGAACATGCAGATATTCGGTTTCCCAGATGTCGAGGCGCGCGGAGTCCAGAGCGAGCAGATCGTAGTAAAAATCCCGAGGATGGGCATGCCATTCTCTCACCTGGGTTGCTGGAGATGCGATCTGACGCATCAACACCTGTGCGGGCGAGTTCAAGTTACAAGGAATTTGTACAGCGAACGCGCCTCCAGGAGCGACTCGCGCCAGAAGTTGGGGATACAATGATGCGTGGTTGGGCACCCATTGAAGGGCCGCATTAGAGAACACGAAGTCGAACATTTCGCCCGACGGGTTCGATGCCCAGCGGGTGATGTCCTGGATGATCCAACGATACTGCGGCTGCCTGCGGCGTGCATCTTCGATCATTGATGCTGAATCGTCCAGACCGGTAATCTCCGCGCCGGGCCATCGCTCAGCAACGACTCCGGTACTGTTCCCCGGACCGCATCCGAGATCAATCACCGTTCGGACATCCGCCAAAGACACGCGCGCGACAAGATCGCGGCATGGCTGCGTGCGCTCGTCTTCGAATTTCAGGTACTGATCGGCATTCCAAGTCGGCATATCATCTCCCATTATGATCATCTGAAGGAACCCTCGCACGTTCCGTCCAAAGACACTCTAAAAATTACCCTTTGCCCGATCCTGAAACTCCAATGACTTATGCGGTTGGACGCGGTTACAATGACAGCCGTGAGGAAACTGTTAATCCTGTCCTCGGATACCGGGGAAGGACACAACAGCGCGGCGGCGGCCGTCGAAAACGCCGCCAAATCCGCGGGATTCGCCACATCTATTCGCAAGCCGGTCGAGGAATCCACGAAAGTCAATCGCTGGCTGGCTGGTTTCTACAACACGCTCTTAACACACCGGCCGCAGTGGATGGGTTGGTACTTTTGGATGATTGATACCGCACGACCAAACGAGCGCGATTGCTTTTACTCTAGAGTGCGGAGATATATTGGCCGATTTATTGATTCGGAGAATCCCGACATCGTGCTGTCTGTGCATCCGATGCTGAACCATTTTCTCCAGCGCTTCATTAAAGAAGAAAGGCTCGAAATTGCCTGTTACACACTGGTGACGGACCCTTTTCCGCCATTCTGGCGAGGATGGTCCTCGCCGTACGTCGACCGGTATTTCGTTCCGACAGACGAGGCACTTCAGGCGCTCGCCGCGAGCGGGATCCCACCCGGGCGAATCGAGCGTGTCCGAATGCCGGTAAGATCTCGTTTCGTTCCCGCAACGATGACGGAGATCCGGGATCTTCGTGCCACACTGAAACTGGACGACGCGAACATCATCCTTATTAATGGGGGCGCGCGCGGCGGCGGGCCGCTATTGAAGATTTATCGAAGGGTCCGGAGCGCAGCCAGCGGCGCGAACATTCTGATTGTTTGTGGAAGCAACAAGCGTCTGCGCTGGCGTATTGAGCGCATGCACCATCCGCGGACGCGGACATTTGGCTTCCTCGACGACATTTACCGCTACGTTGCCGCCGCCGACATCGTCGTAACCAAGCCGGGAGCGTTGTCGACTTATGAGGCTCTTGCGTGTCACGTTCCGGTACTTCTCACGGGTTTGCCCTCTCTGATGCCGCAAGAATCCGGTTTGTTTGATGCAGCCGTGCACTATGATTTCGGCTTCGCCGCGAGGACGTTTGACGAGCTCGAGGCAATTATCGGGAAAGGTGCTCAGGAGTGGGCTCGAAGACGCCCCGCGATTTCCCGGTTTTACGAGAGAACTTCAGCCGCCGAGCTTCTGGAAAGGATCCAACCCGCGCATGCCGCATCCTAAAAACGTCTTTGTAACCGGAGCAACCGGGTTCATCGGCAGCCATCTGACGGCGCGCTTGCTTCAAGATGGCTACCACGTGAAAGCTCTCGTGCGGCGCTCGAAGACTGCGTCCGCAAGAGAGCGAGTGGAAACAATCCTCGGTGCGGCTGGTGCTGCTCGGTTTGAAAATCTTCGTGTACTGGAAGGCGACATTTCCCTGCCTCATTTGGGACTGAGCGATGCCGCGCGCGCCGAAATTACATCTTGCACAGAAGAAGTGTGGCATTGCGCAGCTTCTCTCTCGTTTGGGCCGCAGAATCGAGCTGAAATTTTTCGAATGAACGTTGACGGAACGCGCCACGTCCTGGATCTGGTAAAGCAGCTGCCAGGACGGCGGTTGCATCACGTGAGCACGGCTTATATTGCAGGCAATCGATCCGATTTGGCACTGGAAACGGAAATTGATGTCGGCCAATCGTTCAAGAATCCCTATGAAGAATCGAAGTGCCGCTCGGAAATTATGATTGCCGGGGCGCATCAGGCTGATGCCATTCGAGCTTCGGTATATCGGCCGAGCATTGTCATTGGGGATTCCAAATCGGGGCGCGTCACCCATTTCCACGGCGTTTATGCTTTCATTCGCGCCTTGTGGACTGCGCTCGAACGCTTGCGCCGCCATACGCCCCATCTTGATTTCATAAAACTGCCGCTGCGCGTTCTCGGAGTTGAGAACCAAACGCTCAATTTTGTTCCGATCGATTACGTGGTCGACGGAATGGTGGAAATTTCACGCAGAACCGACAGCAACGGCGGTACGTATCATTTGTCGAATCCGGTACCGACGGAGAACCGATTCTGGCTTCCGAACATTTGCCGCATCTTGCATGTCGAGGGAATTCAGCTCGTCGGCCATGGTTCGTTTTTGAAATCGCCGATGACGAAATTGGAATCGCTCTTTCAAAAGCAGATGGCGTTTTACTATCAATATCTGCAAGGAGAACCTCGCTTCGATTGCCGCGGGGCGCTGGAAGCGCTGAATAATACAGGTATTGAGTGTCCACGGGTCACGGTAGAGTTCATTTCGAAGATGGCCGGTTGGTACGTGAACTTTCTCAACGCAGGGGCTTGATCAGAACGCATTACCGGCTCCGCAAGGAGGAGAATCTTCACGTGATATCATTCCTTTTAGAATGCGCAAAGTTGCCGTCGTGGACGACAATGCGGACAACCGTCTGATCATCCGAACGATCCTGGAGGACCAATACGAAGTTATGGAGTTCTCCAATGGAATTGAAGCGATAGACGGGTTCAGGAAAGATAAACCCGACATTGTCATCCTCGATATTTCTCTCCCCGAAATGGATGGAACCGAGATTCTCCGCCGCATTCGGGATGATTCTGAACTCCACGATCTCCCTGTCGTCGCGCTTACTGCACATGCGATGGTCGGCGATCGTGAGAAGTACCTGGCGGCGGGATTCAACGACTACATTGCCAAACCCATCCTGGACATGAATATATTGTTTTCAACAGTTCAACGCTGGGCGCCTGGTACGTGATTTGCCGCCGGCTTACCTGTCGTGTCCAGCGCGATTCCGGAAGCCGCGCGACTCAAACAGCTTTCGGGCAATTCGCTTTTCCGGTCTAGAAAAGCCGCTAGCCATCATTACTTACAGCACATCCGGAAACGCCGGTTTTGCGTGTCGAAACAGCAGGGCACCGATGATGAAAATCGTGATACTCGCCGCAAGCACCAACGTTACTTCAAGCAGATCCGGTTGGGCGCGGTGCAGCAAGGAATTGCGATAACCGGTGACAATAATTGCCATGGGGTTGAGTTTCGCGAAGATCCGAATATTCGCCGGCAGGCGATCCAAAGAATAAAGAACCGGCGTGAACCAGAACCAAAGAAACATCAGGATCTGCAAGGCCTGTATAGTGTCTCGGACAAATACGTGAAGTCCTGCCACGATCCAGCCGATGCCTTGAGCAAGCATCAACGTCATCCCTATATACAAAAAGATCCAAAGTACCGATAAATGCACACTGTAGAGAACAGTCAGCACCAACAGCAGGATTCCAAGTCCGATCAGGTGATGAACGAAGTTCGAGACCGTAATCGAAATCGGGAGAATCTCTGCCGGGATAATCGTCTTTGTAATTAGCTGAGCATTGTCCGAAATCGCCAGGCAATTGCGCATGACCGTATCGCTGAAAAGAAACCAGGGGAGGAAACCGCAAAAGAAAAAAATGGCGAAGCTGTCCGTGCCCGACTCCGGCCCAAGTCGCGTCGGAAAAATCACGGTGAACACGAAGGTGTAGCTCACAAACGAGACCAGCGGATGGATCACCGACCAAAGGAATCCGGCGATCGATCCCACGTACCGGTATTTCAAATCCCGGATCACCAGATTCTTCAAAAGGCTTCGGTTGGCTAGCAGCTTCCTGAACAGGCTAATCATGGAATTCCCATACTTATACAGGACATTTTTCCCCATTGAAAGAGGCGGTCCTTGCCGCATAGTGGTATTTGATCGATGCGTTCCAACGCCTGACATGTGTAAACTATTGTGATCGTTGATGTTGTATAGACCGAAACGAAACTCGGCTTTGGCAGGCGCTTTGCTTGAGGATTCCGTCTAATGGCAGAACTGAAAGATCGTTACCACATTACTGATCGGCGTCTGGCTGCACAGTTTGCAGTGACGCGCGCGCTCGCTGAATCTTCGACACTTTCGGAAGCGACTCCGAAACTCCTTGAGTACATCTGTGAAGCCGTCGGCTTTGAGCTTGGGGAGTTGTGGTGTGTGAATGCGGAATCGAATACCCTGCATATCGAAGGCAGTTGGCATCAGCCGGCCTACGAAGTCGAGGAGTTCGAGAAAGCAGGCCGCAAAACGATTCTTTTTCCCGGCATCGATCTCGTTGGACGCGTATTGCAAAGCGGCCAACCGGAGTGGGTCGACAATGTTGTCCAAGATGCCAATTTCCCGCGCGCGCCCATCGCCGAGCGAGTAGGGCTCCATGGCGCATTTGCCTTTCCGGTTCCCGTAGCCGACCACATCAGTTGTGTCTTGGCTTTCTACAACCGCCAGGTTGTGCAGCCTGATGATGAACTGCTTCAAATGTTTGATGCTCTGGGGCGGCAGGTCGGCGATTTCATCAAACGAACTCACGCCGAGGAGGAACGCGATCGGCTGCTCATCTATGAACGCGTCGCCCGCTCCGAGGCCGAGACGAACGCCGAGAAGCTGGCGTTTTTGGCCGAGGCGAGTACGGTCCTCGCGTCCTCATTGGATTACCACCCGAATCTGATGACGGTCGCGAAACTGGCTGCCAATCGCCTGGCGGACTGGTGCGCTGTAGATATTGTCGATGAGAATAACGGCTTCCACCGCGTGGCGCTGGTTCATCGTGATCCTTCCCGAATGGAGTGGGCGAGAGAATTTCAGAAAAAATTCTCAACCAACAACGCTGCACCGCATGGGGTCGCACATGTCATGCGTACGGGAAAGGCAAAAATCTATACCGATATTCCGGATTCCATGCTTATCGCATTGGCCCAAGATGCCGAACACTTCAAGATTCTGCAGGAACTTGGGCTGGCTTCCGCAATGGTCGTTCCGCTCATCGCCCGAGGCCGAACGCTTGGAGCCGTCACGTTCGCCTCGGAGAATCCCGCACACCGCTACACCGAGAGCGACCTCCGCTTTGCCGAAGATCTCGCGCGGCGCGCGGCCTTGGGAATCGATAACGCCCGTTTGTACAGCGAGACTCAAAAAGCGCTGCGTGAGGTGCAGAGCAAGACGGAGGAAATCCAGCTCTTGAATCGGGAACTGGAGCAGCGTGTGCGCGAGCGTACGGCACAGTTGGAGATGATGGTCAAGGAACTCGAGGCCTTCACGTATTCGATTTCCGACGACATGCGCGGCCCGCTCCGCGCAATCGATGGGTTTTCGCGCGTCTTGGCGGAAGAATACCCGGAGAAACTGGATTCCGAGGGCAAACGGCTCCTGAATGTCATCCGTACGAATGCGCGCAGCCTCAGTGAATTGATCGATGGTCTTTTGACGTTTTCACGTCTGGGGCGTCAACCCTTGGAACAGGCCGATATCAATATGGAAGAACTGGCAAAAGCGGTGTTCGGCGAGATCCAGGCGGCAAACAGAGACAGACAGCTTCTGCTGGAGCTTCATCACCTTCCGGTGGCATTTGCAGACCCCGCGATGATACGCCAGGTGCTTTATAACCTCATCTCGAATGCGTTCAAATTTACCCGTCCGAGACAGAACCCGGCCGTGGAGATTGGTTTCCGTGCCGACGGCAATCAACATACGTATTACGTTCGCGACAATGGTATCGGCTTCGACATGCAATACAGTAATAAATTGTTTGGTGTCTTTCAGCGCCTCCATGCCGTCGAGGAATTCGAGGGTACAGGCGTCGGTCTGGCACTCGTTCAACGAATCGTGCTGCGGCATGGGGGGCGCGTTTGGGCGGAAGGAAAAATGAACGACGGAGCTACCTTCTACTTCTCGCTCCCAAAAGCGTGAGAGTCGAATATGATTTCGTTAGAGGATGTGGAGATCCTGCTCGTAGAGGACAATCCGAACGACGTTGAGCTGACTTTGAGGGCGCTTCAGAAACAGAATCTTTCCAATAAAGTCTTCGTTGTGAAAGACGGCGCCGAGGCGCTGGATTTTATTTTCGCATCGGGTGCGTACTCTCAGAGGAAGGTAGAGAAGCGGCCGAAAGTGGTTCTGCTCGATTTGAAGCTGCCTAAGGTG
>MNKP01000079.1 GCA_001920875.1 Acidobacteria bacterium 13_1_20CM_2_55_15
CTCGAGATCCCGTCGGGATATGCGTCTGCGAAAAAGCATTCCAGTATTCACCGTGAACGAGAACTTTGCCGCCGGTATGGATGTCGGTTTTAGCGACGCCCTTTTCTCCAATCATTCCTTCCCCCCCTGTGGTCGATTTTGTCTGGTGTGAGAGATAGACCAGCCGCACAAGTAAGACCGTGATGATCGAAAGAGGAAGTGCCACCGCCAGCGTGGTTGAAAGCCGAATGCGAAGCTGCGGGATCGGTCCCTGGACCAGCATCAGGCCGCCCGCAATCATCGCAACAATTCCGCCGATTGCGAGAATGCCGTGGCTCGTCACGGTTGCTTCCAAAACAAACAAAACAATGGCTAGTAGGATCAATGCCGCGCCGGCCCAGTTGACCGGCAACATATTGAATGCAAACAGAGCAAGGATAAGACTGATGCCGCCGATGACGCCGGGAAGGATCAGACCGGGGTGAGTGATTTCGACATAGAGCCCGAGCAATCCGGCAAGCGCAAGGATGAGAGCAAGATTGGGGTCCAGGACACGCGAAAGAATCCTTTGTCGGGGAGTCATTTCGAAGGTTTCGATGGTTGCTCCGAGGAGGTGAAGCATTTCCGGCCTGTCGTCAAAGCGCCGGATTTGCCTGCCATCGTACTGTTCGACAATGCCGGCGACATCGGAGATTACCGCGTCGATTAAATTGTTTTTCAATGCTTCTTCGCCGGTATAGGAGCGGCTTTCGGTGATGCCGAGTTCCGCAAGTTGTGCGTTGCGGCCCCGCTTTGCCGTGTAACTTCGAATATAAGCGGAGGCGTCGCTGACAACTTTCTTCTCCATCACGTCTTCGATCTTCTGGCCGGTAGCGGTAACGGGATGTGCGGCACCGCTATTGGTTCCCGGCGCCATTACGGCAACGTCGCCGGCCAAAAGAATGAAGAAGCCCGCCGATGCGGCTCGCGCGCCATTCGGCCCGACCCACGTAATAACCGGTACCGGCGAGGAAAGAATCGCTTCGACGATCTCCCGCATGGAATCTACGAGTCCACCTGGCGTGTCCAGGCGCAGCACCACAGCACGCGCGCCAATATCTTTAGCATGGCTGAGCCCATCTTTCACGTAAGCGGCACTGACGGGATGCACAATATCGGCAAGATCGATTTGAACGATCTTTCCCGATACTGGCGCCTGAGCGCGAGCGAGAACAACCGCGCACAAAGAAACAAGCGTCAGGTTGCGTAGCGATCTCATTTCTTTAACTGCTGCGCCCTTCTTTGAGGCTGCGCGCTTCTCTTGAGGCTGCGCCCTGCCGGGCTTGCGCTTCGCGCGCGCTTGCGCTTCGCGTCGGGCTTGCATTCGCATCCGCTCATCGCAAGTTTTGCTGACGGCGGACCTCGTCTAAAAGGGAAAGCGCCTCAGAGGACTCTGGATAAACACGGAGAAGACCATGAAGTTCTCGCAGCGCATCACCCAGCAGGTACAGATCGATATCCATCTGGATCAACTCCAGCCACGCGGGCAGGTCCTGACTACGCGCACGACGGATGAGACGCTGCTCTGTCCAGATCTCGTCGCGGCTCCGGAATAGTGTGGAGGTGGCCAGGCGTTCAAGCTTCGGTAGTGGCTGGGTCAGCCAGCGGTCGACACGCTGCGAAAGGCGCGATGCCTGCGCAATCGCTTTCCCTGATTCTTCGAGCCGACCTAGTTTTTCGTATGTTCTTCCCAACAAGAAAAGGGCTTCGCTATCGCGGCCGCGGAGCTTCAGCGATTCGGTCAAGTTTCTCGCTGCGCTTTCGAGATCGTCTTTAATAAGGCTCAGGTAACCCAAATTGAAAAAAGCGTCGCTGGCAAGAGAATCGGTATCGATTGCGCGTCTCCATGCGTCAGCGGCAGAATCTCGATCGCCGTTTTGGGAGAATGCCGCACCGAGATTTAGCAGGACGTCATAAACAGCTGGAAGCGTTTGAAAAACCGTTGTCGCTGGCGCGTAATCGGCGAGATAAAAATAGTTCAAGCCCATGAGAAACGAAGCTTGACGGCGCAGATAGCTCGTTTCCGGAATCTTTTGCAACCATTGATTCGAATCCTTGAAATCGCGTTGGAGGTGCGAGATCCGGCCCAATTCGAAAAGCGCCGGACCGTACTGCGGATGAAGGCGGACCGCGGTCTGTAACAGTTCCGATCGTTTCTGGAAATCTTGAGTCAAGATTCCGCGAATGTAATTTTCGAAAGCGCTACGCGGAACCGGAGGCCGGGCAGTGTAATCGGCCTCCGGCGATACCGTATCGGGAACGGCCTTCTTCAGAATTCGCCAAGCGGCCGACATGCTCAATGGGATGACGTCTTGCAGCTTGCCTTCGATTGTGACTTCCGTCGCCGCGCCCGCATCCATATCAACCACACGCGCGACAATTTGAAAGTTATCCGCAGTTCCGGCAAACCTGCCCGTAACCACATGGTCTGCGCCCATGTCCCAGCCAAGCTTCAATGCAGTGGCTCGACTCACCATTGTGGTTTCGGGAATACCGAGCTTTTCAAATGCTCCTAGCCGCTCCTCACGCGAGAAAGTCCATATGCCGTGTTCCGGCTGAAGCCGCTCGATGATCAGTTGAGAGATTCCTTCGCCGATCCAATCCAGCGTGCGGTCATTCGTTACATTTTCAAATGGGAAAACCAGAATTGTGCTCGGGTCCGCGCTCGCCTGGACTGTGCCGAACAGCATGAATAGCAGATATATGAGGATGGGCCTCACACAGCGATTATACTGGAGTTAATCATGCGCATCGCGATCGACATCCGCAAAATCAATGAATTCGGAGTGGGTACCTACATTTGGAACCTTGTGCGGAACCTTGCCGGAATCGATGACCGCAATGATTACTTCCTGGTCGGGTCGCAACGCAACTTTCACGAACTAGGACCGTTGCCCCCGAATTTTAAGCAACTCTACCAACCGGAAGAAAACGGGCTTTGGCGAGACAACATCTCAATCCCTTTCGATTTGCACCGGCAGCGCCTGGATGTGGTTCATATACCTCATCATGAGGCGCCGTTTTTCACCCCGTCCAAACTGGTCGTGACCATCCACGACTGCGTGCACTTGCTCTTTCCGCAGGAAGATTCCTCAAACTTTGGAAATTACCGGAGCTATCTCCGAACGAAAAGAGTTGTCCACGCCGCGCAACACGTACTGGCGGTGTCTCGATCAACGAAAGACGATCTGATCAATATTTTCGAGCTTCCGGACTCGAAGATCTCGGTTGTCCACAATGCGCTGGACGAACGGTTTGCTTTCACCCATACCCCCGGAGAGAGAAAGCAGGTCTTAGAGCGCTATCAACTCAAAGATCCATTTGTCCTCTATTCCGGAAAAATCCGTCCGCATAAGAATGTTCACCGGCTCATTGAAGCCTTCGTCGTTTTGAAAAATGAGCTTGGCGACAGCGACAGATACAAGAATCTGAAACTCATCATTATTGGTGACGAGTTGAGCAAGCATCAGTATCTGCGGTTGACGGTGATTCGCAGCGGGGCTCAGCAAGACGTCCGCTTCTTCGGTTTTGTTCCCTATCCCATTCTCAGAGTGTTTTACCAATCTGCGGAACTCTTCGCTTTTCCTTCGCTGTACGAGGGCTTCGGTCTCCCGCCGCTCGAAGCAATGGCGAACCGGGCTCCTGTCCTCGCATCAAACACATCGTCGCTCCCCGAGGTTTTGGAAGATGCCGCAGTCCTCGTGAATCCGGAAAATGTTTTTGATATCGCTCGCGGAATGAAACTGATCTTGTCCGACGACGCCGTCCGGCAAAGGCTGATCCAGAAGGGTCTCGAACAGGTCGCGAAATTTTCCTGGAAACTGGCGGCACAAAAAATTCTCGAACGGTACCAGTTCGCCGCAACCGGCAGCGCCGATCCTATCGCGTCAGCGAAACACCGGGCGATGTTTCCGCGAACTTGAAATTCGAGACGGCGGCGATTCGGGTTCCAGGTGTATCGACGCGCGTTGTTGTGGCTCCTCGTGTAATCATGAGCATCTGGCCGACAATACTGATGGACTGAGGACCGGGCCGGATATCCATCGTAATTGTCTTTCGAAACATGGGTGTGATGAATTTGTCGATTTCGGCGGAACTGGCTTTGATGATGGTCTCGTCGAATTTGTCTCCGGCATGGATCTTGTCGGCAATCGTGTAGACTCCGAGACTGGTCGTGCCTCCGCTGAGTACCTCGATGACGGTCGTCACTTCTGCTGGCAGGCCGAAATCCTCCGGCATGGCAATCCGGTGGTGAAGATCAAATGAAAATTTACCTCCCTTTTTGGTGTATGGCAGCTTGATCAGGATCCCCTGCGTTGGCTGGCGCGTGATGACAACGTCGTAGTAAAGCGATCCACTCGTGCCGCCTTTCCCCATCAGCAGATTTTGTCTCGCCCGAATGTCGAAAGGGATGTCTTTCCCCTCCTGGGCGAACGGCGTCCACGCCAAAAGCACGGAAATGAGCAGCGAAATCATTCAATCCCCCGAGAATTCCTAGACTATAGCACGAAGCTCGATTTCCAGTGCTTCCCCATTCGCGATGCGAAAAGCAGCCACCCGCGGGTGTTCCAGTTCAGCCAGCGAAACGATCAAATGCGCCGCTTCCGGATAGTACGCCCGCTCGATGTCGGTCTTCGAAGGACGCAATGGGCCATGGGGATGGGAGTGGTAAATGGCAACGAGTTCTTCTCCCTCTGTCCGCAGTTCCCGCAAGGCTTTGATCAACTCCGCCGGATCCATCTCAAACTCGGAGGCGCTCTGAGCAATATTCGGCATCGGTATGAATCGGGTTCCAGAAACCAGACCACAGCCTTCGTTAGGGTAAGCCGCCTTGGCATGCTCAATGACTTCTTGGAGGATTCTGGCTTCGAGCGTGAGGTTCACGAGACACTCCGGTGTCGTGTCGGCAGAGCCCCCATTCCCCTCCTCGCAGAGGAGGGGAGGCTGCGCCACTAAGAAAATGCCGCGAAGCCACCGAAGCGGCGCAGACGGGGTGGTCAGATCGGCAAGCCCTCGATTTCCCCGGTCTTCTATTGAGGCTTCGCCCTATCGGGCTCGCGCTTCGCGCCACTTCGGCGCGCCAGCTTCTATTAAGCTGTCGCGCCACCCCTCCTCTGCGAGGAGGGGAATGCCACGGCACTAGGGGCGGCTGAGCGAGTAGATCGTCACCGCCCCTTTAATACCACGGATGGAAACCTGCCGCTCCGAATGAAAGAACAGGCGCTTGTCCTGCGCAACCGCATCTCGAACTGTTTTGGAGACTGCAATCGACATGGCTTCTGCCTGACCGCACAGCCGTGCCGCCAGATTAACCGTGCTGCCGATGGCAGAATAATCCAGGCGTTCGGGTGAACCGATGTTGCCGATAATTGCCGGGCCGAAGTGGATACCGATGCCGAAGCGGTTGATCTCTTCAAGCCCCGACGGATGGTTGACGCGCGCCATGTCCAGAATCTTTAGAGCGCAAACGCAACTTTGAAGAATCATCTGAGGGCCATCGAAGATTGCCATCACGCCGTCGCCGCCGAATTTGTCGACGTAACCGCCGCACTCGTGAACAAGATTAACCTGCTTGGCGAGCAGAGCACTGATGAGAGAAAACAATCGCGGCGGCTCGGTCTCCTCCGAAAGTGCGGTAAAACCTCTCATGTCCGTGAAGCAGACCGCCAGATTCTGTTCCTTCGGCGGCGGCAAGAGTCCGGTTACCGACGCGTGTTCCACGACCTGGAGCGTTCGCTTCGAGAGATACTGCTTCAGGACCCGTCGCATTCTTTCGAGCCGCAACAATTGTTCTCTACGCTGCAAATGATTCCTCAGCCGGGAGCGCACTCCGACCGCTGTACAAGGCTTCACCAGAAAATCATCGCCGCCGCAACCGAATGCTTGCTCCGAAAAAGCGTCGCCGGGTTGGCCAGTAAGAAAAATAATGGGGACTGTCCGGTACCCATCCATGCTGCGCAATGCGCGGCATACATCGGTGCCATCCATTTGCGGCATTTCCAGGTCAAGCAGGAAAGCGTCAACTTGCAAGGTGCTGGCTAGAGCGATGGCCTGCTCGCCCGAATCGGCAAGGACAACGTCGTATCCTTCGGGCTCGAGCATGCACTGGAGGACAGTTCTAGCGCCCGCATCATCATCCATGATGAGAATCGTTCGGCTCATGCAAGCGCCGTTTATACCATGGGAGCGGAAATTTAGAGGCAAATTCGGGGACAGTGAGCAATCTCTTGGAGTACAGAAATTGCTCACTGTCCCCGAAATTTGCTTTACTTTTGTGCGCGCCGGAGGAAAGCCGGGATCTCCAGATCGGGCGGTGTCGCAGAGGATCTTACTACGCCGTGGGCTGCCGCAACCCTGGCCGCCTCCCCTGGATGGTCGAATCCCGTAGCGATCACGGTAATCTTCACTTCGTCCTTCATCCTCTCGTCGAGAACAGCGCCGAAAATGATGTTCGCCTCTCCATCGGCCGCATCGTGAACGATGCTGGATGCTTCGCTGACCTCGTGCAGGAGCAGATCCTGCCCCCCCGTGATATTGATGAGAACGCCGCGGGCTCCCTGGATCGAGCCTTCTTCCAGAAGACGGCTGGAGATGGCTTTTTTCGCTGCTTCGACGGCCCGATTATCTCCACGAGCCGAGCCTGTGCCCATCAAAGCCATTCCCATCCCCGACATCACGGTCCGCACGTCCGCGAAATCCAAATTGATGAGTCCTGGAACCGTGATCAAATCGGAAATGCCCTGAACGGCCTGACGCAGAATGTCGTCTGCGATGCGGAAGGCATCGAAGAGACTGGTTCCCCGATCTAAAGTCGCAAGCAGGCGTTCGTTCGGGATGGTGATCACCGTATCGACGCACTCTTTCAAATCGGCCAGGCCGCGCTCGGCCTGTGTCATTCGCTTTTTTCCCTCGAAGACGAAAGGCTTGGTCACGACAGCCACTGTCAATGCCCCGAGTTCTGCGGCCAGAGTTGCAACAACCGGCGCTGCGCCTGTTCCAGTTCCGCCGCCCAAGCCGGTCGTCACGAAGACCATGTCGGCGCCCTCGAGCGCTTCGATGACTTTATCGGTGTCCTCGAGCGCCGCTTGGCGTCCGATTTCCGGATTGGCTCCGGCTCCAAGTCCTTTGGTGAGCTTCGCGCCGATTTGCAGCTTTACGGAAGCTTTCGACAGCTCGAGCGCCTGGACATCCGTGTTGGCCACGAGAAAGTCGACGCCATCGAGTCCTGCATCGATCATTCGGTTAACGGCGTTCGATCCCGCGCCGCCAATGCCGACGACTTTAATCGAAGCACCCAAACGTCTGCCCTCATCAAATAGGAATTTGATGGAAGTATCCATAGGTAAGCCAGCCGTCACTCGATCCTCCTTATAGAAAGCTTCTGAATATCTCCACGAACTTCTTGAAACCCGAATGCGAATTTTCGTGGAAATCGCGTGTTTTTCGCCTTCGGTCTCCGTGGAGCACTAACCCCGTCACTGTTGCAAATTCCGGCCCCATCAATTGCGGCACCTTTTCCAAAAGCGATTCCTGAAACCCCGTCGAGGTGCCGATACGAACAGGCAAATCCAGAATGTTTTCGGCAAGCTCGACGAATCCTCGCAACATCGAGCCACCGCCGGTGAGTACAACGCCGGCGCCGGCCTGGCGTTCGTAGCCGCCATTCCTGATTTCGTTTCGGACCAGATGCACGATCTCTTCAGCGCGCGGCTGAATAATGTCACTCAAGACCGTTTGCGCGATTGTGCGGTGATGGCGGGAACCCATTCCGGCCACTTCGAACACCTTATCGGTTTCCAACATCGAGGAAAGAGCGCAGCCGTGTTCGCTTTTGATGCGTTCGGCTTCAGGTATCGAGGTCCGTAAACCCACCGCGATGTCGCTGGTGAAAAGCTCGCCGCCCAGAGGAACCACGACCGTGTGGCGTACGGCACCGTGATGGTAGATCGCGATATTCGTTTTGCCGCCCCCGATATCGACCAACACGCAGCCGAGTTCTTTTTCATCATCGGTCAGAATGGCTTCGCCGGCTGCAATCGACTCCAGTACTGTGTCGCCCACCAAAAGGCCGCTTCGATTGACGGCGGTCACAATATTCTGGGCGGCCGTAGTCGAACTGGTGACGATGTGAACGTTGACTTCCAGACGCGTTCCCACCATCCCCAGCGGATCTCCGATGCCAGATTGATCATCGACGGTGAATTCCTGCGGCAGGATGTGAATAATTTCACGGTCGGGCGAAAGCGCTATGGCGCGAGCAGTTTCGATCGCCCGCCGCACGTCGTCGCGGTTGATCTCCCGCATCCGCGTCAGAATCGATGTCACACCGCGGCTGTTGAAGCTTTTGATGTGGGGCCCCGCCAGTCCGACATAAACTGTCTCGATTTCACAACCCGCCATCGCTTCGGCTTCGCCTACGCTCCTCTTAATCGACTCGGCTACAGCTTCGAGATTGACGACCGAGCCCTTTTTGATCCCTTTGGATTCCGCCACTCCAAGGCCAAGCGGCTGTAGTCCCGATTCGCGAGCTGCCGCGATGAGCGTCGAAACCTTCATCGACCCGACATCGAGACCTACAATGTGTTCTTCTTTCCGTCCCATACGATGTTTTCACCGCCATCCTCATCTTTCATCCTGAGGATGACCTGGTTTTTGAAACGAAGATCCACTCTTACAGCGAGCGGGTAACGCTGTTGGATGCGAGGCTTGAGCTGGAGATATTTGATCCACCGGTTGCGAAAATCCGTCGCGCCGAGGTTCACCAGCAATGGATCACTGGCGGAGACCACGCTGATCTCCTCCGCATCATTAATGTGAACCTCCGAAAGCGCGTTCTGTCCGATATCTTGCAAAATCTTTCGGTATAGAACGACCTTCGTCAGGTTTGCCTTGAAATCGCCGAGACGGAGGCCATCCAGAATCGGAAAGTCCGAACCCCCGGCCCAACCGCCGGCCCAACTACGGGCCGGATCCGGATCGAGAATTTTTCCGTCGATGTCCAGCTGGTAAATTTCGCCCTGAATTCGCGCCAAGCCTATGGGTTCACGTTCAATCACTTTGATGATGATCTGATCGGGGAAGACACGCTCGACCATGGCGTGCCGCACCCACGGCAATTGTTCGACGCGCTCGCGGATAGCCCGCAAATTGACTCTGAACACATTCGTGCCTGCTTCGAATCCGGCCTTGGCCAGCAGTTGGTTCTCGTCCATATGCTTGAGTCCGGACACGGAGAACTTCCTGACTCCGAAATGCGAGGCCGTGGTGAGATATAAGCTGACGGCATAACCCGCCCAGCCCGTCAGCAAGATCGCTGAAGTAAATACCGGGATCCGCGCAATCCGGAGGAGTCTGATCATATTGATGCCGTCCTCGAGAATCGCTGCGAGAGCGCATCGGAAAGTTTCGTGACATTCCCCGCGCCCATGACGACCACCGCGTCACCTTCCTTGGCATGAGCGATGATGTAGGACTCGATCATTTCGAAGTTCGGCGCGTATATCGCGCTCTTATGGCCGAAGCTTTTGATCTTTTCGATCAGGGCCGGCGTGGTTACGCCGGCGATCGGGTTTTCACCCGCAGGGTAGATGTCGAGAATCAAGACATCATCGGCCAGGTTGAATGCGCGGGCGAACTCATCCGACAAATGGAAGGTGCGGGAATAACGATGGGGCTGGAATACTGCAAAGATTCTTCGGAAATTCGCAGCTTTCGCGGCTCCGAGCGTTGCTCGAATTTCGGTTGGGTGGTGAGCGTAATCATCGATGACAGTGATGCCGTGCTGCGACTTGATCTGAAATCGCCGGTCGACTCCCTGAAAGCTTTCAAGCGCGCCGGCGATGATGCCCGGCTCAACGCCCATGTCGCGGGCCGCTGCAAATGCGGCAGTCGCATTCAGCACATTGTGGACACCGGGAACATGGAGCCGAAACCGTTGTGATGCCACGCCGTTAAACAGCAAGGTGAAGGTGGAACCGAGGCCTTCGATATTCACGTCCGTGATGCGCACGTCGGAAGGCGCGGCCGTTCCGTAGGTAATGATCCGGCGTTTCACCTGCGGAATGAGCGACTGGACGGCCGCCTCGTCGAGATTGAGGATCGCTGCCCCATAGAAGGGGACCTTGTTGATGAAGGAGAGGAAGGCCGCCTGAATATCTTCCAGGTCACGATAACGGTCGAGGTGATCGGCCTCAATGTTGGTCACCACCGCTATCGTCGGTGAAAGAAGAAGAAACGAGCGGTCGCTCTCATCAGCCTCGAGCACGATAAATTCGCCTTTCCCGAGGCGCGCGTTGCTGCCGATCGTATTGAGAATGCCGCCGACGACCACAGTCGGGTCGAGTCCCGCCCGATCGAGAATCGTGGCGATCATGGAAGTGGTCGTTGTCTTTCCATGAGTACCGGCAACCGTAATGCTGTATTTCAGACGCGCAAGCTCGGCCAGCATTTCAGCTCTGGCAATGACAGGTATCTTGCCCCGTTCCGCTTCCTGGATTTCCGGATTGTCGGTCCGGACCGCCGACGAAGTCACAACCACGTGAGCGCCTTTCACGTTTTCCGCGACATGGCGGGGGTAGACCGTTGCTCCACACTTTTCCAAGCGCGCGGTGATCGCCGTCACACGCACGTCCGATCCGGTCACCCTGTAGCCCAGGTTCAGTAGAACTTCGGCAATCCCACTCATGCCGATTCCGCCGATCCCGACAAAATGCACATGCTTGATGCGTTTAAACATGATGCAAGATCACTACGTATTCCCCTCCTCGCAGAGGAGGGGTGGATGCGCCGAGCGAAGCAAAGGCGCAGACGGGGTGGTCAGACCGGCGAAATATTTCAGCCGAACTGACCACCCCGGCGCTTTGCGCCACCTCTCCTCTGCGAGGAGGGGAATGCGTTTGCTTACCGTCTCTTCTCAATCGCTCTTTCCACCAAATTCACGATGCGCTGTTCGGCATCGAGAATAGCCATCCGCCGGGCATTGCTTTCGATTTGTTTCAACCGCTCCGGATTCCCAATCAGCTCAAGAATCGCCGCGGCAAGGCGTTCTCCCTTGAGTTCGGAGTTGGGTATCAAGATCGCTGCATTCTCTTCCGCCATGGAGCGCGCATTTTTCATCTGGTGATCGTCTGTAGCGAAAGGAAACGGAATCAAAATCGCGGCACGTCCAGCGGCTTTGATCTCGGCCACGGTTGTGGCGCCCGACCGTGAAACGATCAGGTCCGCAGCGGCATATTGTTCGTGAAAATTATTGAAAAAGGTGCGGACGTCGGCCTGAAAGCCCTTCACAGCATAGGCGTTTTTAACTTCATCCAACTGCCGCTCACCGGTCTGATGTACAAACCGCAATTGATTCTTCCAATCGAAAAGACCTCGAACCGCGTCCATAACTGCGCGGTTGATCGACTGCGCGCCCTGGCTTCCTCCAAAGATGAGGACGGTATAAGGAGCCACGTGAGGCTTCGGCGGAATGGATTTGAATTCCGGGCGAACAGGATTGCCGGTGACGACCCCACGGTCGCCGAAATACGATTGCGTGCGCGTATCGGTGACGGCAGCAAAGTCGACCCATTTGCCGAGCGCGCGGTTGGCGAGTCCGGGAATCGCATTCTGTTCCATGATGATGCGAGGATACGCGCCAAGGATCGCGGCGCTGAGCATCGGAAAAGATGCATACCCGCCAACACCGATCACTGCATCAGGCTTATACTCCCGAAGAATCTGCCGGGCTTTGAAAACGGCAGCGACGATACGGCCCAGATTCCGAACCTGCCGCGCGGCGCCGACGCCCTTGATGCCTCCTACGGGCAATGTCTGCAAGTTGAATCCTTCCTTCGGGACGATCCTTGCTTCAATTCCCTGCTCGGCTCCTACAAACAATATCGAAGAGGCGGGATCGCGCCGCTCGATTTCTCGGGCCACGGCGATGCCTGGAAACAGGTGCCCTCCGGTCCCGCCACCCGCTATGATCACCTTCATGAGTCCCAAATCAGGACCAAATTAACTCGATTGTTGCGACACATTTAGCAGGATGCCCACAGCAACAAGCATCACGACAAAGGAAGTGCCTCCGTAACTCAAAAAAGGCAATGGGATCCCTTTGGTCGGTAACAGGCCCAGGACAACACTCATGTTGATGAAGGCCTGGACGCATACCATCATCGTGATGCCCAATCCGAGATAAAAACCGAACAGGTCCGGCGCGCGCACCGATGCCCGGACACCACGCCAGAGAAACACCACAAATAGCGCGAGCAGCATGCATGTTCCAATGAGGCCCAGCTCTTCGCCGACGACAGCGAAAATGAAATCGGTATGAGGCTCAGGCAAGTAGAACAGCTTCTGTTTTCCTTCCATGAAGCCGAGCCCGGTGATCCCCCCGGAAGCGACCGACAGCAATGATTGGATCATCTGAAAGCCGCGGCCCAACGGCTCTTCCCACGGATTTAAAAAGGCCAGGATGCGCTCGCGGCGGTACCTGACTCGGAAAATCAGCAGATAAAAAACCGGCGCAGTGAAAATGATGGACGCTGCGATCCAGCGCAGGTCGAGTCCGGCAACGAAGAGTAAGACTCCGCTAATCGCAAGTAACGCAACGGCGGTACCCAAATCGGGCTGCAGCAGAATCAGCCCAGCCAGCAGCGCCACAATAATTGCAATCGGAACCAGCGTGAACGGTAGATCGTTCAACTTGCCTTTTCGCTTTTCCAAAAAGTACGCGAGGAAAAATATGAGGGCGAGTTTCGCCATCTCGGACGGCTGCATCGAGAAACCGGAGAACTTTATCCAGCGGTGAGTCTTCACCGATGCGGCCAGGAAAAAGACGACGACAAGCATCGCAACGACAATCGCCAGCGTGGAAAAAACGATCACCGGATGGCGATAGGTGTGATAGTCCACCTTCATCACGATAAACATGATCGCCAGCCCCAACGTTCCCGAAATGATCTGCTTGAATGAGAAATAGTTCGGATCTCCGAATCTTTCCTTCGCCATGATAGCGGAGGAACTGAATACCATCGCGATTCCAAATCCGACCAGAACCAGAGTTACGAGGAATAGTATCCGATCGGGTTTTAGTGTTTTCGCCACGTTATCTCAATTTCAGTGTTGACAAACTGAATAACGACAGGATGAGCGACGCGATCCAAAAGCGAATAATGACTTTCGATTCGCTCCAGCCCTGCAGTTCGAAATGGTGATGCAACGGAGCCATCTTAAAAACGCGCTTACCCCGAAGCTTGAACGAAGCGACCTGGATAATTACCGACAATCCTTCGGCCACGAAAACACCACCGATGAAGATCAGAAGAAGTTCCTGCTTGATAATGACGGCCACTGTGCCGATGGCGCCACCCAGCGCGAGCGATCCCACATCGCCCATGAACACTTCAGCGGGATGCGCGTTGTACCAAAGGAAACCGAGGCTTGCTCCAACCATCGATCCGCAGAAGATCGTCAACTCGCCGGCCTGCCGGATGTACTGGAGGTCGAGGTAGTCTGAAAGGATCGCATTGCTGGTGACGTAGGTCAGCGCGGTTAGGGCCGCCGAAGCGATCAGCGTGCAGCCGATGGCCAAGCCATCCAGGCCATCGGTCAAGTTGACCGTGTTGGAACACCCAACGATCACCATCCAGATGACAAATAGAAACGGCAGATAACCAAAAAACCAAAACGGACTTGTGAATAGGCTGTCGACGAGGAGATCGGGGGCGAAGGTTTTGAAGAAGGGAACCGTCAGCTTCGTCTCGTACAGATGAGTATTCGTCAGGTACAGAAGGTAGATTCCGATGCAGATACTGAACAGCGTCTGGAGCCCAATCTTTTCACGCGGCGTGAGACCGAGTGACCGGCGGCGGACGATCTTGATGTAATCATCGGCAAAACCGATGGCGCCGAAGGCGAGCGTTGCGACAACAGCAAGCCAGACATATCGCGTCCGAAGGTTTGCCCACAACAATGTCGGGACGATGATCGAGACAACGATCAGAACTCCGCCCATCGTCGGCGTGCCCGCCTTCTTCTGGTGAGATTTTGGGCCCTCTTCACGAATCTGCTGGCCAATCTGAAATTCCCGCAATCTCGTAATCAACCAGGGACCCAGCAGCAGGCTGATCAACAGTGCCGTCAAACTGGCATACGCTGTCCGGAACGTAATGTACTGAAAAACGTTCAAGACTCTGAGCGGCGCCCAGAGGTGGTTCAACGGATATAAGAATTCGTAAAGAATGTGGTAGAGCATTAAATCAATTTAGGGTTCCATGCTGGCGAAAGCGGCTCGAAGAGTGTTGAGAGTCTGCTCGAGTTTCACTCCCCGCGACGCCTTGATCAAAACCACATCACCTTCTTTTACAGTGCGCGCCAGTAGATCGCCTGCTTGAAGAGCATCGCCGACGAATTTCAATCGAGAACGGTCCATTCCGCTGTCCAGCGCACCTTCCAAAATTTCTTTGGCCTGGCCTTGCACACCAATGATCATTTCCAATCCTGCCCGAGCCGCTTCACGGCCGCAATTTCGATGAAGTTCCGGTCCTTCCGGTCCAAGCTCCAACATTTCGCCTGCCACCAGGATCTTACGCTGGTATCCCTGAAGCCTACCGAGGAAGCGAATCATTTCGGAGAGAGCGCGAGGATTCGAATTGTAAGAGTCATCGATCGCCACAAATCCTTCGCGAAACTTGACGACCTCACCGCGCATTTTTTCGGGCTTAATCTGGCTAATGGCTTCCCGAATTTGTTCCCAAGGGACTTCGTGTGTAACGCCCACGGCGATGGCGGCGATCGCATTGGCGACATTGTGCTGGCCGAGCAAAGGCAAAACGAAATGTGCATCGCCCTGGCCATGCTGCACGGTGAAAGCGGTTCCTTCGATACCCAGATCCTGTATTTGTTGGACTTTGAATCGAGCGACGGACTTCACGCCGTAGGTAATAACTTTCCCGGCGAAGTTGCGCGCCATCGCGCGGACGCGCGGATCGTCGTTGTTCAGGTAGGCAACCTTGGGTTCATGCAGGCCCTCGATGAGCTCGGCCTTGGCCTCCGCGATCTCGTCGATGGACTTGAAAAATTCCAGATGCACGGGATTGACATTCGTCACAACGCCTTCGTTGGGCTCAGCAATCAAAGCCAGCTTGCGGATCTCGCCTTTGGCGGACATGCCCATTTCCAGAACGCCAATGTTCTGGTAGCGCTCCGCGCGCAGAAGGCAGAGCGGCATCCCGAATTCATTGTTCAGATTGCCTGCGGAACGCAAAACCGTGAACTTTTTCCCTAAAACCGCCGCAGTCATCTCCTTAGTTGTGGTTTTGCCGGCGCTCCCGGTTACGCCGATGATTGTCATTCCCAAGCGCCGCCGAACCTTGAGAGCAAGAGTTTGAAGGGCCTCGAGTGTAGAGGTGACTCGAATGATGGAACCCTCACCCTGCCCTCTCCCAGAGGGAGAGGGTGAAGCCGCCGCAGGCGGGCCGGGTGAGGGTCTCAGTTCTTCCTCAACGACCGCGGCCGCCGCTCCCTTTTGAAGGGCCTGCGCGACGAACTCATGTCCGTCAAAGCGGGGGCCCTTTATCGCAAAAAACAATTCCCCAGCATTGATCGTTCTGGAATCGATCGAGTAGCCTCGAACGTTGACATGGCCCGGTCCTTCGAGAACCCCGTCGACAGCCTGGCTAATTTCTTCCAACGATAAGTTCATGGAGCAATTCGCGTGCTACCACGCGATCATCAAATGCATATGACGTAGCACCGATCGTTTGATAAGTCTCATGGCCCTTTCCCGCGATCACGACGGTGTCGCCTTCCTTCGCTTCCAGCAATGCTCGGCGGATGGCTTCGCGCCTATCCACAATAACGCTGTGCCGGGCATCGCGCATTCCATGTTCGATTTCACGGATAATTTCTATGGGATCTTCGCCGCGCGGATTATCAGAGGTCAGGATCGCATAATCGCTCTCGAGCGCCGCCACCTTTCCCATCGCTGGACGCTTCGTACGATCGCGCTCGCCACCGCAGCCAAAAACCAGGATCAATCTTCTGGGGGTGATTTCGCGGGCGGACCGTAGAAGTTTTTCCAGAGCGTCGTCCGTATGGGCATAATCAACGATAACACGGAAGGGTTGCCCTTCACTGACGGGCTCGAACCGCCCCGAAACGCTACCAAGCCGCTCGATACCACTGGCGATGGCCTCGAGCCGTAGACCAAGAGCGATGCCGACCGAGATGGCTGCGCCGATATTCAACAGGTTCGGCTTGCCCATCAAAGACGTGCGCACCTCCAGCTCGCCCAGCGGCGTCTTATAGAAGGCCTCGGTATTTTCCCACCCAAATTGATGGCGCACAGGACAGACATCAGCTGCAGCTTGCATTCCATAGGTCAGCACGCGCGAGGGGTCAATCGACCGTAGATCCTCGTATCGGGGATCGTCGCTGTTCAAGACCATGATTCTCGGCCGTACTCCATTTAACCCTTCAAACAACTGTCTCTTCGTCCGAAAATACGAATCCATGTCGCCATGAAAATCTAGATGGTCACGGCTGAGGTTCGTGAACACCGCAATCTCGAACTGCAGTGCCTGGACGCGTTTCATGGCGATTGCGTGAGACGAGACTTCCATTACGGCGTATTTCCATCCCGCATCGACGACTTGTCTGAAGAGTTTTTCCAGTTCGGGCGACTCCGCTGTTGTCCGTTCCGCTGGGAAAGCGAATCCTGCGCCCCGATATTCGATCGTGCCAAATGCGGCGGCGGGCATATTCGCTGCTTTCAAAATGGACTCGACCAGATACGTTGTCGTCGTCTTTCCATTGGTGCCCGTGATTCCAATGAGGTGCAGTTGGGCGGTCGGATGACCGTAGAAGTTACCGGCCACTCGAGCAAGCGCAAGGCGCTCGTCGCCGACTTCAATCCAAGGCACAGAAACTGGAGGCGTAGCGGGTAAAGCCGAGACAATGGCGGCAGCTCCCTTCTCGATCGCGTTCGGGACGAACCGGTTTCCATCCATGCGAGTTCCACGGATGGCAAAGAAGGCGTCGCCGGGGCGCACCCGGCGTGAATCATAGGCGAGACCGAGAATCTCGACGCCCAGATCACCAGCCGCGGCGCGTAGGCTGCAACCTTTCAGCAGCTCCTCAAGCTTCATTTTCTAAATGCTACCGCTGCGACATGCGAGTTGAAAACCGTACTTGTACGCGTGCGCCCGCGCGCACGCTGGTACCGGGCGGAGGGATCTGCTCGATCGCGGCCCCCGAGCCGGTGGATTGCAATCGCAAACCCGCTTTCAAACACTCTTCAGTGACCTGCCGAAGAGACTTTCCGTGAAAATCGGGAATGGTAACGTCGCCGAAGTCACTGGATTCGGAACCATACACCCGATCTATGACCCTGGCGGAGACGGGCTGCTTTGCCCACAAAGTCCGGAATCGACCCCCTCCGCTCGCTTCGCTCGCGGTCTCGCCCTCACGAGAGGGAGAATAAGTCGCGCGCTTGACAAAGCTTCTGGATTTTACGGGCAAAGCCTCCTTCATCGTGTACTGCGGCGCATAGGTAGGAACATCGGGCGGGACGGACATGTATCGCAAGATCGGCTCGGCTACTTTCTTGAATAGAGGCGCCGCGACCTCCCCGCCCATGTGTTGCCCAACCGGTTCGTCGATAACAACAATGATCGCGACCACGGGATTCGAAGCTGGAGCAAATCCTGTAAAAGAGGCGACGAACTTGGTTTTGGAATAGTGACCGGTTTCATCGATTTTTTGGGCCGTGCCGGTTTTTCCCGCAGCGGTGTAGCCATCGAGCTTTCCTGCCGTCGCTGTGCCATGCGTAACCACGACTTCCAGCATGTCTTGCAGTTTCGCCGCGGTATCGGCAGAAATGACGCGCTCACCATGGGGTATCGTCTCACTAAGAATCCCGTTTTGCGGGTGCTCGACTCTCTTGACGATATACGGTTCGTAGAGAATCCCGCCGCTGGCTACGATGGACACCATTCGAATAATCTGAAGCGGCGTCACGCCGATCTCTTGGCCCATTGCTATCGAGCCGATTGAACTCTTTGTCCAGTGCGACGCGGGTTTCGTCAGCCCTCGTTCCTCACCGGGCAAATCGATATTCGTGGGTTTTCCAAAACCCATGCGGTCGATGTAACTTGCAAATCGTTCGTCGCCAAGTCGCAACCCAAGCTTAATGGCGCCGACATCCGACGACTTCTCCATGATCTGTTTGACCGTCAGAAGGCCGAATGGCTTGTGGTCGTGAATCGTCCGGCCAAATACGACAATGGAACCCATCTGGCAATCGATGACGTCTGTGGGAGTTGCCACACCTTCTTCAATAGCCGATGTCACGGTTACAATCTTGAATGTCGAACCCGGCTCGTAGGTCTGACTGACGGCACGATTACTCCAGGTTTGGGAGGAGTAGCGCGCGTACTCATTCGGATTGAAGGTAGGATAATTCGCCATCCCGAGGATCTCGCCCGTGGAAGGAGACATCGCGATGACCGAGATTCCTTTTGGCCGCGTCTTGACTGCGGCAGCCATAACCTCTTTTTCGAGAATGTACTGAATATTTTCGTCGATTGTCGTGACGAGATTCGCTCCGGGCGCCGGCGGCTGTTCGAGGCTGTTGAAACTTCGGCCGCGGGCATCAGTCAAAATAACCGCCCGGCCGGTCTCACCGCGAACGCTTCGGTTGTACCGGTATTCCAGTCCCCCCATACCTTCTTCATCAATATTCACATAGCCTAGAACATGGGCCGCCATCTCCCGCTTCGGATAGAAGCGGTGGTGTTCCTTTTGGAAATAAATGCCCGGAAGTTTCGTTCTCGCGAGCGCCGCGGATTCTGTCGCACTCACCTTCCGCTTGATCCAAACGAAAGATCGCTGCATCTGAAGTTTTTGGGAAAGCTCATCTCGAGGGATGCCGAGCCGGGTCGAAAGAATTCCGGCGGCTCGAACCGGATCATCGATCTCATCGGGAACCGCGAAGACAGAATCAACTTTGACGCTGACTGCCAGTTCGTTCTTGTTGCGGTCGTAGATGATGCCTCGCGGCGGGGTCACCTCAAACGTGCGCTGCTGCTGACGTTCGGCGCGCTGCCTGTAATCGGCAGAATGAACGACATGAAGAAAATAGAGCCGCGTTCCGATCGCCGCTGCCCACACTGCCATAACACCAATCAAAATGTAAACTCGCGTTGTCGGATATTTCATCATCGCATCTTTAATATGGTCATCTGTTCAGTTCGAGGGCAGCCGGCTGTGGCTGTCGAGCGGGCTGCTGCCGTTGCCGCGACGGAATGGTCAATGGCGCATCCGTATTGAACGTGACGAGTTGGCCGGGAGCCGGAACGACCATCCCGAGCTGTTTCCGCGCAATGGAATCAATTCGCTGCGGATTGCTCAGCGATGCGCGTTCCAACCGCAGCTGGCGTCCGGTCTCAGCCAACCGCTCCTTCTTCTTTTGGGCTTCCTCGATGCGATAGCCGTATTGGATCCACTGGTAGTGCTGCCAGCCGTAAGCAAACAGGCCGAACAAGAAAATCGCAGCCAATGCCGTCACGACGATGTAATCACGATGGCTTTTCGCGTCGATCTGGCGGATCACGCTGTTGTTGACGATCCGTTTTTCGAGGTGGATTTCAATGGCCATCAGCTTCTTTCCCACGCGCGCAATTTCGCGCTTCGAGAGCGAGGATTACGCTGCAGTTCTTTTTGGTTCGCGGCGACAACCTTCTTCGTTAGAACCGATCCCGCCACAGCCGGCGCGCGAAACTTTTGTTTGACGATTCGGTCTTCGAGGGAGTGAAACGTGATCACAACGATTCGCCCGCGCGATCCCACGATGGCCATCGACGAATCCAGAAAAATTTCGAGATTCTTCAATTCGTCGTTCACAAAAATGCGCAAAGCTTGAAACGTCCGAGTGGCTGGATGAATTCGGCCGTAACGAGGGCGGCCCGCCACACGCTCAATTGCCCGCACAAGGTCTGCCGTCGATCGGAGCGGGCGCCCTCGCACGATCGATCGCGCGATCGCGCGCGACCGGCGTTCTTCGCCGTAATGGAAGAGAATGTCGGCAATGTCTTTTTCCGAGAACGTGTTCACTACCTCAGCAGCCGTAAGCGGCTGCGTGCGATCCATCCGCATATCGAGCGGTCCCTCACGCATGAATGAGAACCCCCGGGAGGGATCGTCCACCATCATCGAGGAAATTCCGATATCGGCCAACACGCCATCGCATCCCGAAAATCCATGCGCGGCCGCAACCTGCGCGACTTCCCTGAAGTTCGCGTGCACGAATACCACGCGCGGGCCGAACACGGCCAATTCTTGGCCTGCTTGCGTCAACGCCGATTCGTCTTGATCGATAGCCAGCAATTTCCCATCGGGCGCCGTAAGCTCCAGAATGACGCGGCTGTGCCCGCCGGCTCCAAC
This sequence comes from Acidobacteria bacterium 13_1_20CM_2_55_15, assembly GCA_001920875.1. Lineage (GTDB taxonomy): Bacteria > Acidobacteriota > Terriglobia > 20CM-2-55-15 > 20CM-2-55-15 > 20CM-2-55-15. Next base: position 20,446 of record MNKP01000079.1, read on the forward strand.
CGTGACATCGATAAAAAAGCCGCCAGGCCTTGGATTCAAGAACTGAATGACCTCTTCGGCTAAAACTGGCGTGTGTCGAAACATGAAGATCCAACTTCATCAGATTCCCAATTTGCTTAGAGTTTCCTGGTCTTCCTCGCTGAATTCGTGTTCCTTGATCCGGCTGAGGAACCGTTTATGATTCCAAACATCCAAATGATCCAAATAACCGAGGACAGCGACTTCTCCCACCATCTGGGCTGATTCCCGCAGTAACGGCGGAATCAGAACCCGCCCTGACTTATCAGCAGTAGTTAACTGACCGTAATAATTCGTTCGATCAAGTAACTTTTTCTTCGTTGGGTTCATGGAAGGTAGCTTGGCGAGTCGTTCTTCAATTTCTTGCCAGACTGGGAGGGGATAAATCAGCACGGATTCACCCGAGAGAGACGTGATGTAGAAGTCGCTGCCCCAGGACTCGTCGATGTGCGCGCGGAAATTAGACGGAATCTTGAGCCGTCCCTTCTCGTCAATGGTAGCAGGTGCATTCCCACGCAACATCGATATCGGTCCTTGAAAAGCCAATAATATACAAATTTAACCACTTTTGGCCACTTCAGACTACTCGGGGGCCTTGAGGCTGTCAAATGAAAAGTTTGCGAGTTTGCGCGGAAGGTTTTCGGCCGTCAGGTCACGCCAGCGGTTATGCTTAAGAGGGGCGTTACACAAAATCGGGGTCTAAGCGTAGCGGCGGCCTGATGACCGCCGACAGTGGATTTGCAAGATGAAAGCGGGAATCATCGGGCTGCCTTCGGCAGGCAAGACCACCATATTCAATGTGCTCACGCGTGGGAAAGCCGCGGCGGGTCCTGCTGCGGGCCGGAAGCTGGACCCCAATGTCGGCGTCGTCAAAGTGCCGGATCCTCGGCTGAATTTTCTCTCTTCGAAATTCAATCCGAAAAAAACAACGTACGCGACCGTTGAGTTCGTCGACGTTCACGGACTCGTGGGGGCAAAAGGCCAAGATTTAGCGCTTGCTCCCGTGCGGACTGTTGAGGCGCTGGTGCACGTCGTCCGTTGGTTTCAGGATGAATCCGTGCCGCACTCGGACGGAACCGTAGATCCGGAACGTGACAAGCGCAATCTCGATTACGAACTGATGCTGGCGGATATCGCATCCATCGAGAAGCGCATGGAACGGCTGGAAAAGGATCTGAAGAAAATCAAGAACGCCGCCTTGGAGAAGGAGCTCGCGTATTTGCAGCAGGCAAAGCAGTGGCTGGAATCGGAAAAGCCTCTTCGAGAAATGGAAGTCAGTGACGAGGAGAAGAAGCTCGTAAAAGGTTTCGCATTTCTTTCCGAGAAGCCGATGCTTTACGTCGACAATATTGGTGAAGACCAGCTCGATCGATTGAGGCGTCCGCATGCAGAGGTCCCGCTTCGTGCCGGCACGGCACAGACCACCATCTGTGGGAAACTCGAGGCGGAGATGGCCGAACTGCCCCCGGAAGAGTTGAGAAGTTTTCTGTCGGATTACGGTTTGTCGGAGTCTGGCGCGGAGCGATTGATTCAGACAACCTATCGGCTGCTCGGTCTCATCTCATTCTTCACCGTAGGCGAGGAAGAATGCCGGGCATGGACGATCATCCGGGGTATGAACGCGCAACAGGCTGCAGGCGTCATTCACACGGATCTGGCAGATCATTTCATTCGAGCCGAGGTTTGCCATTACGACGATTTCGTGAAGTACGGAACGATGCAAGCGCTCAAGGAAAAAGGATTACTTCGGCTGGAAGGCAAAGAATATCGCGTTAAAGACGGCGACATCATAACCGTTCGGCACAGTGGATGAACGCTTTCGCTCAATCGTTACTGTTCGCGCTTGCCGCCGCATTTGCCAATATCCTTGGTGGTGTTATCGTATCGTCGGGAAATTGGGCGTACCGATCGCTGCGATACTTTGTCGCGTTGGGATCGGGGTTCATGCTGGGAACCGTTTTTCTGGAGATGCTCCCCGAAAGCTTGACGCTGACCAACTCTGCTCCCGTCCTGCTGCTGGTTGGGTATTTAATTGTCCATACCTTCGAACACACCTTCGCCTCCCATCTGCATTTCGGCGTAGAGACGCACCATGAAGAGGTCGTGAATCCCATCGTGGGAATCTCGGCGCTCATCGGCATGATCGTACATACGTTCTTCGACGGTGTGGCGATCGGCGCTGGATTTATGATATCGCCCCGTGTCGGCATTTTGATTTTCCTGGCGGTGCTGCTTCACAAGATACCCGACGGCTTTACAATCGCTTCCATCGTCATTACCTCGGGCCATTCAAAGGGAAAGGCGCTTGCAGGTGCGAGCGCTTTGGGCGGCTCCACGCTGGTGGGGGTCCTGGCAGTTCATTTACTCGGGGGCAGTGTCTTGCTCACTTATGCGCTTCCCATTTCGGCGGGTTCGACGCTCTACGTCGCCGCGACAGATCTCATACCTGAGGTCAATCGGGAAAAAGGGGTGAAGATGGCGATCGTCGTGTTTGCCGGGATGGGTCTCTTTTTAATGGCAAGGGCGATCGCCCGGATGTGATTCAGATTTCAGGCTCTTCAGCCTCCTCAGGTTTCAGCATACCGGCCAGGACGGGCCGCGGAGACGCAGTTTCCTTTTCGGCCTCTTCCTGACACTGGATGCACAATGTCGCCCAAGGCACCGCCATGAGACGTTTTTCGTTAATATCTTCCCCGCAGCGGACGCACTCACCATACTCGCCGCGGTCCATGCGCTTCAGGGCTTCTTGTATGGACTTCAGCCTCTGAAAATCGCTTTCATGGAGGTTATATAAGAGTTCTTTGTTATGACTGATTGTGGCGAGATCGCCTTCATCTTCGGTATTTTCAAGCTTGATTTCTTCCTCCGCCAATCTGTTCCGATTGATTGAGCGAATCAGCTTTTGATATTCCTCCAGCAGCCGCTGACGGAATTTCTGAGTCTTCTTGCCGTCCATTTATCGTAGTCCTCTCTGTTCCTCCAAAACCATCTCTTTGATTCTGCTTTGACGGGTCCGGAGTATATGCTTCTCTACCACAGTGT